>JAQVER010000064.1 GCA_028697885.1 Desulfocapsaceae bacterium
CAGGCAATCATAGCTGAGTGCCCATTGAATCGAATTGGCGTTCACGAACGGAATGCTATGGCCGTTGGCCAAAGACGAGCATTTCATCTGCGACGGGTTGACTCTGTAAAATCGCACGGGATCACTCGGGTCAAGGTGGTGGTTGATCGCGTTTCAAAGAATCTGGTGACCACCTTACTTAAAGAACAACTTGGCACTACCGCCCAGGTGCATCTGTATTGCGCCAAGCGGTATGTCGGCCATAAGAGTTTTGTTGAAGCCAGCGGTTTTTTACCCAAGCAGATCATCTTGACTGCATCCAGGGAATTGCATGAACATATCCAGGTCACGGTCGGAGAAAAATCTTGATCTGGAGAAAAAAGCAACCCAAAGAGCCCTATACCCAAATAGGCGATGGCTTTCATCTGGACCATCCTGACAAGATCATACCGCTTGGATTTCCAGATAGTGACCGCAAAGGACATTTCTGGTGTTTCGGGACAACCAGGGTTGGCAAAACCCGTACCATGGAAGGAATCATCGAACAGGACATTCGCAAGGGGTATTCGGTGGTAGCTATCGACCCCAAGGGTGACAACGAACTGTTCTCCAAAATAGTACAGGTGGCTTTTGATTCTGGCAGGCGAGAGGATTTAATGCTGATCACTCCTGTCTTTCCTCAATTCAGTGCAGATTTCAACCCCCTCTCTCACTACTATATGATCGAGGAAATGGTGGCCCATATTACCGCAGGCGTTGCCGTAGGAAGGGAGCCTTATTTCTTTTCTGTTGCCTACGAAATCAGTCTGGTAGTGGTGCAGGCACTTATTATGCTGGCTGAAGCCAATAATAAAAAGCCCGATTTCAATCTCAACGATGTCAAAAACAATATCAGCCATGCTGACCTGGAGAAACTCAAAGACAAAATTGCAGCGATTAAAACGCTGCAGGCCCAGCAGCTGACCATGGACTTACAAAGGATAATCGCTTCTCAAGCCGACTACCATTCCAAGGTTGCAAGCTCGCTCAGGGTAGCGCTGACGGAACTGACCAGTGGCAATGTGGGCCAGATTCTTGGCCAGGCCGATGAGAACCGTTTTATCGCACGCCTGGAGCAAAACAAGGGGGTTATCATGATCGTCCAGCTTGGCTCTTTGCTCACCAAACGGGCCGCCTATACCGCTGGCAAGGTCATTGTTTCTAATATTCAGGCTTTTGTCGGTCGCAGGTATTCCAGTGATAAAAAGATATTTCCGGCTCTGGCCCTGCATATCGACGAGGCCCAATCTGTTTTATATGAAGGGATCGAAGAACTCTTTGCCAAGGCTGGCGGTGCCGGGGTCTATATCCATGGCTACTGCCAGTCAGTGAGCCAACTCTATGCCGCAATTGGCCAAGATCGAGCCAATACCATCCTTGATAACTGCAATACCAAGTTGTTTATGCGGGTGCCGGATGCCAAGACCGCTACCTACATCTCCGATCACCTTGGAGAAAAACGGGTTTTCAGTCCGGTTATTTCTTTAGGTGGAGGGCTTGCCATCAGAGAGACCGAAGATGTGCGGGTCAAACACACCGAAGTGCTCAACTTGTCTCCCCGCCAGTTCTTCATGACCACCTACTCAGGAATTTATCGGGGAATCACGGAGGATGTTTCTGCTGCCAGTCTTAAGGTGATCTTTCCTGAAATCAGACCACAATGGGAAAATTACCAGGGAGATCTGTCAGACGAAGAAGAGAGGGCGGACGGATGACTGGTATACAAATCTATCTCATCCTTGGCCTTGGGATTTTGATATTTGCAGGAACGATATGGCTGGTTCTCATAAGGGCAGGGAAAAAACCTGCGGTCTCCAAAGAGGAAGTGTTGTTACAGGATCTATCACAGATGTGGATTAAAAACGGCGAGGTTAATATAGCCGATCTGGCTCCACTCTGGCGGGATGAGCAGGTGCCGGAGACAATTGAAGAAATATCCATCGAATTTCAGAATGCACGGATCCAGGAATTTTATAAAAAACGCATTAAACCATTACGCCATGCCAGCCTGCAGCAAGCAGTCTGTCGTGATCTTTTATCTTTGCTGGATAAGGAAGGCCAATGTCCATCAGTCGTCAAAGTTGGTCCTGATATAGAATCATCTTGGGATTCCAACACCTACGCCCTGCTTGGTCAAACTAACCTTATTGACCATTCCCTGAATGTGGCTGAGCTGGTTATATGGCTGCTGCAAACATCTGAAACCGGCTATCTTATGCCGGATACCATCATTGCGGCCTTATCCCATGATCTGGGGAAATTACCATCTATCCGTGGTCACTTGTACAGTCTGGGTGAACATCCCTTAGCCGCTGGTCGGATTCTGGTCGGCCTTCAATCATTCAAACAGCTTCCCCTAAAAGAGGAAATCTTGCAGGCCGTAAAGTACCACCACAAACAACCTCAAGAGCTGCTGGGCAAGACATTGAAACGGGCAGATCAACTTGCACGGCAACAGGAAATAGAACGGGCGCAAGAGCGACTCCAACCATTAGAAGAACCTCCAAAATGGCACAACGAAGCAAAGTCGCAAGATGGCATATTTAATGAAAAACCGGAGGCAAAGAAAAAAGTGGTAGTCCCAAAACTCATCAACCTGTCATGGCTTGACACCCATGCCTTACTCAAAGATATGCGGCCCTATATCAATAAATTAGAGGGGCGAAAGTTCCAGGCCTTTTCCATGCCGAACGGTTTTGTCTATTTCATGCCAAAGATACTGGAAGTGATTGCTAAGAAACAGGCGGAACAAGCGGGAGTGCTGGAAGTGGTCTCTATGGAAAAGGAAGAAATGCGAGAGGTCTTGTTATCCATCGTCCATAAACTACGGCAGGAGGATGTCATTGCCAATAGCCTTCTGCAAAACAATTATTTTGGAGCATATTTCACCGTCATCATGAAATCAGGAACAACCATGAATGGCTATTACACGCCTTGTCATGCCGAGGCGTTTGACTCTATTGCCGTTATGGAAGATGCCAAATCCTGTATTCTCCTGGACGTGGTATCTGTTGAATCAGTCCACGAGGAAAAACAGGCATGAGCAACAGCATTAACAGTAGCGGATTTAGTGGCTATAAGGGCGGCAGTTCCGGCAATAGTAATAGCGGCGGCGGTAATAGCAGTGGTGGCAAAGGCGGCTCATATAGTCCAAATTCCACATTTATCAATACAAACACCGGCCCAGTTGAAAAACCAAAGAGTATCCTCAGTGTAATCTCGGAGATTCAGCAGTTTTATATGATTGAAAAAATGGGTCAGGAACTACCCGCAGAGTTTCTGACACTGGAAGGTTCTCTGGGATTTTTCAATATCGGGGCCAAAAGTGGTCTGACAGAGGGTCTCTTTCTGCTCCTGCTCCTGCCGGCGGTGGACTTTTATGTGATGCCCTTTGTCCTGAAATCACCTGGATTGCTCATAAAAATCATGTTCGGCTCTATTCCTTACCTGCCGGTCATCGCCAACACCTTCCTCTGCGCCTTTATCAGTCGATACTTTATTGGTGTCATTACCCGCAAGGCCATCAATTCTTTCTTTACCGGTAGGATGCTCGTACTGGTAGCCAAAAGTTTCATGATCTATGTTTTCTACACCTTGCTCACCGGCTTGAGCACTCCGGAAAGGGTCTGGTCACTCGCTCAATATGCCAATAAAAATGCCGAGACGATCTATTACGGCTATATGTCCACGCTGCCCCATATCATGCCAGTAGCCACTCGTTGCTCTCTGTTTGTTCTGGTAGCCGCCATCCTACCTTACGGGTCTGTCTTTTTAATGGATATGTGGCGAAGAAATAAAATCAAACGCAATCATGCCAGGATTACTGGCAAGTCTTAAAAATCTATAAATCTACAGGGAGAGAAAAATGGAGAAAGAAATTAAGGAAACGCCGATTCAAAGGCAGAAACTCACCAAGGAAGAGATTTTGGAGAGAAAAATCTCCATGGTCAAGGAACGTGGCTCAAGAGTCATGAAAATTAATTCACCTATGGGCAGTATTATGTTCAATATCTTGCAACAATTCGACCAGGCTTATGCTCATTTCAAGGGGCAATTGGGAGAACCTGGGGGAATTTCTCATGAAGAAGGGGGTGCGCTCATGGATAGAGTACAAGAGATCACCATGGACTTCTCTGAGTACACTGGTCAGTTAAGCAAAAAGGTCAAGTTCAAGTACTTTATGCCTCAAGAATTACAGGAATTACGGAAGGCTATAAATGGGAAGAAGGATAAGTTGCCAGCAAGTTAATTATCTCTGTCCTGTTACTGTCCAGCTATTTCTTTAAACTGCCATGTAGAGATCATTGGATAAAATTTTCATACGCAAGATGTCTCTCTATAAAATAAAGCGAGAGGACATTTTCCTCTCGCTTAAAGGTTAAGATAGTCAGCAACCACCTTTCGCCGCAGGCTTATCCCCAACCCCTTCACAAACAGCACACAGGATATCAGGTTCAGTGCTTCGATCAATCAACTTCCATTTTCCAGTCAAAATGGATTCAATTTTTTCTTTTTTACAGGCCTCACAGACCCATACTTCCTGATTAGTTTTACTCAATGTTCGGTATTTATACTTATTCATAATTCCTATTATATAATACTACCTCTACCCCGTGAGGAATCGGCAACCTGAACTAAAACAAACCCCATCTATTTCTTTTTCGCCTTGCCGGTCTTGCAACCACAGCCACAACCAGCTTTTGGCTTGGCACAGACTGACTCTTTCAGATTCTTGCCAACATTGAATTTCACAACCTTCTTCTCAGCAATTTGAATTTCTTTGCCGGTTTGGGGGTTACGTCCGGTACGGGCTGCCCGCGTGGTCACTGAGAAAGAGCCAAACCCGATAAGGGTCACGGTCTCATCATTTGCCAGTGCCTGGCTAATGGCATCCAGCACTGATTTCAGAGCTTTCTCTGCTGCTACCTTGGTGAGATCTGCTGATTCGGCAACCTTGCTGACGAGTTCTGACTTGTTCATGATTTTTCTCCTGTTGATTTTATGGGTATGTGGGACGTATGATTCTATAATGGCAAAGAGTCAAAAGACGAGTTGAGCCTTATATTTTATTCCAAAACATAATCGATACGAGGGAGAGCTTGAGGGGCAGAGTAAAATTAAATTTCTCCCCTGTCAAACAAACAACAAACACTTACTTTTTTATCATCTCCTTCACTTTCGGCCAATCTTTCTCTCGTCTGTCCACCAGATAACAGAATCTTTTTCTATGAGAATATTTCCTGCATTCGGGTAAGCATGTCGGCATTGCCCTCTATGATGTAGAGTCTCTCCAGCATAGCCTTGGAGCCACTGATATCGCCATTGGCTATAGCCTGCCACACCGATAGCGGCGTCTTGATGAGTAGATCTGGGTGCGATACCTTTCCTTTCTTTGCCAGACATCTCTTGTCTTTTACTTGGAGATAATAATCGCCGTTCTCTTGGTCGGTAAGGTGAAACTGGAAAGTCCCTGTAAAGTCACCCGCCTTCTCCGGATCGAAAATCGATACCATGCCTGCGAAGAGCATCTCGGGTTTGCTTTGGAGGTAATTTTGCAGATCGCCAACAACGGCACCGCTTTTTTTCTCCTGATTATAGTCGATTCTGTATTGCCAGAAGTGATTTGCCATCGTATGAAAATTTTCTACCACCGGAAAAAGTGGCATAGCGATTTGTTCTTCTGTTGCGTTGTTGACGTATCCTTGGCGAACCACCTCGCACCCAGCTTGATAAAGGGCTTGCATGACAGCTCTTTTTCGGGCGTTTTTTTCAGGCAATGTCTTCAGGGACTCTGATGCAGGCCGAAGCAATTCACCGACAATAGGTGTGTCCTTAACCCTGGCCTTGTAACGGAACATATCGATCAAGGGGCTGAAATGATCTTTCTCAGGGAAGCCGCAGACGGAAAAGATGAGATTGCGGCGGCCGAAATCATGCCCCTCGCGAGCGGGATGTGCGGTCAGATTATATGTTCCTGGTTTCAGAAAAGGTAGCAGGCCGGGCAGCCCACGGTCGAGAAAATTTTTCACAATTCCTGGAACACTGTAGACATAAAGGGGTTGGGCGAAAATGATCAGATCGACGTCGGCCCCTTTGGCAAGAATATCCGTCATATCGTCTTGGTGGACGCATTGGCCAGGTGTCTTGGTCCAGCAAGAAAAACAACCGAGGCAGGACTTGATGTTTTTTTCATGGAGATAGATGATCTCTGCATCTACCCCCTCATCACGCATACCGTCGAGAAATGTGCTGAGCGCTAGATGGGTAAAACCGTTTTTACCGCGCGGGCTGCCGAAAATGACCAGAGCACTACGCACGGGTCCCAATTCCTCCGCCCGCTGTTTTTTTATGGTATCCGGAATGAATCGGACGGTGTGGATGATGTCATCGTGTTGATGGGGCTCACTGATCATTGGCACAATCGGGTTTATAGCTTGCTCTGCCTTACAACGATCTTGTCTTTCCATAAACCATTGCGGAAACCTAGCATTAAAGGGAAAACCGACCCCGAAGATCATTACAAGGGGAAGGATGATATTCAGGGGTTGCCAAGGAAGAAGGGAAAAGAGGGCTGCACAGAGGAACAATCCAGCCCATAACAATGACATAGTCCGATTGATGGTAATAAAAATCTTGCTGTTCCATAGAGCCTCCGGAGTTCGCCGTCGAGCAAAGGCGGCGGTAAAAGGCTTTGCTCCGATAAGCACGGAGAGAAGGGCCATGGTGCAGAAGGCTGCGAAGAGAAAAAACATTTGCCGATCAACGAGAAAGATCGAAGCAAGTTGCTGATCAAAAATGGTCAGCAGAAAACCAAAGATATAATATCCGGTAACAGTAAAGTCGAGTTTTGTCGTTGTCCCTGATTTGAGGCCCCAGGCAATACGGATGCCACAGTAGCAGAGCGCGACGAGGGCGGCCTGTTGGTGTTCAAGACCCAGAAAACGAAAAGAGAGCCAAAAAAGACCGATGGCAGGCCATGCACCCAGATAGGTAGAAAATTTTGCCATTTTGTTCAGATTGTGAACGATGCACTAAAGAATCTCATATTTCCGCCTTTTCCCGCTATGCCTCATACAACTGGGCCGGTCCTAACAGAATTATCTTTCAGCCTATCACGTACTCTTTCAGAGTCCAATGCCTGTTTACTCATCGTACTGTGATCGGAAAAAGCATCCATTATGGCGGCGCAGCACAGTAAAAGGAAGTATCACCCTGCCGTATTCGGATTGTCGGTAGTCCCCTCGCTGCAGATCAGCGACCGACCAAATAAGAGAATATAGGGATTGTTGGTTCATACTATTCCTATATAAAATTGTTCACTATTCTCTCCATCAAATTAAGAGCACAGACAAACATAAACCACATGACAGGATTTATCCTCATTTTTTACTTGCCAAAAGGTTTCAATCGCCACCCAGCCACCAACTCAGAAAAAATCCAGCCAAGACACTGGGAAAACCACTGCTGCGAACGGGTCTTTTGTAAAATGAATCATTGGATAATAAACTCGCCTGAAGTGTCTGCAACTGTTTTTCATCATCTGCCCAAACTTGAAACGCCTGTACCTCAAAATCAACATTGAGGCTCGTGGTTAAATCTATCTTTGTTCCCCCATATCTGGCCACCACTGTTTCAGGGGTTTTAGGAAATAAAGCTTAGAGGTGTTTTTTGATGCCAAAAAGTGACATCTAAGGCCTAAAAAGGCCTCTTTTCATAGACAAATAAAATTATTTTCAATAAGTTGTCGTAGCCTGACTCCGTGGGGCACATGGGAAGGTCGAGCTACAACCCGCCCTTGATGATAAACTTTTTGAGCAAGTTGGCGGTTTTAATATTCACTTTATACAGTGGAATACTCTGCCCTTCTACTGATTCAAAGTAGGCTTTTGCTTTTTGCTGATCTACGGTCGCTCTTAGCTCAATAAAACGGCCGTATTCATTAATGTTTACTTCTGTAATGTTGGTATTCATCAAGGCAATAAGTTTGGCCTCATCCAACCCCAGCAGTTGAACAATGGCGTCGATCTCACGGTTTTTCGCCTGCGTCCGGTATTCCGTAATATATTCTTTAAACGGACGGGCGGAATCGATGACCACATCGCCCCGCTGGATATCGTGCAGGAAAATGTCGGCAAATTTTTGTTCCTCCTGCGTCAGCGAAGCGAAGGAGCGGTGTAGTTCTGACAACGTTTTTTGAATCGTGTCGGCATCGCCGCCCTGTAGGGTTTTGAGGTATTTTTCAAAACGGGAATTCATGTAGTCTGCATCAATCACATCCGTATTGATTTCAGTCAAATAACCATCGATATCGTATGGAATATCGTCTATTCCTCCCCCGCCGCCTCCTCCCGATGCGAGTTCTTTATATCGCACGGCCAGGATCAGATAAGTTTCTTTCGTAAAGTGTAACTCCACCTCATGCTGGTCCGATCTTTCACTGAATTGATATGCGGACTGGTCCCATTTAAAGCCCTGAATCTTGGCGGCTTCCAAAACGATGTTGAAAGCTCGGAATAGCTTTGCAAATTCGCCACGTTCTGCCGGGTCGTCAGGAAGTTTTTTGAAATCGTCCACCTTGGCCGCCTCGAAGAGCGCAGCGATTTCTTCATAGACCGCATTCATTCGTTTAAGGTTGCTTTCCAGCCGGTCGGCAAAGAGCCCTATTGGTTTATCGCCTGAATAGAGCTTCACCGCTCTATTGATATGCGCTTCCATGGTGTGCGGCTTGCGGTAATAACGAATCGTGCCAAAGGGTTTATCCGGGCCAAACAGGCGATTCGTTCGCGAGAAGGCCTGAATGATGTTTTCATATTTCAGCACCTTGTCCAGATAGAGGGTATTCACCCACTTCGAGTCGAAGCCGGTCAACATCTGATCCACCACAATTAGCAGATCAAGCTGCTTTTCTGGCGTGGTTTCAATGCGCTGGTAAGGCTTTTTATGGGCCAGCCGTTTCGACACATCTTTTTTAAACTTTGCGTGAGCTGCCAGATCGAAATGTTGATCGTAGGCTTGGTTGTAGTCTTCGAGGATTTCCACGAGGCCTTGCGTTTTAAACGTTGAATTGCCCCCATTGTCTTCGTTTGGGTCAAACAGCGCCGTGATTTTTAGCGTCGGGCATTCCTTCTTGATCAGGCGGTAGTAGGCAATCGCCTCCGGGATACTGCTGGTGGCAAATAGAGCGTGAAACTTATTGCCCTGACTCAAGGTGATCCAGTTATCGCTGATATCCTCGACCACTTTGTTCTGATGCGCATCGCGCTCGTACTGGCTGGACGGCAGATAATCTTCAATGCCCTTCACGTAAGTGCCCGACGCATCCAGCTCGCCAGCCATCTTCACATCGTTCATATACCGGTTGAACACCTTTTTCTTTTTTGGATCGGCAAAGGCCTCGGTTTCCGTTGCTGCCCTCGCTTTTTCCAGGGCGACGGCCTTGCGCAGATCACGGTCGCGATAGGTCATTACCTTATACGGATCAAAGCCCAAGACGTTTTTGTCCCGAATCCCGTCGGCAATGCTGTAGCGATGCAGTTCATCGCCGAATACATTGGCCGTGGTATTTTCTTTCCGCTGATTTTCTTCGTGAATCGGCGTGCCGCTGAAGCCGAAAAAGATCGCCCCGGGAAAGTTTGTTTTGATGGCCTGGAGCATATCGCCGAAGGTGGAGCGGTGGCACTCATCGACAATAAAGACCATCCGCTTGGCGTTGATGCGCTCCAGGTCGTGTGCATTCATGCCGCCTTCCTCGTCCTTGATGTTGCTCATCTTCTGGATCGAGGTGACGATTAGGGTATTGGCGGGATCGTTGCTGGTCAGTTTACTCACCAACACCCCCGTATTTTCAGTGGCCTGCACCGTTTCGTTATCCTCGGCAAAGCCCTGATACTCAAGCAGCGACTGGGTGCCCAGTTCGATCCGATCCATCAGGAAGACCACCTTGTCCGCATCCTTTGAGTTGGCGATCAGTTGCGCCGACTTAAAGCTGGTCATGGTTTTGCCCGAGCCCGTGGTGTGCCAGATATAGCCGCCGAGTCGATTCGGGTTCTTCCAGTCGGTTCTCGCCACCTTATCGGAAATCGCGTGGGCGGCGTAATACTGATAGCTCCGCATCACCTTGAGCACCCCGTCCGAGTCGTCAGCCACCGTGTAAAAGCCAATCAACTGGTGCGCCATCGGAATCGACAGCAGCGTCGAAATGACCGCCTTCCAGTCGTTGATCGGCTCATTGTTGAAATCGGCCCAGTGAAAGTAGAAATCTTTATTAAAGCGACCATCCGTCCCCGGATTGGCAAAGTAGGCCGCCTCCGCCGGTTCCATCGCCACAAAAAGCTGAACCAGGGACAACAGCCCTGTAAAAATCCCTTCATTGGAATATTTTTCGATCTGGTGCCAGGCTTGGCTGACTGGGATGCCGCTCCTTTTCAGCTCAATATGGATCACCGGCATGCCGTTAATCAGCAGCAGCAAATCCCCCCGCCGGTCGTGCAGGAGTGCCGAGCTTCGGGCAAAGCGCGACTGCTGCACGATCTGGTAGCGACTCTGCCCCGCCGCAATCTCCCGGCGATCATAGATTTTGAGGCTCACCTCTTTGCCGAAGTGCAGCGTATCCGCTGGATTGTCGCGGGTGATCGCCACCGTCTTGCCGTTGATAAAGCCGTTCAGCTTCAGCGGGGTGCGCAGCTCGGCAATCTGCTCCATGATCTGCTGCATCTCCCCTTCGGTAAGCGGGGTATCGTTGAGCTTATCCACCCCGCGATTGTTTTCAAACAGAATCGTGGCCCAGTTTTTCAGCAAGTCCGCTTCGGACGGGTTTTTAATCACCTCCGGCTCCCAACCGCGCTGGGTTAGTTCCTGGATGACGGCTGCTTCAAATTGCCCTTCAGTGGGAAAAGTCATAATGGGTCGTTCCTTTTACAATCAGTCGCTTAAACAAACATTTTTCCCAAGCAGGCAGTCTTGATTTGTTTGAGCTTTGCCACCTGCGTTCCATGCTGGGCGATCAGCTCGTCCATTTTGCGGAAGTAAGTGCCGATTTTTTGCTGTTCAGCTTCCTGCTTAGGGATCAACATCTGCATTGATAGGAGTTCCTCTTTTGTTAATCCTTTGATTGAGGTTCCTTGCACCGTATGCAGTTTGCTCTGTAATGTTTTCCATATTGAATACAAGGCATACCAAGCATCAATTCGCAGTTTACTTAATGACAAAAAATCTTGGCTAGTGGCGTATTTATGGGATATCAACGCTAATTTACCAACTCCCACACGAGTCACTATCGCAATTGAGTTTTCTGGGATTATTTTTGTAGCCGATGCCCTTAAGCCATTCTCTGTAATACTTTTTCTTGGTGCGACATTGGTAAGCTGATCGCTTGTTAAATCGGAAGATTGAATCCAATCAATGCCTCCATTCCAAAAGCTTGCTTCTGAGGTTCTAGGAGTGCCGCCGCCATGTGTGTCATCACAAATCTCCCCGATCTTCTTTTCTTCCCAAGGTTCGGAAAAGCCTTTGAAGCGGATTTCGGGGGTGGTGGCGCCGTTTTGCGGGAACATCTTTTTGAGCATCGCCTTTTTCAGCGTCACCAGCTTTTCATGCTTCCGCTGATGCAGCTCAATCATCTGGTCTAGCTTCTGGAAATACGTTCCTATTTTGAATTGTTCATCAATATTTCCAGGGATTCCGATGGGGGTGCTTTTTGCCTGTTCAACCGTATAGTGTGCAATCGTGCCTATGTGCGAAATGCTCTTCAAGTATCGCCTAAACCGTTGAGCGGAGAAATACGTGTAAAGATAATGACTGTTAATATTCTCTCTGACCTTAAGCCAAAGTAAGTCTGCATCTTTGAAATACAGTGGATCATCTGAATTTACTAAATATGGGATACCTATCGAACCACCGCCCGTAACCAAAATGTCGCCTTTTTCAACGCGCCCGGTTTTTCCTGTTAATTCTCTGTATAGCTCAAAAGAAATAAATGCTTTTGCATTTTCGTTCCCTTTATAGTTTGCAACCACATCGCTGGATCTAAAAAACGGAACCCCAGATTTTGTCCATTCATTCTTATGAACGCGGGCGGCTGACGTAATCGGCAATAAGTCCCCGAACGTTTTCTCCTCCCACTCATCAGAATGCCCCTTAAAGCGAATTTGCGGCACTTTCATCTTTGTTTGCTCCGCCATCTTATTCGCCCTTCAGGAGGATTTTAAATTCGTCGAGCCCCTGCATATCGAAGGCATTGCCGTCGAGTTCGTCGATCAGGTTCGCCAGGCTGGCCTCGGTTTGCTGAATGGCGCGGGCGTTGTCGGCGTAGGTGATCTTATATTTATCAGCGAGTGCTTGCAGCCTCGCTGTCAGCGTATCGATCAACACCGTGGGCAGCTGATGGAGTGCATCGTTGAGCGGGCAGATCCATTTGAGGTCGAGCAGTTCGAGAACCTGTGCATCATTCAAGCCTTCGATGGTGCTTTTGGTGAGCAGGTGCAGGGCGGCGGCTCCTTTTTTGATCGCGGCCTTGAGCTGTTTTTCTTCGGCAATCAGCTCGGTCACCTGCAATATCTTCGCTTCGTAGGATTCGGCTTCAAACGCGCCTGTTTTTTGGGCCTCGGCTTGGAACGTTTTCGCCTCTTTGATGACGGCGGCGTTGACAAAACTGTCGCCGGCTTCGTTCACGGTATCAGCCTCTTTTTCTTCTTCGGTGAGTGACTCCAGGATCTCTTCGAACTGGGCACCGATGTCGCTTAGCCGCTGCTCTTTTGTTTGGAGGGCTTTCAACTCGTCGCTCAGATAGGTGGTCTGCACCAGCTCGAAAGGCATGATGCGGCCTTTCCAGCCATCCTGCACCTCTTCCTTTTTGCCGTCCTTGGTTTTGATCACCATGTTCGGCTCGACCACCCGGGAGGCGTCGAAGCCTTCGGTCTGGAAGATTTCGAGGTCGATAGCGATCTGCTGCCACTGGTCATCGAGCAGTTGGTAGGCGTGGTATTTGTCAATCAGAGGAACGGGTTCCAGGCGGGCAAAAACAGCTTCGCCAAGGCACCGCTCTTGCTGGGCAATCTTGAGCGTGAGCATCTGCGCAATGAGCTCGGTCTTCAGCCAGCTGTTAAAGTCGGCAAAGGCTGCGGCAAAGGTGGTGTTAAAGCCGGTAATTTCGGCATACTCGCGAATCGTTTGGCCGAGATCGTCCACCTTCGGCTCCACATAGGGGGTATCGCTGTCGGTAAAGAGCGCGTCGCGCAGAGTTGGGAAAGCCTGCCAATAGACGGCCAGCTCATCGAGTTCGCTCTGGGGAATGCCGCCGAACATTGATGCATAAATATCCCAGCTTTCGGCAGGTTCCGACGAATCGACATATCGCGGGATGTTGAGGTTGTAGTCGTTAGCGCGGATCTCGCTTTTCGGCACCAGCTGGCTGTAGCGCGGCACACTTTCACGGGCGATGACCGTGTCGCAAATTTTTTTGATATCCGAAGCCCGCAGTTTGTTGTTCTTGCCCTCCTTGGCAAAGCCCTTGGAGGCATCGACGATGAGCACATCGGTATTGGCCCGCTTCTGTTTGAGGACGAGAACAATGGTTTCGATACTCGTGCCAAAGAAGATGTTCTTTGGCAGCCCGATGACGGCATCGATATGATTGTTTTCAATTAGGTTCTTGCGGATCGTGCCTTCTTCACCGCCCCGGAACAGGACGCCGTGCGGCAGGACGATGGTCATGATGCCGGCGGGCTTCAGGTGGTAAAGGTCATGCAGCAGGAAGGCGAAATCGGCTTTTGATTTGGGAGCCAGTCCAAAGCGGGAGTAGCGGGGATCGCTCTCTTTATGCTCCGGATCCCACTTTTGCGAGTATGGGGGATTGGAAACAACGGCATCGACATAGAGCGGGTTGTAACTGTTGATCGGATCGGCTTCATCGAAATAGGGCCAGTCGTCTTCGAGCGTGTCGCCGTTGCGGGTGAAAATGTTGTTCGGCAGGATCCCGCGCATCACCAGGTTCATGCGGGTCAGGTTGTAGGTGTTCTCCTTGAGCTCCTGCGCGTAATATTTGATGTTGTTGACATCGTCCATGTGCTTGGCGATACAGTGGCCAATGTTAATCAAGAGCGAGCCGGAACCGCTGGTAGGGTCGTAGATCTGGATCGTTTTCTTTTCTTTAACGTGGTCGGCCACGATTTCCGACATCAAGAGCGATACTTCGTGCGGGGTGTAAAATTCCCCCGCCTTCTTCCCCGCATTCGCGGCGAACATGCTGATCAGGTATTCATAAATAAAGCCCAGCACATCATAGCCGAGCCTGCCGTCCATGGGGATGTCCTTGATCAATTGAAGCAGCTCGCTGATCGCCTTGGTCTGTTTGGCCGCCGTGTCGCCTAGTTTACTCAATCCCGTTTCCAGCGTCTTGAAAATGCCGTCGAACAGGCGCTTATGGTTGGGGTGAATGAGGCGGCTGAAGGCCGAGAGCGCATCGCGCACATTCGATACATCAAAATCCTTACCCTGCTCAATCCACGTCGAGAAGAGGTGGTCGTAGGCCATGAAGTAGCCTATGTTGCTCTTAATGTGATCAACGACCTCCATATCCTCTTCCGAGAGCGCGCGGATATCCTCGTCGTTAAAATCCTCATTTTTGGCAAAGGCGAGCTGTTTGTCGGAGAGATATTTGTAAAAGATGAAGCCAAGGATGTAGTCTTTATATTCGTTGGCTTCAATTTTGGACCGCATTTGGTTGGCTGATTCCCAGATTTTCGCGGCAAGCTGTTGTTTATTCACAGTATGTACTTCCTTCGTTATTCATATAAATTCTCAAAAAAATGACATTGAATTCCGGGGACACCTTGCTTAATTATTTCATCCCAATGTTTGGTGAAGATATTTCCAAAGAATTTGGTTGGGTTAGCTATTTCATCAAATACCAATATTGCAAAGAAAAAAATTGTCGGTTTATGACTCCAATCACTATAGACCTCCGTTGAGATATCTCTCGAGATAATCTTTACTCGCGTTGTCGCACATGCGTATTAACTTATTTGCCATAAATTCGGCAGATCCACTGTCCCGCGTTGCGTAGAACAGTGTTATATTATCTGGAAGTAACATCGTTTCAAAAAACGGAATGGATCTCTGGTTCATTCCCTTGATTAGGTCAAGTTCTGTATCAGTAATGACGCCAACCGATTTATCTCTAAGCTGTGGGTTTGTCTCAAAGAAATGGTGCAACATGTTTCCAATTCCGAAAATCTCGGGATTGCCTGGTGGGTCAATTGTAATTTTCTGCCGCATCGGTCCAGACTGAAGATGGCAAGCTTCATCGGTGACGATATTGATTTTGGCCTCTATGGCAGTTGTGGCAGCAACTACTCCGGTGCCGGGAACATCTCGGTAGTTTGTGTCTACTGCCATCAACACCTCACATTTTGCCATAGCACGGTGCATATCTGCCACCGGATGCCCAGAGCCAAAAAAGCATGCGTTTAAAACCTTTTTCCTACTTTGCTTCTTGTAGTACGTAATGATATGGGCTTCTGCCGGTTTCAGGATTTCTGGCCTTACCAAGATTGGAGAAACTCTTCTTCCAAACACGAAAACTATCTGTGAATTCATGTCCAAAAAGAGCTTTATGGGCCTAATTTTTTGTGGGAATCGAAGTGAGACCTCTGTATGTCTCACTATCTTGCCAGGCTGCTTAGGGTGTCTGTCTGGTTGTAGTTTGTCGCCCGCGAAGTTTATAAGCTTCTTGTTAACACCATTAAGCACTATTTTCACCGTCTCTCCGGCAGCCATGTCTTTAGGAAACTCATGAATTAAGAATTTCCCATTCGGAAGGCCGATAAGGTCAATGGGCGAAGGGGTGTTGAAGAATGATGTCGACATTGTAGTTTCGCTACTTCTTTTTTTATTAGGTTTATGGAAACAATGCCCAACGTCGCGATAACCTGCCGCGCCATCAAAGCTTAGACCGTTTAGGCCACAGACGTTTTCGCGGTCAGATTTATTGGCTTGTTCGCCTTTCTTCTTTGATTTGTGCAATCAACTCGGGATTGTCCTTAGTAAATATCCACCCTTCAAGGTATTTAATGAAAATATCAATTGATTCATTTAGGCAATCCACAACCTCAACCCAACTGAACTCAGGGAATTTTGTATCTTCGGCCTGTATAGCGAATTTCATTGAACCTGTTTCATCATCAACATGTTGGACAGGGCTAAAAAGATGACTATCAGAAAAGTGTATATAGCCCGATAGATTTTTATAAACGGTAGAAACCCAAGGATATTCTTCTGATATTTTCTCGACTAGGTAAGCATCCCTCATTTGTTTACCGCTTGAATCTTTCATTTGATTTATTTGCTTTCCAGACAAAATTTCAAGTGAATGTGAATGAGGGTCGTCAACAATAAATACTGAATAAAATCTTATCGCAGTATCGATTTGAGTCCGCAGGAGGGTCCTGGCGCAGATCATATTTGCATCCTGAATGAGCTGCTTAATGCCAGCAATTGTACTTATTGTTCTTTTTAACGCACCAATCGCGAGCAAATCTACGGGGTACATTGCTCCATCGTATGCTTTCATCATTGCCATTCCTATCTTGAGCAACTTTTTCCTTCTACCTTCAAGGATCTCTAGAGATGAAAGAATTTTAGGTGTAATTTCTAATGGCATATTTGCTAATTATATTTGAAGGCGAACGATAGGCCCAAGCGAACGCCGCCAAGAAATTTCCAGAAAGCCACAGCGTGTCCCGGCGTTCCGCTTGAGGCCCTGGTTGGGCGGCCCGGTTTCAAATCACCGCTCCATGGCGCCCTTTCCTTTGTCCTTTCATAACTCATCCGCTGACCGGTGTAAGGCCACGACGACTAGCGAGAAGAGCGACGTCCTTTGGGTTAGCGCTGCGGCGGAGGCGCTGTAGAATACCCTGCTGCGTCTCGGGCGTCCAGAAGATCTGCAGACGCTCACGTGCCCGAGTTACGGCTGTGTAGAAGATGCTGTGTGTGATGTCGTCTTCATTGGCATCGGTGATTACGATCTTGACGGAGTCATACTCGAGGCCCTGCGCCTTGTGGATCGACACGGCGTAAGCCACCTGGAATGGCACGGTGGTGTTCAGTGAGTCGTCGTCCTCATCGCTGGTGTCGTACTCGTAGACGGAGAAGCGCACAGTCGAGCCGCCCATCCATTCGAGCTCATCACTAACGACGTCGAACGCGCTGAGCGGTCGCTCGAGTTCGACGTCGAACTGGATCCGACCAGGGACGTGATCGATGCCGACAATCCGGCCCTTCAGGTTGTTGTAAATCACCGGTCGGAACCTCTCGGTCTCGCTGAAGAGAACAGGATCACCGATCTTGTACGTGGAGACCCGCCAAGTGGTCGCTGCACTGGGGTTGCTGCTCTGCAGGAATCGGTTGATGTTGTTGATGCCATAGAGACCGTCGTAGTTCAGGCACAGGATGATCTCGTCCTGTCCTTGGATCTCGAACAGCGTCTTGTCGAGCACGGTCGAGTACCCGTTGCGGGCCATGACCTCGGCGATGTCGTCTTCGATGGCTCGAACCTTGTTCCAGAAGCCAAGGAGTGAGACGTTCTTGGTTCTGAAGGGCGTCGTCAGCTCGAACACCGACGTGCTCGGGATGAATGAGCGAATGATTCCAAACCAATTGCCGAACTGGATCGACTCGATTTGGTAGACGTCGCCGACGAGTACGAGCAGCTTGAAGGAAGTCTTCTCCAGCACCTTGATCAGGTCTGCGTTGCTCACGGTGCTACACTCATCAATGATGAGGAGGTCGTACTCCGGATTGGAGGCACTCCTGTAGATCTGGCTGCTGATCGTCCGGAAGTCCGAGTTCTGCGCGGTTACCTTGCGCTTGAGGTTGTCGATCGCTGGATTGGTGTGCGCGAGGAAGAGCTTCTCCTTGTCGTTGAAGTAGTGCGCGATGTGGTCCACCATCGTTGACTTGCCAGTGCCAGCCGCCCCGTAGATCAGGGCGACGCGCGACTGGCTGAACAACTGCTTGAGCGCATCCTTCTTCGCCGGATCGTCGATTCCACGAGGTGCTTCATCGAGCCAGCGCTCGACGGCTTGGGTGTAGCCGGCGATCCCGGCCGATGCGTACTCCTGAAGCTTCTCAACGATGGAAACAGTTTCGTTCTCATACCCACAGATGAAGACGTGCCCCTTGTCGTGTACGAACCGGCGCTCCGTATGCTTGTAGTAGAGCTTGTTGTTGTAAGTGGAGATCAAGCCGTTGACGTCTCCGAATTCCTCGAGGTCGACCACGGGCGTGTAGAGGATTCCGTGACGCTCCACGTTGTTCTTCACGCGTCGAACGAGCAGTTCGTGGTTCCGCCCGGTCGCATCGAGACTCTCGACGAGGTCCCAGTACCGGGGGTTGTGCCCCGGCAGCGATGTACAGAACGGCATGGTGTCGAAGGGGAGGCAGCCGTACTGAAGCTTCATCCCGGAGAGACGGTCACAGCCTTCCCAATAATACTGCGGCTTGAGGATCTGATTGTGCATCCGCAGCATGAGATATCGAAGGACGTTTTGACCCGGAGCGGCTGACCGCAGGATGCGGCGCGTTTCATCCAGCACGGGGAAGACTTGCGGAGTGGCAACGCCAGCCGTGCCCGACGCCCTTGCCGCCATGTATTTGTTGTCGGACATGTCAACCAGGTCGAGCAGGCTGCCGGATCCAGCCGTCAGCCCCCGCATCAGATAGCGATACTCCTGCGACTTGGTCTGAACGGCTACGGTCATGCCCAAAAGGCGCGCGAAGTTGTTGAACTCGCACGGGCGGATCGATACCTCCCACTGGCGGATGATCGTGATCGGCATCGTATGGCCGAGCACTTCGATCGAGTCTCGCTGGAGCGTCAACATGGCCGCGTACTTGTCAGTCATGTCGATATCGGTGAAGGCGATGATGCGGTCGAACTTGCTCACCTTGTTGACGGCGCGGTAGAAGGTGACTTCGTAGTAGATGCGCCCGCCAACGAAGAACGGGCGCGTTTTGTGGATGTAGTACCGATCCCGGGTGCTGCTGTCCGGCGGAGTGGAACGAACCGCTTCAATCCTTGCGGCGATCTTCTCGTGGTACTCCCGCAGCGACGGGTCGAGATCGACCGGGAAGGCCTCGAGATTCGCCAGTATCCCGACTCCACAGTTGTCTCGGAGCAAACTGCGGATGCGGTGGAGGTACTCGTAGTACTTGAGCATCAAGCGCTCGGAAGCGTCCCCGTCCAGGGTGTAGTGGGAAGAGCTTTTCTGGATCAGTTTGTGAAACCTTCCAAGGAAGTTGAACCTTGCCTTGCTCTTGACAAAGGCGAGCCCCGGTTCTACCGCGGCGTAGTTGAATTCGGCATCGGGTGAGCCCGTATGGAGACGAACCGCAACTCCCTCGACTAGGTTACGGAGCTGTGAGAGGACATTCTGCGAGAGCAATGCCCGCTGGTCAGCAAGCGATTCGATATTCCGACAGATCGCCTCGTCAGCGCTCTGGATCTGCTTGCTGATCGTAGTCATTAACTGCCAAGTCTCGCTTGATTAAAGAAATTCATGGGCGTCTTCTTCTTACTCATGGCCATCCTGCTGTTATCTCCTCTTCAAGCGGTCAGTGAACATTCAACTGTTTCGCGTTCTACTCAAGCACAACAAATTGTTCTGCTGATCTGTATATCATCCTCCAAAAGAATGATATGCAAAAAGACATCATCATTTGCTGAAAATATTCTTCTCAAGAAGTCAATATCTTTCCAAACAATATTGTCTCGCTCTATGGGTTAGCAAAGAAGAGGTCACTTCTTGCAAATCCAGAACAGGATCGACAGCACCACAGAAATAACAATGCACGTGGTCAAGGGAAAGTAAAACTTAAAGTTCCCTGACTTGAAGACAAAATCACCTGGTAGTCGGCCCAGATTAAATTTTTGTATCAATGGCCAACAAAGGCCAAGGACAACGAGAATAATGCCGATGGTGATCAGTGTTTTTGTCATACTCTGCCTCTTCTATGACCCACTACTCAGGCGACACATCATGCAAGAGTCAAACCGCCCTCCTTCAAAGCATCCTTATCTCCACCACCTTCACAAACTGCACACAAAATATCAGAATCAGAAAAACTCGGGGTCAGGTCTTGCAATCACACAAAGATTAAACAACCTAACGATAAATGTTTGATTGCAAGACCTGACCCCACACTCCTTTCGGAGGCCCAGTTTGCCGCAATTTGCTAAAAGGATGTTCGTGTTTCACACCAGTTTGAGCAGTCCTGAGTTAATCAGTTTTTTTGTTTACTGAGCGGGGAACAAAGTTGATTTCGAGCTTATACCCTGCCGCCTTAGCATACTCTTCAATGGTAGATAACTTAGGCGAAATTTTGGAGTTCACGTTCTCCAGCCTGGATATATTACTTTTTTTCGTATGCAGGATTTCAGCAATCTCTTCCTGAGTAAAGCCAGCACTCTGACGCATTTTAATTAATTGTTTCCTGAGAGCATACGCAGAAGATAACCGATTATACTCTTCTGCGACTTCAGGATTAGCTAAGGCCTTTTTCTTGAATTCTTTCAGCGATGGTCTCATGACTTCACCTCTTTTAACCTGCTTCGGGCAATCTTTATTTCATTCTTAGGGGTTTTCTGTGATTTCTTGATGAACGAATGAAGCACAATGACTTCTTTTCCTTTCACGGTACAGAAGAATGATCTCCCAATACCTTCTTTTCCTTTGGATCGTATTTCAAAGAGTCCTTCGCCAAAGGCTTTCGTATATGGCTCTCCTCATAACGGACCATAGTCACTTATCATTTCAGCTATATGCAGGAAATTAGCCACAATACCCGGTGGAAATGACAGAGTCTCTGCCTCTACCTTCTCATTGTAAAAAGTGATGAACCATTTCAAAATCAAATGTTATCATTTACGATAACAAAATCAAGTTTTATTTTTTTACAAAGAAACTCGGGGTCAGGTCTTGCAATCACACAAAGATTAAATAACCTAACGAGAAATGTTTAATTGCAAGACCTGCCCCCCCCCCCCACCACTCATCGCTTTCTACACCTGCAGGGCTTCCACCAAACTCTCCAACAGTTGGTCTTGTAATCTCAGCCAATCCGTCTTCCTGGCAAGCGGGTAACTCTGGTTTATTTCCAACTCGATGCCAAGATAGCGCTGCGCCGGGAATTTTTTACGCAAAGCGGTGACAAATCCGTCGCTGGTTCCCCGATACGGATAATTTTTCCGCAAGCGCCACATAGCATCTCTGGCAGCCAGACCGGCACTCCATTTCCCGCAAAATGCTTTTTCCTGGGCACGGCTTGGATCATAGAGGAATCCAACATCCGCTGTTCGCGGTACCCCATCCAGCACAGGGGTAAAAGAATGGAGAGAAAGATGGAGAACGGTCTTCTCATTTCTCAGATTGCCTTCAATGGCCTCTTCCACCTGGCTACGATAGGGGAGATAATATCGGGCTAACATTTCTTCTTTCAGGGCAAAGGGAAGATCGTTTCTGGTCGGTATCGGCGGCGAGCGGTAATTGGTCAGAGAACGATTTAAATCCACCAGCAGGCGGGAGACACTGCCGGCAAACAGGGGAGCTGAAAGCGTAGCGGCAAGCAGGCGCGCAAATTCGAGAGCCCCGGGGTCGTATCCCTTATGAGTGCCGAGTTGGTCGATACTGCCAGCAAGGAACGGGCGGTACCGGTCTGGAACGTCATTAGTGGCGTGTTCACAGCTGAGAATGAGAGTCAGGGGTCTCTGTCTGGTCATGGTCGAGTCCTTTCCATCATGGGTAGAGGTGAGACGATTTCGGCCCTGCCGTAGCGTTATTTTGAGGCAGAGAATTATCCTCTTAATCGGTGAACATGATCCCTTGGGCCAGGCAGTCACAAAGGCAGCCATAAACCCGATTCAGGGCAGGTGGGGACATATCATTATTAAGCTGCCTGACGATGCGGCTTGCCAAAGTTCCCTGTTGGGTAATGATGTGCAGCGGTTCAAGAAAAACCTCCGGCAGAGGATAGCTGCTGTTTATTTCCTGAAGGATATGGCCCCAGAGATCGCCGGCCGTTAGCTCGCTCTTCTTCGGCAAACCGAAAATATTTAAATAATCATCATTACTTATCCTGCAGTTCTCCGCGCTCTTGATGGTCTTAAAAAGGATGTTGGCCAGGGCATCGGTCCGCCATTGTTGTAACTCTGCAGGATCAAACCATAGCCCATCAACCAGGGCCTTCAACGTATTGATGATCAGCGAGGCCACGGCCAGATCGGCAAGAGGGCATTCCTGCACATCGAGGATACGGATTTCAATAGCGGAACGATCAAAACGGGCAATGGCGCCTCTGGCATTGAGCCATTCATCCTGCAGAACAGTATCCGGGTCATGGGGTTTAATGTCGCGATAGATGCGCTGGAAGATCTGGCTGTCATAATCCGCCCTGGTAAAAACTGGCTCTGGAATAACATCCCCGGTCAAGGAGGGTATTTTTGAGGAATTAGTCCGGTAGACTTCCATCCGATAGTCGAGGAAGTCCTGGCGTTGGCCATCGACAATAGGGGTACTGGCAGCCAGGGCCGGCAAAATGGGTAACAGCACGCGGATCGCGGCGTGCAGTCGGCCGAACTCCTCATCGCCTGCAAAGGGCAGATTCAGATGGGCGCTCTGCAGATTAGACCAGCCGTGGCCGCGGCAGTCGAATATTTTATTATAGGCTTCGTAGATGGCGCTATGATGGTGGGGCCAGAGTCTGGTCTCCCGGAAGGGATCCATCCAGGGATGGGCGCCGCTGGGCATAAGCCTGGCGTTAAAATCCTTGAGGATGCTATTGATCTGGTCAACATCCTGCTGAAAAAAGCTGATAAAATCAGCAAGAGACGGCGTCGGTTCGCCGGTTTTCAACTCAATGACGTGCAGGGCCAGCTCGTTGGACCAGCATACGCCGGGCTTGTTGTAATTTTCATTGTAGGAACCATTGACCGCCCTCAGCACCTCATCGCTCAGAGGCTTTACGTCGAGGGTGTCGGCGTCGACGATCATGTATTCCAGCTCAACGCCGGCGCCGGCAAATAGATGCAAGGGTTCTCGGCTTGTCATCTCTGGGCTTGCAACCTTTTCTTGCGTTCAATACGAGTCAGGAATGATGCCATTACTCTCGTGTACAGACCATCTTTCAAATGCGCATCCTCATTTCCGGCATCGAGATTGGGATTATCGTTTATCTCAATAAGATAAACCTTGCCGTCGATCTCTTTGAGGTCAACTCCGTAGAGGCCGTCACCGATGAGATTGGCCGCTTTCACGGCGGTACGGAGCACTTTCTCCGGCACATCTTCAAGGCAGAAGGTCTCGGTATTTCCCTCTTGCTTGGTACCATCGGAGGCCCGCTGGATTATCTGCCAGTGGTTAGTGGCCATGAAATATTTGCAGGCAAAAAGTGGTTTCTTGTCCAGGACCCCGATGCGCCAGTCAAAAGGAGTGGGCAGGAACTGCTGGGCAATGATCAGGTCTGACTCATTGAGAAGCTCCCGGCCAAAGTGCATGAGTTCTTCCTTGGTTTTTGCCTTACTAACCCCCTGGGAAAACGAGCTGTCAGGCTTTTTGAGGATGCAGGGCAGGCCAAGTTCCTGTTCCACCTGAGCCAGGTTGTCGCGGTGGACAATCATGGTTTTCGGCGTGCGAATCTTGTGGCGTTCAAAGAGTTCAGCCAGAAAAACCTTGTTGGTGCAGCGCAGGATTGATTCGGGATCATCGAGCACCACCAATCCTTCGGCAGCGGCCCGTCGGGCAAATCTGTAGGTGTGGTGATTAACGTTTGTGGTCTCCCGGATAAACAGGGCATCAAACTCGGAAAGCCTGCCAAAATCCTCCTTCCTGATCAGCTCCGCCTCAATACTCAAGGCCGCGGCGGCCTTGATGAATTTTTTCAGGGCCCGTTCATTGGAGGGCGCGTCTTTTTCTTCCGGGTTGTAGAGAATGGCCAGGTCAAAACGGTTATCGTTTTTTTTGGGAATGGTGAAATGCTGTCTGGCAAAAAAAGCATTGGCCACCTCCATGACAAAGGGCAGATGGCTGTCTGGAATGTCATTGCCGGCAATGGGTGAGATATTCTGGAGGATCCATTTTTTATGAAAGACAAAATTGGCCCTGAGGAAGGGGGCATAAAACATATTGAACAGCCGGGAGCTCAAGCGGTCATAGCGTTTAGCCATATTCTTGCCGAAATAGATGGAAAGGACAAAGCGATCCGACTGGAGGGGGGCAAGGCTGCTTTGGATCAGTTCATCCAGGTCTGCCGAGACGAAACGGATGATGGAGGGCAGCTTCATGTCCTGAATGGTCCATATCGACGGAATGGGCTTGTGCCCCCTGGCCTCGGCAAGAAGCGAGACATAATAGCCGGCAGCCTGGTACCGGTACGACTTGCACATATTGAAAATCTGGGTACGGCGCAGGCTATTAAAATAAGGATCGGTCAGGTAGGAGCGGGCGGGGATAATTTCCACCCCTTGCAGAGCCAGGGGCCAGCTCCTGGGATTATCGACAACAATCAAGGTGCTCATTTTACCACCTTGCCAGCCCGTGCTGCCGGTTCAATGATCAGCAGGTTGGCGTCGTAAGTAAGGATACCCAGGAGGATGGAACCCACCAGACGGTCGATATCGACCTCGTATAACTGACCTTTGCCTGAAGGATGTTTCAGAGGATCTGCGACGAAG
>JAQVER010000145.1 GCA_028697885.1 Desulfocapsaceae bacterium
TTAGGTATTGTAGGATCTATGCTGAGTGGTGTCTCCATGGTCAATCAACACATTCTGTCCCGACTTTAGAAAAATCTGTAAGCAAACAATAATACGAACGATTCCATGCCCTTTTCTTTAGACAAAGCTGCTGACAGCTACGATGTAATTGTAATTGGCTCCGGCCTTGGTGGCCTAACCACGGCCAAACGTCTCTCTTATTGCGGCCACAAGGTACTACTTCTTGAATTTCACCACCAGCTTGGAGGTCTTGCTACCTGGTTCAAGCGCAAAGGCCATATCTTCGACATCTCCCTGCATGGCTTTCCTTACGGCATGGTCAAAACCTGCAGGAAATATTGGACGAAAGAGATCACAGAGTCCATTGTCCAGCTCAAAAACATTGTCTTCGACAACCCCCAGTTTTCTCTGAAGACCACCTTTGACCGGGTTGATTTCACCGCCCTGCTGAATAAAAAATTCAAGATTCCCCAGACGACCATCGACCGTTTTTTTGCAACCGTCGCCGGGATGAACTTTTACGATGACCAGAGCATGACCACCCGGGAGCTCTTTGAGGAATTTTTCCCCGGTAGAACTGACGTGCATCGCCTGCTCATGGAACCCATTACCTACGCCAACGGTTCCACCCTTGACGATCCAGCCATCACCTACGGTATCGTCTTCTCCAACTTCATGAACAAGGGAGTCTTCACTTTTGAAGGCGGCACTGATAAGCTCATCCAGATGATGACTGAGGATCTTGAAAAAAATGGGGTGATGATCTGTACTAATGCCAAGGTTGACAGGATTCTTGTGGAGAAAGGAAAGGTACGCGGCGTTGAAGTGAACGGAAGGGTAATTACCGCCCCGGCCGTTGTCTCCAACAGCGGCATTACCAATACAATCTATAATCTTGCTGGTCGCGATGTCTTTTCAGGCGACTTCCTGGAAAAAGCCGATGCGATTCGTGTTAACAATTCCAGCTGTCAGGTCTATATAGGGCTGAAAAAAGATGCTGTCATTGAGGACAAGGGAGATCTCCTTTTCACCTCAACTGCGCCCGTCTTTGACTCTTCCGAGCTGCTCGATATGCACACCCGCTCCAAGACCTTCTCGGTCTATTATCCAAAAACACGACCGGGCCACAATCGATATGCCATTGTCGCTTCCATGAACAGCCGCTATGATGACTGGAACACTCTCAGCCCCGCTGCCTATGAAAGCGAAAAACAAGCACTTATCGAGCGGACTCTGGTGGATCTGAACCGTTATTTTCCTGGGATAAATGAAAAAATTGACTGGCTGGAGGCGGCAACACCAAAAACCTTTAACCGCTACACCCTGCATACCCACGGCACCTCCTTTGGCACCAAATTCGAGGGCCTTGCAGTGTCCAGATCCATCTTCAAAGAGGTTCCCGGCCTCTTTCATGTCGGCTCAGTGGGGATCATCATGTCCGGCTGGCTCGGGGCAATCAATTACGGGGTTATCGTCTCCAATGATGTTGACAGCTATGTCCGTAGCGTATAATCAAAGAAAATGACTCCCTTTACTCATCAGAAAGTTATTGTCACCGGAGCAAGCCGGGGCTTGGGCCGGGCCATCAGCCTGGCCTTTCTCAATGCTGGCGCCCAAGTCATCGGGATTTATGGCAGCAACAGTGATGCGGCCAGGGACTTTGTTGAAGAATGCAAACAGTTTGGTGACAGGCTGCAACTTCACCAGTGCGATGTCTCCGACAGCAGGCAGGTCGAGGAGTTCTTCCGTCAGGTGGAAGATGAGTTTGACACCATTGATATCCTGATCAACAATGCGGGAATACGCCGCGATGGGCTTCTGGCCCTTATGGACAGCAAGGACTGGCAACAGGTTATCGACATCAACCTCACCGGTACCTTCAACATGTCCAAACAGGCGGTATTGCTGATGATGAAACAGAAATATGGACGTATCATTAATATAACCTCTCCTGTTGCCCATCTCGGTTTTGCCGGTCAGGCCAACTATGCTGCCTCTAAAGCTGGACAAATCGGCATGACCAAGAGCCTGGCCAAGGAAACAGCGCGCAAGAAGATCACAGTCAACTGTGTCTCCCCTGGATTTATTGCCACCGACCTCCTCAATGATCTGAGTGCCGAGCAAGTGGCTGCCTATAAAAAGCTGGTCCCCATGCGCCGTTTTGGCACCGCGGAAGAAGTGGCCGACGCGGTTCTTTTTCTTGCCGGCCGATCGGCCTCCTACATTACCGGCGCCGTGCTGGAAGTCAATGGAGGATTATAAATGAGCATGCCCATTGACCCGCTCATAACCGAGCTGATTCCCCACCGGCCTCCTTTCCTCTGGATTGACAGAATTATCAGCTATGAGGAGGGAACTATGGTTACTGAAAAAGTCATCCCTAAAGACCTGGAGATCTTCCAAGGGCATTATCCTGATCATCCCATCCTGCCAGGCGTGATTCTCTGCGAGGCTCTGTTTCAAACCGGAGCCCTGCTCATCGCCAGGATGTTGCAGGATGAGCAGAAGACACAACACGGCATTCCTGTTCTCACCCGGATTGGCGTGGCCCGTTTCAAACGTCCAGTGGGACCGGGCAGCACCCTCCAAATGCAGGTTCATCTGAAAGAGAAAGTAGCCGGATCCTGGTTCATGAAAGGAATCCTGCGCGTCAAAGAGAAGATTGCCGTCCAGGTTGATTTTTCCTGTACCATCAGCTCTGCCCTGCAGCCATGAACGATTTAACTCCCCCATCACCAGACATGAACGACAGCGAACCTGTCTTTGCCTGCATCTACTGTGGTCAAAAAAAAGTATCCCTGCAAGGACGCTGACACAATGCCAAGGCCGTCTGCACGGGATGCGGAATGATCTCTTCAGTCGATGAATATAAAGAGCAGTTAGAGATATGGCAGGAAAGAATATGCACTGGATCCGACAGTTGACTTTTTACCCAAATAAAGTATTTTTTTCATAAATAGAATCTGCTACCATACATTTTATTACAACAAGACAAAGACCTACACTTAAAGGAATACACACGTGCAGCTATCGATCGCCAATATGATTTTACATGCCGGTCCAGTTGGACAACTGGTCATGCTTGTTCTCCTTCTTTTCTCTGTTATCTCCTGGTCTATTGTCTTTATAAAGGCACGTTTGTTTAAAAAAGTCTCAAGCGACAGCCAGGATTTTCTGGAGGCCTTCTGGTCGTCAAGCAAGCTCAGCGATGCCTATGACACTGCTCAGGACTATGAATACAGTCCTGAAGCGACAATCTTTTCGGCAGGTTTCAGCGAGCTGCAAAAGATCAACAAAATACGAAGTCGTAAAGATGGAAGCAATCAACCGGAAACTCTGGATATGCAGATGGCTACCATGGACAACCTGAAACGGGCCATCCGCAAAGCTGAATCCCAGGAGATTACTGAAATGGGTAAATACCTGCCCTTTCTCGCCACCACCGGCAGTGCCACCCCCTTTATCGGTCTTTTTGGTACGGTCTGGGGCATCATGGCCTCTTTTCACGATATCGGCATGCGTGGCTCTGCCTCCCTGGCCGTTGTCGCTCCTGGTATTTCCGAGGCATTGATCGCAACAGCGGCAGGACTTGCTGTTGCGATTCCAGCAGTTATCTTCTATAATTATTTCGCTAACAAACTGACCTATATTGACGGTGAGATGCAGAATTTCTCCACCGATTTCCTCAACCTTGTTGAACGCGACATGATTGGGCGCGGCTAGCAAACGATTGCGAATTATGATTCGTCTTTTTTTAATTCGTAATTCGTAATTTTATTTTTTTTCTGGACACGAATCAAATGGGAATGGGATCAAGCAGGGGAAATGGCCCGAGAGGACTGGTTGCCGATATCAATGTAACACCTCTGGTAGATGTTATGCTGGTACTGCTCATCATCTTCATGGTGACCGCGCCGATGATGACTCAGGGGTTGGACGTTGATCTTCCTGAAACCACAGCCAATTCGCTGCGGCAGAAAGAAGATCCCCAAGTGGTCAGTGTTGACAAAGACGGCAAGATCATGCTGGGAAAAATCGAATACACCCAGCCTGTCCTTCGCGAGCAACTGGCCAAGCTATTTGCTGAGAAAGGAAAAGAAGAACTCATTTTACTTAAGGCGGACAAAAATATTACTTATGGACAGGTCGCCTCAATTATGGCTGACATTAAAGCCGTAGGATTCACCAAACTGGGAATGGTCACTAAACCTGCGGATGAAAAACAGTAACGTGTCTCCGAGTCAAGCTTTTACCCACGCCCGGCCCAACGAATGGAAACTACCGATCAACCTTGCAATCGGTCTCCATCTGCTGGCTCTTTTTTGCGCCATGGTCCTTCCTGGCCTGTTGGATCAACGAACCATCCTGCCGGAAATTACCACCATTGATCTGGTGAGCATGGGTGAACCATCTGCCCCAAGTAAACCTGCGGCTCCTACAGCGATAAAACAGGAACCAAAAAAGGCAATTGCCCCGCCGCCGCCGTCAAAACCTGCAGAGATTAAGCCGGAGGTGACAAAACAGATCCCTCTCCCTCCTGAAACGCCGGAGGCCGTTCCCATTCCAGAACCAACGGCTACTCCTGAACCGGTTGCCCCCCCAGCACCAGCCGAGGCCATTTCGATCAAGCCTTTAAAGCAAAAACTGAAAAAAATAATCAAGGATATTCCTGACACCCGGGCCGAAGATGCCAAGGTTCGTAAAGACGAGTTGAAAAGCATTACCAAAAAGCTTCAGGAAGAGGCAAGAAAAGAAACTGCGGCCCAGGAAACCATCAGACGCCAGCGACAACTGGCTGCAGCCCGTGAGGAGGCCAGACGCGCTGAACTGGAGGCCAGGATGGCGGCAGCAGACGCCAAGAATGCCCTGCGGGATCAGCTTCGGGCCTCAACCCCTGCCAGCGTATCTCAAACATCCTCCCAGACTGGTGCCGGCAATGCACAAAGCATGGGCATTTTAGAACGGCAATATTATGCGACAATCATGGGCCACATTCAACAATATTGGCAGCCACCCGATGTCAAGACATGGGATCCTAACATTTTAGCGGTGGTCAGTATCACCATTGCCAGCGACGGCCAGATCGTCAGTCAGAGCTTTGAGCAGGGATCCGGGGATAACCTTTTTGATCAGTTTGTGCTCAAAACCCTGGAATCGGCCAATCCCTTACCCGCACCACCACCTGCCTTGCAAAAACAACGCATTGAAATTGGGCTTCGCTTCAAACCAAGCGGAATTCAGTGATTTTTTCATCTATCAGTGGTACACTCTGTGTATATTGAATCCATTCCCTTTTTCCTATTACCCTTCATTGTATTATGAATCCGATACGTTTTTTAGTTACGCTTCTCCTGGGTGTTCTCCTTATTTTGGGCAACACCGCTCAATTTGCACAAGCAGAGGCCAAGGTCTATCTTGATATTACTGCGTCAGGAACACGGAAGATCAACATGGCCGTT
>JAQVER010000065.1 GCA_028697885.1 Desulfocapsaceae bacterium
TAGGAAAACTGCGACGGATCCCAGTCAGGAATCTCTCCCACGACATTGCTACGGCTGTTTGTCTCGCACCTGCTGACCCTTCGGAATCCGGCCTGTCCGGCAGCAGCGGCCTGCCAGGTCTTGCTGAAGGTGTTGCCAAGGGCAGTGGCTGCGCCATAGCCGACAACGAAAACTCTTCTGTTGAGCGGTGCTTTCATAAAACCTTAACCCAGATGCCTTCCTTTCAATTGACTCGCTTAAATACGGCGCAGCTGTTACAGCCGCCAAAGCCGAACGAGTTTTTCAAAACATACTCCTGAGGGAGTTGTCTTTTTGTATCCGCCACACAGTCGATGTCGATTTCCGGGTCAGCCTGGTAGTTGATGGTGGGGAGGAGTACATCCTCCTGCATACCCTGGATGGCAAAGATGGATTCAAGCACGCTGGATGCACCCATGGCATGCCCGATAAGAGATTTATTGGCCGATACCGGTGGCATCTTGCTGCCAAAGAGTTCCCGCAGGGCGTCATATTCGACCTTGTCTCCCACCCGGGTTGAGGCGGCATGCCCATTGACTGCGGCAATATCTGCAGGAGCAATTCCCGCATCACGAATGGCATCCTGCATGCACTTCTTGATGGTTTTACCATAAGGCGCTACAAAATGGTGCGCATCGGAGGTCATGCCCCACCCGGCCAGTTCGGTAGTGAAAGGCAGGCCATGGCTTAGGGCAAATTTCCTGCTGGCCAGGATGACGGCGCCTGCTCCCTCGGAGAGGACAAAACCTCGCCGATTTTGGGAAAATGGGCGGCTGGCGGATTGCGGGGGGCCTTCGTCCTGCCCCTCTTTAGGGCTATAAACGCCGTTCATGGTATAAAAACCGGCGACGATTGGTTCCACCAGAGCAAAATCAACTGCCCCGCAGATAACCACATCGGCTCTGTTCTGGGCCAGGAACATGGCGCCGATAAGCATGGAAGTGAGACCGGTGGCACAGGCCGTGATAGTGGAGACAATTGGACCCTGAGCCCCTGTCTGGATGGCGATCTTACCGCCCACCATGTTGATACAGGAGTTGGGATTTGCGTATGGGGCGGGGAGTTTGTTCTCTGACTGCAGGCGGCGGTCGGCATGCAGGACCGCATCCAGCCCGCCGATGGCTGAGCTGTAGGTGACCGCCACCCTGGGAGCGAGTTCAGGACTTATCTCAAGTCCGCTCCGTTCCAGGGCGCGGGCCACAGAGAGCATACCGTATTTGAATACCGGAGAACTCCAACTGGCCTGATGTCTGGCAGAAAGAAAGGGATAGGGGAGTCCGTCAATGTCGGGGAGCTGACCGGCAATGCGAACTGGAAAATCAGGACTGAGGGGAAAACGGGTCAGTGGGCCGATACCGCTTTCCCCTCGCAGAGCACGCTGCCATTGATCCTCCAGGTCACTTCCCAGAGCCGAGATGGCGTCATAGCCGATGATGACCGGCTTATTGTCCTCTATGGATGGCACTACCAGGGGATAAACTGATAGAGTTTGGCAAACATCTCGTAGACCTCAATCCAATTTTGCAGATCCTCTGTGCTTCTCATGTGAGCCCGTTTGTTGACCATGACCCAGCTCATGTGGGCCGCACCATCTTTACAGGTCGAACAATCGCGGGTTTCTGAGGTGCAGCAGCGGTGCACGGTCTTCAGATCCGATGCCCAGCGGATAAAATTGGTGAGACGTTTGGGACGGGGCTCACGTTTGTCTATGAGTTCCGTGACCGAGGGGCACTCCATCCAGCCGAATGTTCGGTCGAGCATCTGGCCGGTGGTGATAATCTGGTGGTAATATTTGGAGGAGATAACCGTCTTCGGGTAGGCATCCAGCATGGCATCCATCTCTGCCCGTACGTCAATCAGCTCTTCCGGCTTCCAGGAAAAACCGGCAACGTCCTCGTCATTGGAGAGCAACTGCATGTGCACCTTCAGGCCGATATCCTCAATTTTTTGAATGATCTTGCCGGTCTTTCCCAGTTGTTTCGGGGTGATGGTATAGAGGTAATAGGCATGCGGATCTCCAGCATAATTGGCGCTGGTGATCTTGAAGGTGTCTTTTCCCCGCAGGGCTTTCTCATCCTCTTCATCCCCCCACAGGGACAGGCCGACCATCATGTCGGGAAAACGGTCTCTGGGCACTTTGATCAGACCGTTGGTGGCACAGAAGGTCGGTAAACGTTTGTAAAAGGCCTCTATGCGGTCCAGACATAAAGTGGGCTCACCACCGATGAGGATAGCCAGATTCACCCCGCGATCCATCTCCTTGTCCACGAAGGCATGCCATTTGTTTACGTCATTTTCTTCCGAGGCTCGTTCATGTTCACCGGAGGAGAAGAAGAAGCAGCCCTTGCAGCGGAGATTGCAGCGGTCTGTTACGTCATATATGGAACTACGGATATTGAGCTTTGATATCTGTTTATAACGCTCATACCAGTGATCATCGAGTAGGGAGCTGACTGTTTTCATGGCAGGTAAGAAGATTAGTGTTCCAGAATTAAAGAGTAGGTTGTGATTTGGCTTACTGTCTTATTGTTCCTTTCTCTCCAGATAAGCGAAGATTCCGGCACTGGCGCGAGTGATACTCTTGCCTCCATGCCCGTCGCGTACCAGAAAAAAAGATTTATATCTTTGGCGGTTCGATCATCTCTTGGCAAAGGTTCGTGCTTTTCTCATACCCCCTGACCCAGACCGCCAGATAGGTGTCGACGTAGTCCAGCCAGGCGGAAAAGGTGAGCGGATTGGTTGCATGGCGATACATCCTGGCGGTGACCACGGCACTGCCGGCGGCATAATGCCGACAGTCATCACAATCGGTATCGGGGACGCAGCAGGCGGCCGCCCGATCCCACTGCAGGTCGGTGCGATATTGGCGAAAGGATCTGCCCAGACCAATATCGGTCGAAGGGTTCATCCGCGGGTAGGAGCAGGAAAATAAATCGTGCAGTCCCCGTTCATGGGTATGGGCCACTATATTGTAAGGAGAAAAAAGAACGGTCTGGGGAAAATCGTTCAGCAGTGCGCTCATGGTGGCACGGGTATGGGCCAGGGTCTGCGGTGTGTGCCGCAGATGGCCGTTGTATCCAACGGGAGCGGAGAACATATTAAAGGTGATCTGGTGGCCGTTTTCGGCAAGAAGCTCAGTTACTTCCCGGGCCTGGTCAATATTGACCGGGGTGAAGGTGTAGACCCAGACGGCCCTGGGATCATTGCGGTAATTTTCTATCTGCCGCGCCAGCATATCTTTGGCCTTGCGGATCTCCAGGCTGGTTTGGTCGTTTCCCCAGACCGAGATGTGGATGCGGTAATCAATTTCCTTGGGTAACACCTTCAGGCCATTACTGGCAATGCAGCCTAAGGGGATGACATCATAGCAGGTTTGACATAACTGCGGCACCAGGGATGGCTCAGCGCCGGCCAGGACGACAAAGGTTATCCCCCGTTCCTTTTCGGTCTCCATGAGCTGTTTCCAGTCGGCAACATGAAGATTCTCTTCGGCAAACTGTTTTTCCCCATTGAAATAATAGCAGCCTTCGCAGCGGATGTTGCAGCGATTGCTCATGTCATAGGTGGATTCGCGCAGGAAAAAATACTTGCGCACCTTTTCCCAACGCGCACGGATGGCCGGGTCGGCTATGATCTCCGAAAATTTGTATTCTCTGTTTTCTGCGCCTTGTGTTGCCACTTATTCGTCGTCCGCTAATTTGGTGTTGATATACTCGGCAATAATGCGCACGGTTGTCAACTTGGGGTAGTCATCTTCGTCGATCCTGATCCCGTATTCATCTCGCAGAACCAGGGCAATGGTTGCCAGATCCATGGAGTCAACACCGACCTCATCAACCAGATCGAGATCAGGGTCAAAGGTCTGGGGGGTAACATCTTCGAGTTTGAGTTCATTAATGATAATTTCGGCAATACGGATAATTGTCTGACTAATATCTACGTTCATGAATTTTTTTCAATCTCCTCTTTAGGGGCCAGGGTCAGGGTGCCGGAACAAACGGCTTCCTGATCACTGGTAATGCGGAAAGCAAATTGGTTTTTTTTCTTATCGGGAACAGCATGGATGTCTAACACATCTCCCGGCCGGATGAGTTTTTTAAATTTAATTCTCGTAAGATTTTGTAAAATAAGGTCCTTCTGCAGGACTTTTGCAATAGTTGCGCTTACCATATGCAGCTGGGCAATTCCTGGCAATATGGGGTCATCAGGGAAATGCCCGCAATACCAGGACGATTGTTGATCAGTGGTCACCTGTGCTACCACAGCATCGTTGTCATCGAGTTCTGCTGAAAGATAAGAATACCACATGGATCATGTGCCGATAGGTTCGTTTGCAGAATCACGATTTTTCAGGGAATTGATCCACCTGTTGCAGCTTATTCCAGCTCTGATCACAATCGATGTCGTCTCCAGTAAAATTTCTCAATTGCTTGTAACAGGAAAAGCAAAAAAGTTCAAATATTCTACTCTTATTTCATCTATCTCTTTAGAGGAGAAGATCAGCTCAACAAAGATTTCAAGCTGATTTCCATATCCTGTGCATCCTGTTGACTGTGATTTCCCCCATCGTTTTCCTCAAAACCGTCAAGCTGGTTCAGAAACTGCACTGTTTTCAGCGGTACGGATGTTTTAATTTTGCACTTGCTGCTTATCAAACAAAAGACCATGCAAAAAAGAATAAAACATTTTAATAAGAGTTTTAAGTCTAAGTTAGACTTAACGCTGTATTGCCAAACTATCAGCGGAGGTCAGTCACAGGATAAAATACTTTACTGATCGATATTATATCGAGATTGAGAAAAAAGTGGGAAAATCTTTGGGGGAAATTGCATTTTCTGTGGGACGATGCACAAAGAAAATTTCTTGAGTATCGCACCGATCATTTGAATTCAGGTGGTGAAAAAAAATCCGGGCTTACGGGAAAGGAAAAAAGAGGCATGAAACGAGTTCCTGAACCAGAACTAATGGTCGGGCCTGAGCAGGCTGAGGCGTACGCAGGGCCGCATCTGGACAGTGCCTATTGGTTATTCCTCCAGTGTTTTCGGAAGTTCTTCCCCGACCTGGTGCCGGAAGAGGCAATCCTCGACCTGGGCTGTGGGCCGGCTGCCATTCCTCTGCGTCTTGCTCGACTTTTCCCCAACTGTGAGATACACGGTGTTGATGGTGCTCCACAGATGCTGGAACAGGGCAGGCAGGCCGTGCGGCGGGAAGGGTTGGAGCATCAGGTCCAGCTCATTCATGGTATTCTTCCCCAGAGACTTCTTCTGCCACGCAGCCGTTACGAGATGATCATCTCTAATAGCTTCCTGCACCATCTCGGTGACCCCATGGTTCTGTGGAATGCGCTCCATGCCTATGGCCGGCCCAACGCCGCAATCCTGATCGTTGACCTGGTCAGACCAACAAGTGAGGAACAGGCACGAGTGGTTGTGGATAACTATATGCCGGATGCCCCTCTTCAACTGCGTGAGGACATGATGCTTTCCCTGTGTGCTGGGTTTACTCTGGACGAGGTCACTTCTCAGTTGGAGGAGGCAGGTCTGGCTGAAAATCTCTGTGTGAAGATCGTAAGCCCTTGCCAGTTTGCCGTTTACGGGAAGCTGAACAGAGACCCGTGACGGTCTCTTCTTCTTGTTCCCTGCCGATATCTTTTATCTTTGCCAAGTTGCGGTTGAAAAAAAGATTCCTCAATGGTATCCATCCATTGGAAATACCAGCCGTTACCTGTCAGAGACAGGGGTGTCGTCCAGGATGTTGCTTCCTGTAATCAGGCTGAAATGAACTGAGTTTAAGAGGAAAATGAATGAAATTGAGCGTTGCTGCAAATTGGGATCTGGGGTTGCTGGAAGGGCTTAAGGAAATCCCTGAGGTGACTTCGATTTATGCAAAGTTACCCTTTGACATAGTGGGTGGGGGCAGGTCCGGTAGTGTCGTGCCTTCCGTGGACTGGGATTTTGCTGAAGCCTACATTCGGGTGGCCCATGAGCAGGGGCTGTCGTTTTGTTACCTCATCAATGCCCCTTGTCTCGGGAACCTGGAACAGACGAAAGAGGGCAAAAAGGAAATTTTGGCCTTCATTGAGCAGTTGGTCGCCATAAAGGTCGACAGTGTTTCCATTGCCAATCTGGCCGTAGTAACGCTTGTGCGCCGCCACTTTCCTGATCTGCGCATTCGGGGCAGTGTCTTGAGCTGGCCCACTAATCTGCCACGACTCAAATATCAGGAATCTCTCGGCGTTGATCCCTTGATCATCCCCTACAGTGAATTCAATCGTGACTTTACCATGCTGCCAAAGATCCGTTCAGGACTCTCCTGCGGTATGCAGCTGTTTGTCAACGTTTCCTGTATCTACAACTGCCATTATCTGGCTGAACATGCAAACAGCGTGGGACATGCATCCCAGGTACAGAAGGGAATGCCGCCGGCTCATGCCTTTATTGATGTTTATCTCTGGCAGTGTACACGCAGGCGTCTGCTACAGCCGGAACTTTTTTTGATGAGCCGTTGGATCCGCCCCGAGGATCTGCATGTATACGAGGCCATGGGCTACGATGAATTTAAAATTATTGACCGGTCACGCTCTACAGCATGGTTGTTGCGAGTGACAAAGGCCTACGCGGATCGGCAGTACAAGGGCAACCTGTTAGACATCATCTCCCTCGAGATGCTTGGTGATCCGGCTGGCTTTCACGCGGATATAGAAGATCAGGTTCGGGAGCGGATGCGGCATTATGGCACGGAAGAACGGCAGCTGATGCTCCGCATGCTTAAATTACGCCGCCGACTTCTGGAATTTGATATCTCTATCGACAATGCGGAGTTGGAGGGATTTCTGCAGGGATTTCAGAAGATCCGCTGCGCAGAGACCTTGTGCGAAGAGTGCCGCTACTGTCACGGTTACGCCAAACGGGCAGTCCGTTTCGACCGTGCTGAGGCCGATGTTTTGGCAAGGGATATCAGCGGCCTTCTCGAGGACTTTTTGACCATGAAAAGCTGAGGGTTGGATAAGCTGTAGTAAGTCAGACTTAATCTGGCATGATTTTGGAGAAAGATCCGAGATAATCTGACACCTTGTTTATTTGATAATCAGGAATAAGGTTGTGTCACCCTGTATTACTCGAAGTTGAATCTTGCCAAGAGACATCTTTCTCTGCTGAAATTCTGTTTGAGTAAAAATATCAGTGATATTTGGATTTCTTAGATTGGGTGTGCTTGATAAGAGATAGTTGGGAAATAGTAACTAACAAGCAAACTGTTGTAGAAAGTGCCTTCTCGATGATCAATCACCTTTCGCTATACTCCGGGGAAAATACAAAATTTTCTAACGATTTTTTTGACATCTTCAATTGGTGCAATGATCATATATCCCCACCCATTGCCTGATACAATGCCGCACTGTCGACAAGGCGCCGTGCCTGAGCCTCGATCAAGTTTATCTGGGTCTGCTGCACCTGCTGTTGGGCGATGAGCAGCTGGACATAACTGGCTGCACCCAGTTCGTACCGGCGCTGCATGGAGTTAAAGGATTCCTGTGCGGCCATATTGCCGGCAGCCAGTGCCGCCAGCCTCAGGGCATTGTTTTCCAGCGCCCTGAGCACATCGGCCACATTGCGCAGGGCTTCGAGGACGACATTTTGGTAATTTGCTGCCGCTGCATCGAATCCAGCTAAAGCCGCACGTTTTTCCGCCGGTAAGCCGGGTTTAAATAAAGGTTGGGTCAATTGTCCAACCAAGCCCCAAACCGTCGAACTGCCACTAAAAAATGTGTCAGTAGTTAGGGCCAGCAAACCCAGGTCGGCACTGAGGTTGACTTGCGGATAGAGCTTGGCGATTGCCATGCCATATTCTGCATTAGCAACGTGTAGCAAGGCCTCGGCGGCTTGAATATCCGGGCGGCTGTGTATCAGCTCAGAGGGTACGATGAGCGGTAGATCCGTTGGCAGGGTGAATTCTGCCAAGGTGAAAGATGGCAAACATCCTGCACCAGGCGCCCGGCCACCGAGTACGGCAAGAAGGTGTTCGGTCTGCTGAAGCTGAGTATACAGGAGTGGAATAGTGGCACGAGTCTGTTCCACCGGGGTTTGTAAGGCCAACACATCATCAGGGGCTGCCTGGCCAAGACGTACTCGCTCTTTCGTCAGTTCCAGCTGTTCCTCCTGCATTTGGAGGATGTCCTTTGTAGCCTGTATTTGCCCGTAAATATTGGCTTGGTCGACGGCGGTGGTGACAATATTGGCCACCAAATTCAACCGGGAACCTGCTAGCTGGTAGCGCTGATAATCGACGCGAGCGGCCAGTGCCTCTAGGGCTCGTTGATTGCCGCCAGCCAGATCAAGAGTGTAATTGATACCTACACCAGAGTTGTAAAGACTGAATTCACGGGCATCGCCGGTCAGCCCTGATGAGCTGGGGATGAATCGCTGTCGCTGAGCGCCGAGGTTGGCATCAACCTGAGGATAAAGGCTTGAGCCGGCCCGCGCGGCATAAAGTTCTTGCGCCTGGCGCAAGGTTGCTTGTGCCCGCGCCAAGGTAGGACTGGCCTGCAGTGCATCTTGAACCAGGGTATTCAATCTGACTGAACCAAGTTCTTGCCACCATTGCGGATTGATCCAGCGAACCTCTTTGAAATGCTGTGATTCACCCAGGGCTGTGGGTGCATTAGCTGTATTTGATGGGAGTGGCCTTGTGGTGTAGACCGCTACATCGGGTCTGGCCGGGCTGGTGAAATCAGGACCTACGGAGCATCCAGTCAGCAGGCCAATCACCACGACTGAGGCAATAAGGGTATAAATGCTGTCATGCTTCATTTGTTTTTCTCAGTAGAGAACTTATCATGTAAAATTTCGTCCTTCACCCGCTTCCTCATAGGTCACCCCATCGCGGATATGATAGATTCGCTTAAAAGTCGGAATGATCTTCTCATCATGAGTGACTACAATAATCGCGGTTTCGAATTTGCGGGCCATGTCGTTGAGCATCCGAATCACCGCCAGTGCCCGTTCGCTGTCGAGTGGAGCAGTGGGCTCATCAGCAAGGATCACCGGTGGTCGATTGACCAATCCTCTGGCAATTGCTACCCGCTGCTGTTCTCCACCGGAAAGTTGTGATGGCATGGCCCTCGCACGCGACTCCACATCGAGTGATTTCAGTAGCTCTATTGCCCGCTTACGCGCTTCACCGTTTTTTACACCAGCCAACATCGGCAATAAGGCGACATTATCGGTTACATTAAGAAAGGGAATGAGGTAAGGGGCCTGGAAGACAAAACCGATTTTATCGCGGCGCAGGGCGCGCAAATCACGCACCTTCCAGCCATCGTCATAAATTGTCTCGTTGCCGAGAATCATCCGTCCGGCCGTCGGCTCAATCACTGCGCCCAAACACTTTAGCAATGTGCTCTTCCCGGACCCGGAAGGCCCGACCAAGCCGACCACCTCGCCTGGTTCCACCTGCATATCCACGCCTTTTAAGGCATCGACTGCGGTATCTCCCTTGCCATAACGTTTTTTTAATCCTTCGATATGAATACCTTTACCACCCATGTTAACCTCCAATGGCCTCGGCCGGATCGACCTTGAGGGCCGCACGAATGGCTATGAGGCTTGCGAGTATGCATATCAAGACGACGGCTGCAAATCCCATTACGGAGTCGAGCGGCTCAAGCAGCACATGTTTAGGAAAGATCGGTGCCATCAACAAGGTGGCGGAGATCTTTCCCACTACAAAGCCTATAATCCCAAGGGCAATGGATTGTTGCATGATCAGGCCGGCAATGGTGCGATTCCTGGTGCCGATCAGTTTAAGCACAGCTATCTCACGGATCTTGCCCAGTGTCAGGGTGTAAATGATAAAGGCAACAATGGCAGCGCTGACAGTGGAAAGGATCACTAGAAACATGCCGATTTGTTTGGCCGAGGTGGCGATTAATTTACCAATGAGGATTTCCTCCATCTGATTTCGAGTGTAGACCGTCAGGCGCTTCCAGCGGCGGATCGAATCTGCCACATCTGCTGCATTATAACCTGCTTCAAGCTGCACCAGAACCGCATTGACGTAAGGGTTGATACTTTGCGAATCAATGACGGAATCGAGTAGGCCAGGAACCTGCGGCCGATTGAAAGCTGGATTCTCAGCGGTGCGGCGGCGCTGTTGTCGGATGGCGTCGTTGTCTTTCAGAAATTGGGATTCCTGGGCATCTTTCAGTGGAATAAATATCATTGGATCGCCGCCGGAAGAGACCATTCTCCGGGTCAGGCCGACCACAGTATAATGATTACGTCGAATCTGGAGCCGGTCGCCGAGCTTGAAGTGGGTGGCGATATCTGCCACTGCCTCATAATGGCCACGGGTGATCTGTCGTCCAGCGACAAGATATGGCGGCCAGCCGAGGGTGCCTGGCGCACCGGCGGTAACTCCGGTGACCAGCGTGCGTACATCACGCTCACCCTGCCGTACCTGCATGGTAAGATAAGTGACGTTAGCAGTTTGAACGACTCCCGGTATGCCACGGATAGCTCGCCAAACATCGTCATAGATGCTCGATGGTTCCGCATAAGGACCGAGTGTATCCTTTTGTACTACCCAGAGATCTGCCCCGCTGTTATCAAGCAATGCCTTGCCGTCATCTACCATGCCGCGATAGATTCCCGCCATGGACAGCGTCACACCGATCAGCAGGCCAAGACCCATACCGGTAAAGACGAACTTCCCCCAGGCATGCATGATGTCACGACCAGCCAGGCTGATCATGGTGTCATTCCTGAAAGATGCTCGACAACATCGACTCTGCTTCGTGAACTCAAAGCCTTTGAGGTATAGACCACAATTTCGTCACCGACTTTGAGCCCTTCCAGTATCTGTACATGACCATCCAGATCGGCACCACCCAAAGTGACCGAAGTGTAGTGCGGACGGCCATTCATGATCCTCCACACGCCTATTTTACCGTCAATGTGCTGGATGGCTGCATTAGGGATGGCTGGTCCAGAGGGAAGTGCCGGCAACGCAACAGTAACCTCGGCCAGTTCGCCGACGGGGGGCAAAGGTTTGGGAATCAGGTCAAACTCCACCTTGGCGAGCATTTCTTCAGTCACCGCGTCAGCCAACGGTTCAACCCGCAATACGCGACCTGTCAATTCACCGGTTTGGGTGCGCAATACAATTTGAGCTGGCAACTTGGCAGCCAGCCCGCGTGCATGGATTTGATCGAAACGTACATTGACCCAGAGATTCTTCGGGTCAATCAGCTCCACGACCGTCTGGCCAGCAACAACTGTGGTTCCGGGATCTGCATTGCGCGCAACTACCAGACCAGCTGCAGGAGCGACAAGGTTCAAATTTCTCAGTTGTGCTTTTAATGCTTCACCTTCCGCTCGAACTTGAACAGCTTCCTCACGGGCTGCTTTCAGGCTCGCCTCAGCGATGAGATGCTCCTGTTTTTTGGTGGCAACAATCTCCTTACTTGTTGAACGCGCTGCCAGCAATTGTTCATACCGCTGTGTCTGGGCTTTGGCAAAAACCTGACGCGCCAGGGACTCAATCAACTTTGCCTCGGATCGTTGTATTGCGGCATCCTGAGCTCTTATTTTTTCATTAAGATCAACCGGATCTAATTCACCGAGAACCTGTCCGGCCTCGACACTATCGTTGACCTGCGCCGTTAATCGTTTGATACGCCCCGCAAAGGTTGGACCAATCTTGTAAGTGTACCTGGATTCGACAGTGCCAATACCGAAGAGAGTAGGGGAGATAGAGAGATTCTCCACAGGGGCCACCGTTACTGGAACCGGGGCGAGCGGTCCTGAACGCAGCGCTACATAGACAAATAGAGCAAGAAGAGGGAAAATTACCACCACCAGAGCCAGGGTACGTCCTTGAACGGGTAAATATTTCATTGTGTTCTCCTGATGCCACGACGGTAGATGGTAAACACCCTTGGCGCATGTTTACGGATGTGCCCCACATTACCAGCCAAAAGTGATTGCATAATCAGCCCCTGGATCGTGCCGATGAACAGGATAGCAGCCCCTTCGGGGTCGAGGTCAGGATCCAGTTCTTTGATCGCCTTTCCTTCTTCGATCAGCCGCTGCAGTTGTTCACTATATCGCTTGATGAGTTCCTGGACTAGGTCCTTAGAAACTGTCTTTTCGGCACGCTGGAGCTCACCAAATAGTAAACGAGGAACACCCGGATGCTTGACGACAAACTCTACATGGGCCATGAACATGGCTTCAAGAGCAGCGAGGGGTGATGTTGTCCCCTGTGCAGCCTTGTTCAACCTGGCCATAAGCGTGGTGGATACCGAGGCCATTACAGCCTGGAGTATCGCAGCCTTGTTGGGAAAATGTCGAAATAGGGCTCCCTGGGTCAGTCCCATCCGGGTGGCAATAGCAGCTGTAGTGATATCAGTCGGATTTTGTTCTGCTGCTAACTCGATCACAGCTGCAATTGTTACCTCGCGACGCTCATCGGCAGGAAGATGTCTAGCAATGGTACTCATAAAACCTCCTTTAAAGATAGTAATTAATTACTATCTTTAAAGTATGGCGATTGCAGATTTTGTCAAGATTATTATTCTGAGCAAATGGATATGGAAAAACTGCTGGTAAGCGAAAAAAGACTGTTACTTGTTACTCCGCATTGTTTTTGCTAATTCCTTAATCGCAATTTATCTACTGTGACCGTATGCAGTTGCCTCCTGAAGTCGGATATCTTATCATTCATCATTTTGATCACAAAAAAATGATGAATGATAAGATATCCGACTTCTTCAAATTTTCATTTACTGCCCTGATAGGAAATACCTAATCTCTAGATTAGGAAAAAGCATCGAGATTAAGATTGCCAGATCGAACATGAACTAGGCTGAGACCTCCATTGGCTTAAGTTTTCTACTGTATATACGAATATCAGATGAAGTGTGACAGCTTTCGCCTTAGCTGTCAGATTCGATCTAAGCTTCTACGGATAAGCAAAAATTTGCAACAAACCAAGCAGGTGAAGCCTGCTGACGAGACCATCAATTTTATTGACGCCCAAATTCCATACAGGTCACATTTTCTCCCAATCCCAGAACCAGAATTTTTCCCCCTGCTGGAATCTCAGATGACTCCATAAGATGCACAGCCATCACTGCGGCAACCGCAGAGGCTGAGGCAAATTCTCCAGTAAATTCCCGGTAATGGATGACAGGGATGGTGAGTCCTGATTTCTCCAGAAAGCTGTCCAGCTGGGCCTGCCCTTCCTGCGCTTCAGCAGCCGGGATGCCGGCCAGGATCATTCTGCAATTTCTTTGCAGGGTCTCTTGGCCGCCCGATGCTGTAATCAGCTTATCAATAACCTGAGTGGTCTTTTTGCGAAAAAAGGTAAGCTGCAGTGAGAGCTTTCCCGGCATGGCCTGGCGGCAGAGATACAAGCAGCCTCCTCCATCGGCAAGGGGGGTGGCTGGCTCGATGGAGGGGTCGAAAAGCGGCGAAAACTGGCTGTGGGCTTCATCAGCGGCCAGAACAAAGGCGGAATTTGATCTGGCATCGCTGTCCAGGAACGTGTCTGCCGCAAGCAGGGCCTGTTCAAAAGAATAATCGCCACCGCTGCTGGTGATATTGGCCCCTGTTGCCTCGTGCATGATGGCTATCTGTCCTGCCGCACTGTTGTGTACTGAGCCTACAAAGTCAATGGGGCTGGGAAACTGTTCCTGGCTCTGCTGCAGTTTGTCCAGAAAATCATAGGTCTCGGAGAGGGATCCCCAGCCACTTCCCATAAAGACGCAATGTGGAGAATGGTCAAGGCCGGAGTCCTTGCGGGCAGCATCAGCCAGGCCCAGGGCGATTCTGGAAAAGCGCTTGAGTCTTCGCACCTTCCGTACCGGAAGTTGCTCTGAAATAGTCTCCAGGTCAATGACTCCGGCCATTGGCTCCCTTTGGGCAAACCTCTCCATGCTTTGCTGCGTGTGTCCTGCTCCGGTGATACACGCCTTACCAAGGAGAGTCAGGCATCTGCTTTGGCCGGCAGGGTCAGGAGAAGAAAAGAGGTCAGGCTGAGCAATGATAAGACAAGCGTTGTTGCCGCCAAAGCCCAACGAGTTCGAGAGTACCGTTGCAATGGGCAGGTCGGCAGGCTGCAGGAGCGGTGTCAGCTGGCATTCGGGGTCAGGTTGCCGACATCCGGTGTTGGCCGGGACAAATCCCTTTTGCAGGCAGATTGCGGCAATCGCTGCCTCTATCGCCCCTGATGCGGCCAGCCCATGACCTGTTGCCCCCTTGATTGATGAAAGTGGAGGCGGCTGCGGGAAGATTGAGCGTACTGCTTTGGATTCAGCACGATCATTCTCCGGAGTACCGGTGCCGTGCAGGTTGATATAGCCGATAGCCTCTGCCTTGATCGCGGCATTGTCTAAGGCCTTCTGCATGGCCATGGAAGCACCTTTTCCCTCCGGGTGGGGTGATGCCGGGTGATAGGCATCGCAGCTCAGGCCGCAGCTCAGGATCTGGCCCAGTGGCTTCTGGGGTTTCGTGGTGCTGAGTAACAACATGGCCGCACCTTCCGCAACCGACATGCCTTGCCGGTTTGTGTCAAAGGGTCTGCTGCCACGGGGGTCAACAAGCTGCAGGGAGTGAAACCCGAAATAGGTTAAATGGCAAAGGGAGTCGACGCCTCCGGCAAGAATCCATTCCGCCTTGCCGGATTGCAGCATTTTCAGGGCCATGCCGATGGCAACGGTCCCGGAAGAACAGGCGGTGGATACCGTGAGTGCCTGTCCGCTGCATTGGACTTCCCTGGCAACCTCTTCCGCAACCGTGGTCAGTCCGTGGTATCTATAATTATGAGCGTCCCGATCCTGAGCTGCCAGCAGTTCTTCTGTGGTGAGGATGCCGCCGGTGGTAGAGCCAATGATTACCGCATCAGGCGGGTGGGTGCAGCCTTCCATGGCTTGTCTAGCGGCGGTAATGGCCAGACCATGTGTTCGCGGTAATGTTAAATCGGGGAGGTTCTGTACCTGGCCGACGGGCAGGGGAGGAGGCTGTTGAATGGCAAAAACATGTAAGGGAGCAATGGCTGATTCGTTCTTTCTGAGAGCCTGCTCAGTGGCATCAAGCCCATAGCCCAACGGGCTGATGATGCCAATGCCAACAATATAGACGTTTTTTTTGCTGCTCAAGGAGATTATTTGGGAGAGTTTTTACGGATATAATCGGCGAGTGAGGAAAGGGAGGAAAAAACCTTTTCGGCGATTTCTTTGTTGTTGATAACCACGCCGTAATCCTTTTCAACCATGACCACAATTTCCAGAACATCAATGGAGTCTATACCCAGCTCTCCACCTACCAGCTGTGCGTTTTCGTCAAACTCTTCCGGAGTGACATCTGTCAGGTTGAGGATTTCAATAAGTCTTTTTTTGAGTTCTTCTGTTAAGTTATCCATGGCTCTATTATTGTTATATTTATTACCTTATCGGCTGCTGTGAAGAGCGGCGGGGAAATTGATTGTCACTGTCTTATAACGAAGTGAAAAGATGAACAGTTCTTTTCAGTAACCAAGAGTATATATGAAAAGAAAAAAAATAACGACTGGAAATATCTCTCCTCGGCTTTGCTGGCAGTGTAAATAGTTGGTAACGTAAAAAAGAGAGACCTGCGGCATGAAATAGCAGGAAATTGCCCTTCATATTATGGTAATAAGGGTTTTGGAAAACTTACCATAAACAAAGTGGGGTAGCTCTACAGTGCGAAGGTGGCATCACTGATTTTTCTGGTTGAATGCAATGGAGTCCAGATTTACAGGATAGTGGCACGCCTGTCGATATTGTGGTAATCATTCCTGGCGGTATGGGTGGGCAGAAGGCAGCCCGGAATCTTCTTTATCAAAGAGTAAAATTTTCTCAAAAGTCATGACAACAGCAGACCTTTCCGGTATTACCCTTGATGATCTGATCCCGCATCGTGACAGTATGATGCTTATTGATGATATTATTGAAGTGGACTCTCATTATGCCCTTACCTCTTCGGTGATCAGCGCATCCTACCCCCTGGTCGATGCAAACGGTGTGCATCCGTTGATCATGGTGGAGCTGGCAGCCCAGACTGCCGGGGTATGTAATGGTCTGGACCGCATTAAAACCAAGGGGATTGATTCGCTCAAGATGGGCTGGTTGGTGGGGGTGAAGCGGGCACATTTTTATATTGCCCATATCCCTCTGGGCAGTACGGTTTTCACCCGTTCTGAGAACAGTCATAACTATGAAAATCTGCGGGAAGTTTCCTGCGTGGTACATCTGGATAAGAGACTTATTGGAGAAGTGACATTGCAACTTTTTCAGGCATAACAATATATTATGAAAGAAAAAAATAACCAGAAAGTGGCTATCGTTACTGGCGCAGCCAAGGGGATCGGCAGGGCCATTGCCGTGGAACTTGCCCGGGCCGGGTATTATACGGTGATCAATTACTTGTCTGATCAGGCTGGGGCGGAGCAGACCCTGGCGATGGTGCAAGAGGCTGGCAGTGGTGGCGAGGTCTACCCTTTTGATGTCCGGGATGGCCGAAAGACGGAAGAGGTGATTGAAGACATTGCGCAGCGGCTGGGCAGGATTGATGTCCTGGTCAATAATGCCGGAATCATCCATGACGGTCTGTTCATGATGATGGAACCGGAGAGCTGGCAGTCCGTGATTGATACCAGTCTCACCGGCTTTTATAATATGACCCGGCCGGTCATCGAAAAAATGGTGCGCAACCGCAGCGGGGTGGTGATCTCCTTGTCGTCGGCTTCGGCCCTCATGCCCAATCGCGGTCAGGCCAATTATTCGGCGGCCAAGGCCGGACTGACCGCAGCCAGCAGGGTGGTTGCCTCGGAAGTGGCCCGTCTGGGTATTCGAGTCAATGTGGTGGCCCCGGGCCTGATTGAGACCGATATGATTAAGGATGCCCCCAAGGAGCATATCAAAAATATGATTCCCATGGCCCGGATCGGCAGACCTGACGAGGTGGCTAAAGTTGTGGCCTTCCTCTGTTCCGACGATGCTTCGTATGTGACGGGCCAGGTTATCTCGGTCAATGGCGGGATGTGTTAGCCATGCGCTCCTTGGTAGTGGTGCTGTTCCTGGCCGCAGGCCTTGGCTTTTTGTCTCCGGCCCGGGCGCAGGATGTTGCCGGTCAGCCTCCTGTGCGGGTGGACTCGGTGCAGGCGGAATTCACCCAGGAAAAACATCTGCCCATCCTTGTGCGCCCTATTATCTCCAGAGGCACCTTTGTGTTTCAGGCACCTGCATCCCTGCGCTGGGAATATCTGTCGCCCGTACACTCCGTTCTGCTTATGGATGATGGCCGGACCCGTAAATTCATAGAGCGTAATGACCAATTTGTCGAAGAACAGGGCATGGGCATGGATTCCATGGCGATTGTCCTCCAGGAGATCACCGGCTGGCTTGATGGGCATATCACCGACACCCCCACCTTTAAGGCCAAGGTCCAGGAGGGGGGGCTCATCGTGCTCACCCCGAAAGAAGCGGCGCTGGCCAGGATCATCAGCCGTATTGAATTAAGGCTGGCAGGCCAGTCCGGTCTGATGGAATCGGTAACGCTCTATGAAGGGCCGGATTCTTTGACCAAGCTGATTTTTTCCCATGGTGTCTTGAATGAGAAGATTCCGGCAGCAACATTTATGAAACCATGAAGGGTACCTTGAAAAATAAGGATTTTCGTTCAAGATCAAGGCATGCGAAAAATTTTACCGCAGGCATATACTAATATTCTGAGGATAAAATTTTGAGCATAAAGCAGAGATTGGGCGAAAAGACCATTTTGCGAGGAACCCTGAAGTCTGTTTTACCCTTTTTGTTCCTGCTGTTGCTGGCGGCCTGTTCAACTCTGCAGCCCGTGCACCTGCCGGATCTGACGGCTCTGGATGCAGTCGATGACCATCAGGCTGGGCAACTCCTGCAGAGATGCAGCAAGAATTTTGTCACGGGGAGCTGGCAGTTTGTGCATTCCATTGCCTTCAAGAGGGGTGATGGGGGCGGTGCCACGGTAATCGGGGTTACCGTTCTTGACGGACAAAAACTTCATTGTGCTCTCATGACAGTAGAGGGCCTTGTCCTCTTTGAGGCAGAACTTGCTCAGGAAAAACTTACAGTGAGCCGGGCCCTGCCGCCTTTTGATAAGCCGGAATTTGCCCGAGGCTTGATCCGTGATGTGCAGGCTATCTTTCTGCCCCCGGCAGGAGAGGAGCCGAAGGCAGGAAGGCTTGCCGGCGGTGAGCTTGTCTGCCGCTATCAGGCAGACAACGGTCAGATCACAGACCTTCTGATTGATGAGAAGGGCAGCCGGATGAATATCTACGATCCCGATCTGAACAGAAGCCGAAGCATTGTTGCCGGATCACCCATCACTGTGGCTGCTGAGAGAGTACCTGAAACGCTGGAGTTAACCGCCTCCGGTTTGAGCGCTTATACCTTAACTATGACACTGATCAGTGCTGATAAAATATGAAATTTAAACTCATCTATCCCAAGTGGGCCAAGCTGGACCGGCAGACCGAATTTCACCTGCCGCCCCATGGCCCGGTTGTTTTTGCCGCTGCTTTGCCCGATTATGTTGACGTGGACTTTGTTGATGAAAATCTGGAGACCATTGATTTTGATGATCCGGTCGATATGGTCGGGATCTCGATGATGCTCACCGTGCAGGTGAAGCGCGGCTGGGAGATTGCGGATCTCTACCGGAAAAAAGGGATCAAGGTCATCTTTGGCGGCATTGCCACCATGCTCCATGCCGAAGAGACCATGGAGCATGCAGATTCTGTCTTTCTTGGCGAGGCCGAGAGCCGGATGGAACAGGTAATGGCCGATTTCCGGCAGGGAAAACTCAAACCCTGTTACGATTTTATGAACGAGCGGCCGGACATCGCTCTGGTCGGCCCGGCCCGCCGGGATCTCCTCAATCGTAAGCTTTACAACTACAAGGGCGTGCAGATGGTTGATCTGGTCCATGCCTCCCGCGGCTGTAGATTCAACTGCTACCCCTGCGCCGTCTCCTTTCTCGGCGGGCGCGTCTTCCGCCCCCGGCCCATTGATAAGGCAGTGGCCGAGATGGCAGGAATTGACAACAACCGCCTCTTCATCGTCGACAACTCCCTGGCCCAGAATACCAAGTGGGAGATGGAGCTGTTTCGGGAGATGATCCCCCTGAAAAAGAAGTGGTGCTCCCATCCCATTGAAGATAAGCCCGAGGTCCTTGATCTCGCGGCCCAGGCCGGGGCCTGGTATGTCTACCAGGCAGTCTTTGACACCTCGGACTATATCAAGGAGCGGATCAAGCGCTATCACGACCACGGCATCGGCGTCGAGGGCACGATCCTCCTCGGACTCGACAATCACGATGAAGATTTCATCAAGCGCCTGATTGATTTTCTCCTCGAGATCGAGCTTGATCTGGCCGAATTCACGGTCCTGACCCCCTTTCCCCACACCAAGGCCTGGAAGGAGCTGAACCAGCAGAACCGCATCCTCTCCCAGGACTGGAACGACTACTCAGCGGACAAGGTGGTTTTTCAGCCCAAACAGATGGGCCCGGACAAGCTGCAGGATCTGCTCGATTATGCCTGGAACACCTTCTACCACGATGAATCGCAGAAGATGAAGATGGCGAAACTGTTCCAGCAGGTGGTGAAAAAAGAGATGGCCGACGACACCTTCAAACCCCGGGACAGAAGCCTGGCCGATCAGTCTTTTGGCCGGGATGCAAGTAGATAGGGGAATGATCAAGAGACAATTACAAGAGAAAAACTATAAATCACTTTTCTGCATATCACACCGATAAGACGGAGCGCAAGCGGAGCCTTCCAGGCCAATGGAGCCGACTGCGATTCTCAGTTTGATATTATACGAAATAAATCTGCGCTCAAGAAGGAGATCCACCAATGAACAAAATCAAAGTATTTGCTTTCGTCGTTGCCATCATAAACCTGCTCGTACCTGCCTATACCCAGGCTGCGAGCGTTGAGCAGACACACGCATTTCTTCATGGAACATGGTCTGTTGATCTTGCAGAGACGAAAACTGCGCTGCTAGCACCGAACTACCTGACCCCAGAACAAAAACAAAGCGTAGTCCTCCAGCTCACAGGAATCGGGGTGATGGAGATGGCATTCACTGACGCCGGGCTCGAAGTTGACAGCTCGTTTGGGAATGGCAAACCGATGCTATACCAACTCGATAAATCAGCGTCGTCACCCAAAAACCTCATTTATCGATCAACTACGCAACCGACTGCTCTCGCGGTAGCACCGAACGGGTCAGATCTGCTCACAATCACTGAACACCGAGACCACCAAGACATTTCGAGTGGCTTCGTTTATGCTCGTTGGTCTCGTTCTACGCCTTCGTCGAAATCTCCAGAGCAGCGGTCTGCTGAATACCAATCAGGCTACCTCGTGTGGTTGAGTGAAGTCAGGGCGTCTTTCATTTCACAGACTCCGGCACCTCCGCCCAACCTGGATTTTGACGCAAAAGCGCTCTACAACGAATTCGTCAACGAATCTCCAAATGCTTTCAATGACAAGCAACAGAACAAAATTGTAGTAGTTGTACGGCCTGTTGTAAACAGCAACGACACTCCGCAAACTGACATCGGCCTCCGGCTAGAAGGATATCCAGCCGGGCACGTCTTTGGGCTGCGCGTTCTCGGCACCTTCGACAACAGCCTTGTCGGCAAAGATGTTATGTTTGCTGCTCTTGAATCAAACGGCAAGTTTCCGAACCGCCAACAAACTGCACCGCATATCTACTCGGCCAATAAGAAATGTGTAACACTTTCTGGCCTGTCATCCTGCCCGGGATTAGTCTGCTTCCTATCTCGAAATGAGTGCTCGATGATTACGCTAAAAATAGATAACTATAACGAAATAGAGGCATACGCCTCCAAAATGCAGAAATAGCAAGAGTTTTAAAAGATGCCGAAAAAAAACGAAATGGAATTAACGAAACCGGGGACACTCCCCTCATTTCTTAGTTAGCAAGAGATACCGAGTGAGACAGGTAGAACAATCATGAAATTATCGAGGGTTCCTCCCCATATCCATCTCTTGATGGTTCTCTGTGCTCTCCTTGTCTCCACCTCCTTTCCGATGGGGGCGGCGCTCACCCGGATGCTCGACCCTGCAGCCCTCACTCTGGTGCGGTTTGTGCTTGCCGCCGTCATGCTTGGCCCCTATGTCTATTTACGTCATGGTCTGGCCGTTCGCTGGCCTTTTATTCTGCGATGTGCCATGATCAGCCTGTCACTGGTGATCTTTTTCGTGTGCATGTTCTGGGCCCTGAGGTTTACAACCGCGCTGAATACCAGTGTGATCTTCGCTTTAGTACCCTCTTTTTCCGGTATTTACGCCTCGTTGCTGGTGCGGGAGAGGATGTCCAGAGCCCAGCGAATCGCCCTGGTCTGCGGTATGGCAGGCGCGATCTGGGTGATTTTCCGGGGTGATCCCAGGGTGTTGATGAATATGGACTGGAACAGGGGTGATGTGATTTTTCTGGGAGGATGTCTGGCCATGGGGCTCTATACCCCGTTGATTAAGTTGCTGCACCGGGGGGAACCGATGCTGGTCATGACCTTCTGGATACTTGTGACCGGGAGTGTCTGGCTGCTCCTCTTTGGAGGCTCAAGCCTTATGGGTGTTGCCTGGCAAGAGGTGCCAGCCTTTGTCTGGTTTGGCATTTTCTACCTGGCTTTGTTTACAACCATCACGACCTTTTTTCTGACCCAGTATTGCACCCCCATCCTGGGGGCGACCAAGGTCATGGCCTATTCCTATCTTTATCCGGCATTTGTGCTGATCATCGATGTGCTGCTTGGCCATGGTTTACCTAAACCGGCTGTCTTGCCGGGGGTGTTGATTGTCCTGTCGGCTATGATTGTCCTGCAATATCCTGAAAAGATGAGATAGGAAGAAATAAAGGAAAAAAGGGGCAAATCAGGTACACTGACCATAGTCGTCTGCCTCCCTTGCACTACATTGGAACCAAATTGAAAATATCGTAAAATACCTGTTCATGCTGAATAATTCCCAAAACATCCAAGCCCTGCTGACGGGGCCACAATTTCCAGACAAGGAGTTTATCTGCTCAGGCGCCACCTTCGGCGAGGTCTATGCCATGGCGGCCGGGCTGCGCGCTGTTCTGGCTGCTCCCGAATATCAGGGTGTCTCCATCTGTCTGGCCGTGGATAACAAAGCGGTTATGGCCGCTGTCCTTCTTGCTGCCCTATATTCATCTCAGTCCAACGGCCCGACCCTGCTTCTGCCCTTTGCCCTTTCCACCAAGGCCCTGGCCAGGATGCAGCAGCTCACCGGCTTTACCGCGGCCATTTGCGATGTTGATCGAGAGATGCCGGAGGGCACCGCCATCATCCGCCCGTCAGCGGGAACAGCGGCGGAGCTTGCCGCCAGCGCCCCAATATCACCGCAGGCGGAACTGCTGAAGATCTTCACCGGCGGCTCCACCGGCACGCCGCAGATCTGGTCAAAGACCGGGGAGAATCTTTTCGGTGAGGGATTCTCCCTGGCCCGCCACTTCGGGATTACCGAAAAAGACTGCATTGTCGCCACCGTTCCCCCGTACCATATCTATGGCCTGCTTTTCTCCGTGATCCTGCCCCTGGTCTCGGGGGCCTCGGTGATCATGGACAGCCCCTCGTACCCCGGGGATATCGCTGACGCGATCCAGGAACAGGGGGGCACCCTTCTAGCCGGCATCCCTCCGCATTACCGGGCTCTGCGCGGGAAAAAGGTGGTGGGCTCATCCCTCAGGCGGGCCTTCTCTTCCGCCGGGATGCTGGACGCAGACGACAACGAGGCCTTCTTTCAGCTCAATCAGGTGGGCATTGTCGAGGTGTACGGTTCCACCGAAACGGGCGGCATCGCCACTCGCAACAGGTCTGTGGGCGAGACATCCTTCACCACCTTCCCTACGGTTTCGTGGGCGATCAAGGAAGAACGCCTCTGCGTGCGTTCCTCCTTTCTCTCGCCGGAACTGCCCGTGGCAGGCGACGGCTTTTTTACCACCGGCGACCGGGTGGAGCAATGCGGGACGAACCAATTTATGCTCAAGGGACGGGTGGACGGAGTGACCAAGGTGGGGGGCAAACGGGTGGATCTGGAAGAGGTGCGCGCCATCATCAAAAAGGTGCCCAAGGTCAGCGACTGTGTGGTTATGGCCCTGCCCGACGCCGGGGGCCGGGAGCACCGGATTGTGGCCCTGATCCAGGGGACGGAGGTGGATATGGAGCTGCTCAAGAAAACTCTGGCTGCATCGCTCGAATTCTATGCCCTGCCGCGCCAGCTCAAGATCATCGACCGCATTCCCCTGCAGGCAAACGGTAAGTATGACCGGGATGCCATCATCCAGCTTCTGACCACATGAGCACCATGCGCCACGCCTTTGCCAGCGGTTACGAAAACCTGTCGGCCTGGTCCGACCTCCTCGACCGGATCAACGTCTTTCCCGTGGCCGACGGCGACACCGGGGCCAATCTACGTATCAGCCTGGCTCCGCTGCGGGACTGTGAGGCCGACAAAGCACAGACCCTGGAGCTGCTGACCCGCTGCGCCACCGGCAATTCCGGCAATATCGCCGCCGCCTTTTTTCAGGAGTTTTTGCAGTCGGAAGGCTTTGCTGTTCTGGCCGGGAATGCACAACGGGGCCGTGACAAGGCATGGGCTTCC
>JAQVER010000003.1 GCA_028697885.1 Desulfocapsaceae bacterium
CCCGGCAGCCAACTGCCAAAATTCTCGATAATATGATGCTCAGTGTCGGTATCGACGGCGGAGAGTCCGTCGTCGATGATGACGATGGGACGGTCTAGCAGCAGGGCCCGGGCCAGGGCGATCCGCTGGCGCTGGCCGCCGGAGAGGAGCAGCCCCTTCTCCCCCACCTTGGCCTGATACCCATCCTTGAAGGCCTCAATCTCTTCGTGGATTCCCGCCGCCCGGGCCGCCTGCACGATCTCGGCATCACTTGCCCCGGGACGGCCGAAGGCGATGTTGTTGCGGATGGTATCGGAGAAGAGGATGGTCTCCTGGGGCACATAGGCGATCTTGGCCCGCAGTCCCGCCAAAGGGAGCCGGTTGTAATCGATCCCGGCCAGGAACAACCTGTCGTCCTCCACGGGATACAAACGGGCCAGAAGCTGGCACAGTGCCGACTTGCCGGAGCCGGTACGGCCGACGATTCCCAGCAGGCCGGGGGCTATATCGAGGCTCAGGTCATGCAGGGCCATGGTATTCTGGCCGGCGTAGCGGAAGGAGAGGTTGCGAACGGACAGGCTGGTGACGGCCGGCAGCTCCAGGGGGTTCCGGGGCTCGCGCAACAGCGGTTCCTCTTCCATCACCCGGCTGATGCGGTGCAGCGAGGTGATCCCGCGCTGGAAGAGGTTGGCCACCCAGCCCATGGCCATCATCGGCCAGGTCAACAGCCCCAGGTAGGTCATGAAGGCCACAAAGTCGCCGATGGAAATGGAGCCGGCAATGGTCAGTCGTCCCCCGAAAAAGAGTACCAGCAGCAGGCTGGTACTGGCGATCAGGGTGGAAAAGGGTGTGAGGACTCCCTGGACCAGGGCCAGACGGATATTGTTGCGCACGAACTCTCTCCCCAGCCGGTCGAACTGCTCGGTCTGGCGCTGCTCCTGGGTATAGGCCTTGATCAGCCGGATGGCCATCAGGGTGGAACGGGCAAACTCGGTGAGATCGGAGAACTGCTCCTGCACCCGGTTGTAACGCTTATGGAGCATGGCCGAGAGCAGTCCGGTCAGGATGGCCAGGACCGGCATGGGCGCCAGGGCCAGGAAGGTGAGACCGGGATGGATGTAGGCCATGAAACAAACGGCCGCGCCGGTCATCATGAAGGCATCGATGAAGGAGACGATGCCCATGCCGCAGGCCAGCTGGACGTTGGTGAGATCGTTGCCGGAAAGCGCCATGATCTCACCTGCCGAGCGGCGATTGAAAAAGGGGCGATCCAGCCGTACCAGACGGCTCAGGAGACGGCTACGCAGGTCACGTTCCAGGAGGCGGGAAAAGCCCAGGACCAGATATCTCCAGGTAAAGCGAAAGATTGCGATGCCGATGGCGAAGCAGATGATCAGACCGCCCTGACGAAGGAGGGAGGCGGAAGTGGCCTGGCCGAGTTGCAGAGCGTCCACCGCCTGCTTGATCACCCGGGGGATGTAGAGTTGGAGGAGATCAGTGCTCAGCAGGGCGAGGATCCCCCAGAGCAGCCGCTGCCAATATTTCTTGAAATACGGCACCAGCAGCCGGATGGTCTCGCGGGCCTGGATCAGCTGAGTAATGGTGGGAAAGAGTTTAATGTCGCAACCTTTTGCTTGGTAATAAGGATAAAACACCCATTGTCCCGGTATCGCCGGCAGTCATGCGTTCATTTTAGATAAACGTGGCCTGCCCCCGATTGTCCCGCAGGAGACAACCAAGAAGCCACCAAGTTAGTGGTATCATATTTGACACCGCTGTGACAATAAGTAAGAAGAATTGGGGACAAACCACATTTATCCAGAATCCGGCCCAATTCTTTTATTTTATTGAAGATGTTGTTTTTGCCTGCCGCATCATGTACTCTCAAAAAGTTATGTGAATATGTTGGACAAGGATGGATTGTATGATATTCAAAAATGATACTGGACAGAATCTGCATAGTACCCTATTGGCCTATTCTGCCTAACACACTATTAGGCGAGATGATCTTCTCTTCGAATTGGGCGGCCGTCTGCGTCGAAAGACCATGAATAACATCTACTACCTCGAAACATCTGCTGTTAATAGACTTGCCGACGAATTCGACGATTTCGATTTGTTGAATTTCCTTCAGCGCTCCCTCAAGATCGATTTTTGCGTCTCGTCTGTTGTTCTTTGGGAGGTCTTACTCAATAGCTCGGCATCTCGAAAAGAGCGATTGTTGTTTTGGCTACAGTCTGCAAGCTCAAGTTATCTGCTAAAATCACCCTCTGAAATACTCGTTGCATATTTGGAGGCGGGCTTGCCGCTCAATGACCGAAAGGCATTCTGGTACAACCGTGCGTCGAAACATGATATCGCGAGAGTTTGGGCTAAAATTCATAGAAATACTGAGCGCACACTACTCAACGACCTAGAAGAGCTCAAAGAACGCACGGCGCCTCTCCGTCAGCTGTCCAAACTTCATACGGGTTTGCTTGATGCGATGACAGATTCAAGCCAGGAAGGCTACGACGATGACTACTTCCATGGAGCGATGCTGCGACTCGCAGGATTCCTAGAGTCAGGCGAAAAATTGGTTAAGAATCATGAGAGAGAGGTTAAGACGAGTCTCATTCTAGCTTTCTACTTAGTTGCAATCGGTGTAGACCTCGACAATTCACCAATCAGAGAGTTTTGGGCGACCCAACACGGTGACGTGAGTGACCCCTTTGAACGGCTCGAAATACTGATATCTCACTATCCGAAACTATTCATTAGGGGGCCTCTAGCGGAAATGTCATTGATGGTGGACATGCAATCAGCGCGATCAAGAAACGCAAATCGAGGAATGATTCACGATAGCTTGCATACGATCTACTGCTATTACAGTGACAACTTCGTTACTGACGATGCGCATTTTATCGAGCTCCAGGCGGCAGGAATAAGCAGGCTGTTCGATGGTATAATATCTGCGGAAAAATTTGTATCGATGCTATACACGACTCGTGAAAAGGCGGTTGAGCTTTTTGTCCACAAAGAGCATGAGAGCAAAGCGCGAAGCGACGACAGAGGCAAGTTCGCGAACGATTAGGTTGCGCCTAACAAAAAAAACAATAGGGGTCAGGTCTTGTAATCCAATAATTGACCCTTTTGATAAATTCATGGCAAGACCGTTGAGAATAGAACTGGCGTGTGGCCTCTACCATGTGACCTCTCGCGGTGATCGGCGCGAGGATATTTTTCTCTGCGAGACGGACCGGTATGTTTGGCAGGAAATCGCGACCTGTTTCAGCGTTCATTATGCAACTGTAAGCCGGGCTGTAAGACAAAAGTAAAAGTTCTCGATGCTTGATTGCAAGACCTGACCCCCATTTATTTCTTAACTTTGGCTTTGCTATACAGGGCGCGGCCGGCGGGAGTCGATCTTCCGATGCATCTTTTCAGTGAAAGTCTCTTTCCAGTCCAGGACAATCGGAGCTAGAGCACGGTTATCCTGAATCCGGCCCAATTCTTTTATTTTTGGAAGATATTGTTTTTGCCTACCGCATCAGGTATGCTCAAAAAGTTATGTGAATATGCGGGATAATCATGAATCGCATCGATACTCTGAAATGATAATGGAAAAAATCGGCATAACATCATATTTGCCTTTTTCTCCAGATACAGCGATAAAGAAAAATAAACCTGTCCCCTTTTATCCGATCTTTGCCTCTCTTATCGTGCGTGATTTTATACTTTCTATCCTCATAAGTTATACCCAATGAAAACACTAGCCACAGTAATACCTACTGCAGAGCAATTGCCCATAATTTCTAACCCCCAAGCCGGTGTAACTCTAATCAGAGGTGCAGCAGGGTCAGGCAAAACAACAACAGCCTTATTAATGCTTAGGCAGCTTTCCGAATTTTGGGTGCGGCATCGTGAGAGACTAGGTAATTTTGATCCTGTACGAGTGCTCGTATTAACTTACAATCGGACATTACAAGGTTATATCTCTCATCTAGCGAAGCAGCAATCTCCATCCTCCTTGCAAGCTAATATTGACGTAACAACATTCGGTAAATGGGCGAGAAAGTTGGTTCCTTATCCTGGCATGATTGACTATGAAACCCATAAACACATTATCCTCACACACGGAAGTGCTCTGGGCTTGTCGGAGGATTTTTTACTTGATGAAGTTGATTATTGCTTGGGTCGATTTCTAAGTGAAGATCGTGATTCTTATCTAACAGCAAAACGCATTGGGCGAGGCATAACTCCAAGGATGGAGAAACCACTTAGAGAAAGGCTTCTCAATGATGTTGTTGTCCCATATGACGATTACAAGGAAACTAAGGGGTTACAAGATTGGAATGATCTTGCTCTCAAACTCATAGCCACTCCCCAAGATTGTCGCTATGACATTATCATTGCCGATGAAACTCAGGACTTTTCCGCAAACCAGATAAGGGCTGTAATAAGTCATGCCTCTGAACTATGCACCAAAGTATTTGTTCTTGATGCAGCACAAAGAATTTACCCAAGGGGATGGACGTGGAAAGACGTTGGCATTTTAATCAACCCCAATAGAAGCTTCCGCTTACAAGACAACCATCGCAACACTAAAGAAATATGTCGATTGGCCAAACCACTCTTGGATGGCTTAGACTTGAGTGATGATGGAACTATCCCAAATCTTGAATCATGTACTAGGTCAGGCTCTGTTCCTACAATAATTAAAGGCCGATTTAGTGCTCAATGTTCCCATGCTATATCTTCAATAATAAATACAATCGATTTAACTCAGGATTCCGTTGCTTTTGTACATCCTAAAGCGGGGAGGTGGTTTGACTATATTCGTCAAGAACTACACAAAAGTGATCTCGATTTTGTGGAACTAGCCAAGAGGTCGGACTGGCCTGAAGGAAGCGAAAATATTGCACTGATAAGCATGCACTCCATTAAAGGCTTAGAGTTTGATCATATTTTTATTTTAGGGTTTGATAAATATACTACTCCTCACGGGAATGAAGACGGCGACACAGCATGGGAAAATCTTCGGCGTCTACTTGCTATGACTATTACTAGGGCAAGACAAACTGTGACTATAGGTTGCAAGCCAAAAGAAGCCTCCTCATTAATCGGATGCTTGGACCCAGAAAGCTACCAGAGCATAAACCTATGAGCATCAGTGATATAATTTCACAATATGATATTAAAGAAATACTCCACTTCACTACTTCTAAAGGTATAACTGGTATACTAGCGACTGATTATCTCTCATGCCGAAATATTTTACACCAAGATAATTATCTTGAGTACATCTATCAATACAATTGCCCTGACAGAAGCAGAGACAGGGATTGGTGGGGGTATGTAAATTTATCGGTTACTTCTGTGAATCGACACCTTTTCGGAATTTCATGTGGTAAATGGCATTCTAGCGAAGATTGTTGGTGGTGTGTATTGTCTTTCAAGCCAGAAATCTGTAATCATGCTGGTGTTCACTTTACAACAACAAACAACATGTATTCAGGCGTAATGCGTCAACAAGGAGAAACAGGGCTCAAAACAATGTTTGCTCCACAAATAGCTCAGTGGCACGGAAAAACCATAAAACGTCTACACACTACTCCAAGCAACCAACCTACGTGTGAACAAGCGGAAGTACTTTACCCAAATAAATTATCTTTAAATAATATCAATTGTGTTTATGTAGAGAACGAAGAAAATGCTGCAAAATTTGATAGCATTAAAGTTCTTTTCAATAAATGGTCCGCTATTCCTTGTACAGTAAAAGCAGACCTTTTCAATAATAGGTGAAGTCGATGATAGAATATAAAACTATCAAAAATTCTATGCTTTGGGCGGCTTACGGGGACGCTTTAGGATTTATTACAGAGATGTGTAATAAGGAAACTCTTAGGTATCGAACTAATGGTGTCAGCCATGTTTCAAGTTTAATCCCGTGGAAGAGGAAAATAGGAGGCCAATATGGTGTATCAGTAAATCTTCCTGCCGGATGCTACTCGGACGACACGCAATTACGCTTAGCCGTATGTCGTAGTATCAACAATAATGGTAAATTTGATTTTGAAACATTTTCTAAGATTGAGCTTCCTGTTTTCCTGGCTTATGGTTTAGGTGTCGGAAAGGGGACCAAGACAGCAGGAGAATCTTTACAAAAAAAATCGGTTCAATGGAATACAAACTTTTTCAATACCAAATACAGCCAATATGTTCATGCAGGGGGCAATGGCGCTGCGATGCGTATTCAACCCCATGTCTTATGCTCTCCCCAAGGATCTGAACATGAAATAATTACAAAAATCATGCGAGATACAATTATAACTCATGGTCATCCAGTCGGTTGGGTCGGAGCAGTATTTCACGGATTAACACTTCACTACTGTTTAACTCATGGGAAATGTCCTGATATAAATCAATGGGAATTCTTAGCCTCGAAAACAAAACAAATTAACGATGTTTGTGTCAATGACCCGTTATTGAATAACATTTGGCTCCCGGCATGGGAACGGGAAGCTGGCAAAAAAATTGAAGATGGAATATCCGAAGCAGTACATGATCTGATTAAAGATATAAAAAAAATCGAGCAGCTTGTTATCGACACCTCTGCCAATAGTTTTGCTTCCACGGAGGAAGCAGTGAATAATTACCAACTTGCTGTTACGGCTCTCAATGCCTTAGACTCATCTGTCAGGGGATCAGGTACCAAAACTGCCCTATTAGCAACATTTATCGGGCATTATTTCTCAAAAGACCCATTAATAGGCTTAGAAATATGTGTGAACACATTAGGTAGTGACACCGATACGATTGCAACAATGGCAGGAGCTCTTCTTGGGGCTTGTACTAAAAGTGAGCCTCCACAGAAAGTTTTAGACCAAGAATATATCGAAGACCTAGCATTGCGTCTTTTTAATATAAGCAACAACATAAAAGTCACACCTTTCCCATACCCTGATCTCCTCCACTGGGGTCTCCCAAAATCGCAAATTGACTTCGTGGGACAATTAAATAATCACCTTGTGATTACAGGGTTGGGCGAAGTTACTCCATCAGGAGAGAAAATAACTCACAATAAAGGCAACAACCTGTCCTTTCTACAATTTGCTCGAACCTCTTTTGGGCAAACGCTGCTATTGAAATACAGAGAAAAACCGCAATTGTTAAAACCACACCTAATACCCTCAAGGCAAAATAGTGAAATTGTCAGAGAAGAAGGACAGAATATTAGGGGGCAAAATCAAACAAAGAGCCAGGAAAAACAAGAAGGCACCCATATGGCTATTAAGCAAACCCAAAGTAGTTTGCCATTCGTTAAAACTACACTCGATGATACAACTAATTTGTTGATTAAAAATGGTTTCAACGAGGCTGAAATTGGAAAACAGCTGTTGAAGTTTGCCGAAAATAATGATGGGCTTGAAAAGGCAATTGCATTCGCTGCGATAATTGTTAAAGCTAAACGCGCGAGACTAGGGCGGTAGGATGGGCAAAGCGGAGCGTGCCCATCATGTCTGTGTCCATCCCCAAGAATTGACGAATCAAAAGAGTAAAAGGGGACAGGTCTTGCAATCCAACAATTGACCCTTTACAAATATGACCCCTTGACCCAGTGGTATCTCCGAATGCCAGAATCCGAGCGTTTAGAACGAGTACTTTGTCATTGGTAATTGAGTTACTTCTACCTTGTTTTTTAGCCGCTCGAGATTTCCCATTGCAATTTTTGCGTCTTTCTTCGGTGTCTTTCGAGTTTTCTTAATAAACCCATGCAAGAGCACAATGTCGTTGTCTGCTGTTTTTACAAACAGTACCCGGGCCGACTCTTTCCCGCAATCCACGCGAAGCTTATAAATGGTTCCTTTATAGCCCCATATCTTAGGGTTCAGAATTTTCAAGCTGTTGCAGCTATAAATGTCATTCAGTTCAGCGTACGCATGCATTTTTTTACATATAGCAGCTGCGAGTTTGCCTGAAACCGTATTCAAAAAGACTTCGAACTCTGGTAAGTCATTATACTCGTGTATATTTAGTATCTTCATGTGGCAAATGGGTGTTATTCTAAGTCGCCTGCAAAGCAATACCTTCGTCGACTGCACGGTGCGGCTCCTCACCGTGCTCTCTGTACTGCTTCGTCCCCGCTCGCTTCTCTTCTCGGTCTTGTTCTGAATACAACTGAGAATGAGTGCTGAGATAAATAATCATATTCCAAAGAGACATTTCTTGAAACAATCCTTTTACGATCTCAATCATTCTGATCTGGAAACGGTTCTCAATCAGAATGATTTAAACCGCTCAGCAGCGGCGATTCTTTTTAACTGGCATTACAAGAAAAAAGAAGAGGCTCAATGCCATGAGAAGATTGCCAAAGGCTCCTTGGCCTTTTTCCAGAATAATTTCGATTTTTCTCTGCCCGCAATCGAGACGGTTCATGAGTCAGAAGATCGGACCGTAAAATTTCTCTTCAAGCTGAAAGACAATCACACGATTGAAACCGTCCTGATTCCCTTCCATAATAAATATTCGATCTGCCTGTCCTCACAGGTCGGCTGTGCCATGAATTGTTCTTTTTGTTCCACCGGAACCCAGGGACTTACCAGAAATCTGGCTACCAGTGAAATTGTCGGCCAGTTTCTCCAGGCCTGGCGCTGGCTCGCGAAAAACAGGCCGGGAGAAGAGCGAATTTTAAATATTGTTTTTATGGGACAGGGTGAACCCTTACATAATTTTGATGCCGTCAAAAAAGTGTGCGAGATATTTTTATCAAAACACGGAACTTCCATTGGTGTGCAAAAAATCACCATTTCAACGGCTGGCTATATCCCCGGACTTCAAAGATGGAGCCGGGAAATCCCCGGCGTGAACCTGGCGCTCTCTCTTCATTCAGCCTTTGCAGAAAAGAGAAATCAACTCATGCCCATTAATATGAAATATCCACTGGCTGCAGTCCTGGCCCATATTGACCAGATACCTTTACATAAAAAACAATTTGTTACCTATGAATATATCCTGATAAAGGATTTTAATGATTCTGCGGCTGATGCTCAAAAATTAGGCACGGTACTGGCCGGTAAAAGTGCTTATATCAACCTGATTCCTTTTAACTCCTTCCCTGGATCACAATATAAGCGTCCGGATGTGGATAAAGTTGAAAAGTTTAAAGAAATTTTGGATACCTTTAAAATCCCGACCTTAATACGAATCGCCAAGGGCGATGATGTATCAGCCGCATGCGGACAACTCAATTCCAAGAATTAAAGAGCCAGCCAGTGCAGGTGCATGAGGCCGGACCCAGTTAACAGATTAGAAGACAATGAAAATAGCATTATTCAGCGATACCCATTCCTTACATGAGCAAATCCACATTCCGGACGCAGATATTTTAATTTTTGCCGGCGACATGACCCATTGCAGAACCGCCAGGGATCTTGCGGACTTTAATCGTTTTCTGGGATCTCTGCCCCATAGGCATAAAATCGTGGTGGGCGGCAACCACGATCACAGGCTTGCCCATGATCCGGTAAAAGCCAGACTGCAACTCTCGGCAGCGATCTATCTTCTCGATGAATTTGTGGTCATCTCCGGGATAAAAATCTACGGAGCACCCTGGCAGCCCTTATTCAACGACCGGGCCTGTGACGCCTTTGCCTTGCCGCGGGGAAAAGCGCTGAAAGAAAAATGGGATCTGATCCCGCCTGATGTCGATATCTTAGTAACGCACACCCCTCCGGCCGGCATTCTCGATCAGGACGGTCCCGTCGCCCATGGCTGTTCGGACCTCACTGCCGCCGTGGCCGCAATCAAGCCCAGGTATCATATTTTCGGCCATATCCACAGCAATCACGGAATGATTAAATGCGGCCCCACAACGTATATAAACTGCAACGTCCAGGGAGAAAACGGAGAGTTACGATCCGCACTCCTGCTTGATTATGACTCAGGTGAACTCCTGAAGAGTTGAAGTCTATGAATAATACAATGAAGCGGCAACAATCGCATAGAGCGTGGCCCGACCCCAGACTGTTTAATGAAGTGGGATATCCCTGATACATGACAATGCAATTACCCTCATAAAAAAAAGACAAACTATGACTGATTCCAACTTCTCCAGCCTTCCTCTTTCCAAGGCGATGCTCCATAACCTCGATGAAATCGGGTTTAAAGCAATGACCCCTGTTCAGGCCGAAAGTCTTCCCCATATTTTAAAAAATTGTGATGTTATTGTCCAGGCCAAGACAGGTAGCGGGAAGACAGCCGCATTTGGACTCGGGGTACTGCACAAACTTCATGTTAAAAAATTCAGAGTCCAATCTCTTATTCTCTGCCCGACCCGAGAACTGGCGGATCAGGTAGCCAAAGAATTACGTCGTCTAGCCCAGGCTACCCATAATGTTAAGATACTGACTCTTTGCGGCGGGGCTGCCTTTGCCCCTCAATATGAATCGATACTGCATGGGGCTCATATCATTGTGGGAACTCCCGGGCGGGTGTTGCAGCATCTGGATAAAGAACATCTTTCTTTAAAAGATCTTGAGACACTGGTCCTTGACGAAGCTGACCGTATGCTCGATATGGGATTTATTGACGACATCAATAGGATTATTGCCCATGCGCCTGAAAATCGTCAGACCTTGCTCTTTTCAGCCACCTATCCTGAAAAGATCATGAAATTAAGTTCTGCCGTTCAAAAAAACGCCCTTAACATTCAAACCATTTCCGGGGAACAGGCGAATAAGATTACGGAATACTTCTACGAAGTGGCCCACGACAAGAAGACTTCAATGCTTATCAAGGCTATTGCCCATCACAAGCCCCAAAACATCCTGGTTTTCTGCAATACAAAAGCAGAGACACAAGATGTTGCTGATGCCTTATCTGCTGCCGGGATTGATGCCCTGGCAATTCACGGCGACCTGGAACAATATCAACGAACCGATGTTCTTGTCCGCTTTGCCAACAAAAGTTGTTCCGTACTGGTGGCAACAGATGTGGCGGCCAGAGGGCTTGATATCAAAGAACTTGAGATGGTGGTTAATTACGACATACCCCAGGATGAAGAGACGTATACCCACCGTATCGGCAGGACAGGACGTGCCGGCAAAGAGGGCTTGGCTATTACCCTCTTTACCGACCATCAAGCATTTGCAATGGGAAACTATCGCAATACAACGCGCAGATTTGATGATATTAACAAGCTGAATAAGGTTGAAGATGTCACCCTGACCCCACCAAATGTCACCATTGTTTTAGAGGGCGGGAAAAAGGACAAAATGCGGCCTGGCGATATTCTGGGAGCACTCACGGGTGAGGCTGGTATTGAAGGTAAATATGTGGGGAAAATAGATATCTATGATCGGCAAAGCTATGTTGCAATTGAGCGCAGTATGGTTAAAAAAGCGTATTCTTATCTGAAGAACGGCAAGATTAAAGGACGCACATTTCCTGTCTGGCTCTTTTCTGAAAAAAATTCAGGCGAGGGTGATAAGAAAAAAAAGGCCAAGCCCCCCAGAAAGCAATATTAAGTTTTGGCGAAAGGAAAAGAACTGGAGGCCCGATCGCAGAGCAATCGAGCCTCCAGTTGAAATAGGTTTATCCCGCCGTAACCGTTATTTGGCGGGGGACAGCTTTTTGAGCCTTGGGTAAGGATAAGCGGAGGACACCGTCTTCCAATTTGGCATTGATCTTGTCTTGGTCGATGGCGTCGGAGAGGGTAAACTGCCGGTAATACTTGCCGGTTTTAAATTCAGTCAACACCTCCGACTCCTCTGCGTTTTCCCACGGTTTGACGTCTCCGGAAATGGTCAGCACCCCATCCTGAAGGTCAATGCTGATATCATTGGCGCCTACCCCCGGCATATCGGCCAGCAGGGTGAGTTCCCGGTCCGCTTCAAAAATATCCACTTCCGGCGTGAATACCAGTCCCGGCCGGGTCTGCTCGGCGGGAGTTGTGACTTCATGTTTTTCCTTGGCCTGGAGCTCTTTAAATTCAGTCATTTTTTTATCCCTCCACGTATTCTCTGATTGATACTTATTTGACGCTGATCTGTTTGGGTCTGGCGGCCTCTGCCTTGGCAATGGTGATCGTCAACAATCCGTTGGTCAGTTTTGCCTCCACACTGTTTATTTCGACATCGCCGGGCAGGCTGATAACCCGTGAAAATTTCCCAGCCTCTCGTTCCTTGCGATGATATCTGGCGTTCTCCCCTTCGGAAGGGATTTTTCGCTCTCCGGAAATTGCCAGGTTTCTGCCGGTGATTTCCAGATTGATGTCATCGGCCCAGATGCCGGGAAGTTCGGTGCGGACATAGTAGTTCCCCTTATCCTCACTGATATTGACAGCAGGGAAGACCTTGGCGGAAAACATCGATGTTCCGGGTTTGCCGAGAATTCCGCCGGTCAGCCAGTTCATCTGCCGGGCCATGCGTTCCATTTCGTCAAAGGAAAGTGGCCAGCCCATTGACGGAATACCCATCATTTTTCGTGTGATCATGACTAATTCCTCCATGTTTTGAGTTGTCTGCTTTCTTCCTGTAATGGTTGTTTGATGATAAGTAAAAAATCAGCCGTTTTTGATCTCTATGTGTTTGACATCGGATTTCGGCGCTGTCTTCCGGGGCAGGGTCACGGTTAGAATCCCCTTGGCAAAAGATGCCTTGACGTTGTCTTGATCCGCATCATCCGGTAAACAAAGGATGCGCTGGAATGAGCCGTAGGAGCGTTCCATGCGATAGTAATTTTTCTCTTTTTCTTCCTTCTCCTGCTTTTTTTCACCGCGAATGGTGAGGGTGTCATTGACAATTTCCAGTTTGACGTCTTGTTCATCAACACCGGGTATCTCCACCGTGAGGGTATATTCATGGTCGGTGACTGCCAGATCCAAGGTGGGTTTAAGGATGATGGCGGCATGGGGTAGACCGGATGGGAACGAGGGATTAAAGATGGCCGAAGACAGGCCGAATCCTCTAAACGTCTGATCGAAAAGTCGGTCGATATCCTGATGAAACTGCTGGAGGGGATTGGTGAGCGTGTCGGCTTGTTCCTGCCGGCCTTCGTGTTGTACCGGGGCTGTTTTGCCGCTGCCTTCTTCTTCCTTTTGAAACCAGTTCCAGGGAATCCATTTTTTGATGTCCATAGCCTGCCTCCTGTGTTGAAAAAAGAATTTTTTTACAACCATTGTTGCCGTTTGACGTGAAAAATAATTCTGTTTTTTTCTGCGTCAATAGAGGAAAAAAGTTTTTTTGAATTGAGACAACATGCCGATTCTAAAGCATAAAGCACATAGTCTGGGTCAGGCCCTGCAATCCAACACTTGACCCTTTACACATAACAGGGGGCAGGTCTTGCTATCCAGCAATTGACCCTTTATGATAAATTCATGGTAAGATCTTTGAGAATAGAACTGGGGGGTGGGAATCCTTGCGTGGCCAGATTATATCTCGGCTCGAAGGAGTTCGTGGACCGAAGGTAAATGTCAGTCGCGGACCGATCTGTAATAACCGAAATTCCCCGCGCCCAACGGCGATTATAGCATGCAGGAAATCGCGACCTGTTTCAGCGTGCATGATGCAACTGTAAGCCGGGCTGTAAGACAAAAGTACAAGGTGTCGATGCTTGATTGCAAGACCCCATTCATTTTATGTCGCAGTCTTTTGGCTGGTAATGAGTTACAGGGCATGGACCAGCGGCCCGTTGGCGCCGCTTTTCACCAGTGAGATGGAGCTGCTCCTGCTGATGATACTGTCCATATAGGCAGCGGTCAGGGAAAACGCCTTGCGGTAATCATTTTCCAGGCAATGAAAGGCGGCAAAGGCTGAGGCATAGGTGCAGCCGGTTCCGTGCAGATTGGCGCTTTGGATGCGTCTTCGTTTGTTGACGATGACTTCCTTGTTGTTCATGACCAGATAATCGTGGATATCTGTCCTGTCAGGTTCAAGATGTCCGCCCTTGACGATGACCGCCTGCAGATGCTCATGCCTGGCGAGGAGAGTTTCGGCACACTGCAGAGCTGCTTCTGGTGTTGTTATCTTCTGTGAACAGAGTTGTTCGAGCTCAGAACAATTGGGGGTCAGGACAGTGACCTTGCTGATGAGTTGAGTGCTCAGCTCGACAAGGTTGGAATTACTGAGCAGGGATTGGCCGGTGGTCGAGGACAGGACGGGGTCGTAGACCACCTCACCTGAATAATCTGCAAGGAGTTTCCCCAGGGCTGTGGCTATCTCCATGGTACCGATCATGCCGATTTTGATATGGGTCACATGGTGGTCGGCCAGTACGGCCTGAACCTGGCGAACCACAAGCCCGCCATCCAGAGGGACAGATTCTGTAACGCCCAGGGAGTTCTGCACGGTAATACAGGTAATCGCCGCCGCGCCATAGACACCGATGGCGGTCATGGTCTTCAGATCAGCCTGGATTCCGGCCCCGCCAGAGGGGTCTGAACCGGCAATGGTCAATACGGTTGGCGATAATTGGGGTTGCGTGCGATCCATGCAAAATCCATAAAGAATAGAATAGTTTTCTTTTCGCGCGGAGACGCAGAGGCGCGGAGAGAAACTGTTCTTTATTGCTTTTTCATTCTCTGCGCGAGATCATTCTTCTTTGCCATGAGCAGTTGATTAATATAATGAAATACAATAGTATTGCAAGGCTTGAATAAGAGTATAAAAAAAGCCCCTTATAAAACCTATATCCAGTATCATGTTATGACAATATCTTCTCATAATTACGACGAAAGTAAGATTAAGACACTCAGCTCCCTCGAGCATATACGCAAGCGGCCCGGGATGTATATCGGCCGCCTTGGCACCGGAGCTCACCCGGATGACGGTATTTATATCCTGCTCAAGGAGGTCGTTGATAATGCCGTTGATGAATATATCATGGGGGCGGGTAAGCGGGTCAATATCCATATCGGAGAAGACGGGATGGTGACGATTCGCGACTTTGGCCGGGGGATTCCCCTGGGCAAGATCGTTGACTGCGTCTCCACCATCAATACCGGCGCCAAGTACAATACCGATGTGTTTCAGTTCTCCGTTGGCCTGAACGGGGTGGGCACCAAGGCGGTGAACGCCCTGTCGTCCTACTTCAGGGTTACGGCCTTTCGCGACGGCAAGTTTGCCAGCGCGGTTTTCGCCAAAGGAGAGCTGGTCAGCCAGGAGAACGGCGAGAGCAGCGAGCCGAACGGCACCCTGGTGGAATTTATCCCGGACCGGGAGATGTTCCAGGATTTCACCTTTGATCTTCGCTTCATCGAAGAGAGGTTGTGGCGGTATGCCTATCTCAATGCCGGGATGAAGGTCTATCTGGACAAGACCTGCTATTATTCTGCCAATGGTCTTCTTGATCTGCTGGCCAAAGAGCTGGACGATCAGAACATATACGAGCCCATCTATTACCGCGATGCCACCCTGGAGTTTTGTTTTTCCCATACCGACGGCTATGGCGACACCTATTATTCCTTTGTCAACGGCACCTATACCAGCGAGGGCGGCACCCATCTTTCCGCCTTCCGCGAGGGGATCCTCAAGGGGGTCAATGAGTTTTCCAAAAAAAGCTTTGTCGGCCAGGATGTGCGGGACGGCATTGTCGGCACCCTGGCGATCAAGATCAAGGACCCCCTCTTTGAATCTCAGACCAAGAACAAGCTGGGCAATGGCGATATCCGTTCCTGGATCGTGAACAAGGTGAAAGACGCGGTCTCCAGCACCCTCTATAAAAATAGCGAGACAGCGGATAGACTGTTGGAGAAGATCCAGCGCAATGAAAAGGTGAGGAAGGAGCTGCAGAGTGTCCGTCTGGAGGCCAAGGCCAAATCCAAAAAAGTGGCCTTCAAGATTCCCCAGCTGAAGGACTGCAAGCATCATCCCACGCGCAAGAAACCATCACCAGACGGCAACGCCAATATGGTTTTCATCACCGAAGGGCAGTCGGCTGCCGGTTCCATTGTCTCCTCCCGTGACCCGTTGACCCAGGCGGTATTCTCCCTGAAAGGCAAGCCCATGAACGTTCTGGGGCAGAAACTGGCGCTCTTGTATAAGAATGAAGAGATGTACTCCCTGATGCGGGCCCTCGACATAGAAGAGTCCATTTCCAATCTGCGCTATGACAAGGTGATCCTGGCCACCGATGCCGATGTCGACGGGCTGCATATCCGCAATCTGCTCCTGACCTTCTTTCTCCACTACTTTGAACCGCTGGTAAAGCTCGGTTTCGTCTATATCCTCGAGACCCCGCTCTTTCGGGTCCGTAACAAGAAAGAGACCTTTTACTGCTACTCAGACAAGGAAAAGACCGCCGCCGTCAAAAAACTGCAAGGGACCAGCGCCAAGGCCGGCAATGTGGAGATGACCCGTTTCAAAGGACTGGGCGAGATCTCCCCCAAGGAGTTCAAGCAGTTCATCGGCCCTGATATCAGGTTGCAGCAGGTCAATATGGGGACCATCAGCGAGGTGAGCAAAATCCTCTCTTTTTATATGGGGAAAAATACTCCGGAACGCAAGCAGTACATCATGGAGCACCTGGTGACTACGATTTAATCGTCATTTTTAAGTATCGCGTTTTCAATCATAACTGAATTTATTATTTCCATTCCCCAGAAAGAGCTTTCAACTTTCAACTTTTAACTGTCAATTTTTTTATGAACTCACAGTACGGAAGACTGCATAATCTCTTTGAAAAGAATTTTCTTGAGTACTCCTCCTATGTCATCAGGGAGCGAGCCATTCCCGATATTCACGACGGTCTGAAGCCGGTCCAGCGCCGTATTCTTCAAACCCTGTTCAACATGGAGGACGGCCGTTTCCACAAGGTGGCCAATGTTGTGGGTGAGACCATGAAACTCCATCCCCATGGGGACGCCTCCATCTTCTCCGCCCTGGTGAATCTGGCCAATAAGGAATACCTGATTGAGCGGCAGGGGAATTTCGGCAATATCTATACCGGTGATCAGGCCTCGGCCGCCCGCTATATCGAATGCCGTCTCACGCCCCTGGCCAAAGAGATCCTTTTCAACAAGGACCTGACCGAGTTCGTTGAGTCCTATGACAGCAGGATGTTGGAGCCGGTAACTCTGCCGGCCAAGATTCCCTTGCTGCTGCTGCTCGGGGCGGATGGGATTGCGGTCGGCATGGCCACCAAGATCATGCCCCATAATTTCTGCGAACTCCTTGAGGCCCAGATCAAACTGCTGCACAATGAAGAGATCACCCTCTATCCCGATTTCCAGAAGAAGGGTCTGGTGGATGTCTCCCACTATGATCATGGCAATGGCCGGATCCGCTGTCGGGCCCGCATTGAGGAGGCCAGCGACAAGACCATTATTGTCAAGGATATTCCCCACGGGACAACCACCCAGTCACTGATCGAATCCGTTGAGAAGGCGGCCAAGGCCGGGAAGATCAAGATCCTCTCCATCAATGATTATACGGCGGAAGATGTCGAGGTCGAGATCAATCTGGCCAGGGGGGTCTATGCCAAGGAGACCATTGAGGCCCTCTATGCCTTCACCGATTGCGAGGTTGCCATTACCCCCAATCTTACCCTGATCAAGGACAATACCCCGCTCACCTGTACGGTCGAAGAGGTGCTGGAGCACAATACCCAGAAGCTTGTCCAGGACCTGACCAAAGAACTGGAGATTGACCTCGGAAGATTGCAGGAAAAACTGCACGCCAGGCTCCTGGAGCAGATCTTTATCGAGGAACGTCTCTACAAACAGATCGAGGAAGAGACCAGCTATAAGGCCGTGATCAAGAGCGTGGACAGCGCCTTGCAACCTTTCACCGCAGAGCTGCTGCGAAAGGTTACCAACGAGGATATCGAACGTCTGCTTGAGATCAAAATCAAGCGCATCTCCCGTTATGATATCAATAAGCAGCAGAAAGAAATCAGGGACATCCGCAGCGAGATCAAGAAGATCAGTCATCACCTCAAGGACATGGTCGGCTACACTGTCTCCTTCCTTGGCGACCTGCTGAAAAAATATGGCCATCTCTACCCGAGACAGACGGAACTCTGCGAGTTTGAGGAGGTCAGCGTGCGCAGTGCGGCCCTCGCCAATCTGGTGGTCGGCTATCAGCGGGCTACAGGTTTTCTGGGCCATAATATCAAGGCCGAGGATGAAAAGCAGGACTTTACCCTGAACTGTTCCGAGTATGACCGGCTCCTGTTGATCTTTAACGACGGCATGTACAAGGTGATCCCGGTGACTGACAAACTCTTTATCGGTCATGAACTGGCCTGGCTCGGGGTTGTCGAAGACGGCCTGATCTTCAATGTCCTCTATCGGGACGGCCAGGAAAACCTGACCTACGCCAAGCGTTTTACCACCCCTAAATTTATCCTCGATAAGGAGTATAGGCTTTTCCCCGAAGACAAACGGTCAAAAATCCTTCTCCTGCTGATGGGTGAGGGGGCAAGCGCCCATGTCGGCCTCGCGCCTTCTCCTCGGGCCAAGAGCAATGTCTTAGAGGTTTATTTTGATGAGTATCTCTTGAAAAATCCAAATGCCAAAGGGAAACGGATCTCACCAAGGGTTGTACGAAGGGTGACGGATTCCACCGGTAAGGCCGCCCCGAAACCTTTGAAGCAGAATATGACCCTGCTTGATCTGGTAGATGCGACCAAAGAAAGCTCACCTCAAAGAGGAAAGGAAGGGGAAGAAGAAGGAAAAGACAAGGAGTAAAAAGGAGAAGGGAAGAATGCGGGGAATTTGTTTGGTAAGTCTTCAACTCCTTCTCTCTAAGTACCATCCTTTTGACAGCGCAAAAAATAAACGTAGAATTATTAAATAAACTTAGAACTGTTAATCTTTTCTCAAATGGAGATGTGTCATGCAAAAGTGGGAATGTCCTTGCGGTTATATTTATGATCCTGAAGAAGGAGATTATGAGCATGGGGTGGAGGCTGGTACTCCGTGGGAAGAAGTTCCTGAAACCTGGGTTTGTCCTAAATGCGGTGCCGCCAAAGAAGATTTTTTTAAAGCTGATTAACTACAAATGGAACCTCCACTGGGGCGGAATTGTTGGTTCTGCTCCTGTGGAGGTTGTTCTTTAATGTCTCCTGTCTCTTTTTGAGGAATGCCAACCCAAAACAGACTCTCTGTATTTGAGGATGGTATTGTCTAAGATCCCATGCTCTTTTATGGTGGTTATATCGTCGTTTTGACCATTGTTGCCGCCGTTTTATAAGTGCCTTTCCTGTCTCAAACCCTTTTCCTGCCCGCCTTGTTGGCGATTCTTGTTCTAAACATCAACCCGCTCAAGAATTATTGCATATATTACCCGGATTTTTCCGCTGCTACAGCCTGCAGTAATACCGCCGTAAACTTGGGTACATTTTCTCTATACTCAATGAGTGGCAACTTTATATTGATAAGGAAAGGAGTATGCTCATGGAGAAAGGAAACCGTAGCGCTTTAATCCTGATATTTATTCTCATCTTGACGGATCCTCTCTGCATGATCAATGTACTAGTTAATTAGGCATTAATTTCCCCTTTTCCTTGTACCACTGTTCCGATACCTGGAAATGACAATAAAAAATAAAGGAAGACAAAGAGATGGACGGAGCCAATATCCCCCTTGATGAACATAGAATTGTGGAAAAACCCTATTATTTGGCTCAGGGCAGTGAGGTAGAAATTGCATGCGCTGCTTACCGTAGTGGCCTGCCTTTACTTCTCAAGGGCCCTACCGGCTGCGGTAAGACCCGTTTTATGCAGTATCTGGCCTGGAAGCTTGATCGACCCTTGATAACGGTTTCCTGCCATGATGATCTGTCTACCAGTGATCTTGTCGGCCGCTATCTGATCCGGGCCGGTGAGGCTGTGTGGATGGACGGCCCTCTGACCCTGGCGGTCAGAGCCGGGGCCATCTGCTATCTCGATGAGGTGGTTGAGGCGCGTAAGGACACAACCGTAGTCATCCATCCTCTGGCTGATGATCGTCGGGAACTGCCCATTGAAAAAAGGGGGGAACTGTTGATTGCCCCGCCGGAGTTCATGTTGGCGGTTTCCTACAACCCCGGTTACCAGAGTGTCCTTAAGGATCTCAAACCGTCGACCCGCCAGCGCTTTGTCGCCCTCAGCTTCAACTATCCAGAACTCGAGCAGGAGGTGGATATCGTCTGCCAGGAGGGTGGTCTGGAGCGGGATCTTGCCCTCTCTTTGGTTAAATTGGCTGTCATGACACGAAATCTCAAAGATTCCGGATTGCCGGAAGGGGCCAGTACCCGGCTCCTGATCCAGGCCGGAAAATTGATTGGTGACGGAGTGGATATCCAGACGGCCTGCCGGGTCGCGGTCGTCGAGCCTCTCAGCGATGATCCGGAGATGCTTGCTGCCGTGGAAGACATGGTCGGATCCATTTTCTAAATTCAATTTGTATTCAAGCCGGTACCTGCGTCGGCTACACCGCATGTGGTTTTTTATGTAAAACCTTGTTGGATGACTGATGAATTTTCCTGACCTTAACAAGCAGTTCTATCATCTTGTTGCCCCGGATATTCCCAACGACTGGGAGGTGGAGGAGCTGTTGGAGCCCTATCTTGACCAGAGCGATGAGGTGTGTCAGGAGGTCTTTAAGTGCATCCCGGCGATCTGGCCGATTTCTAGTTCCCTCTGCTGTGACTTCCTCCGGATTATGCCTGAGACCCTGAAAATTCTACCACTTTCCCAGTTGTCGACCTGGGTGGGGGAGATCCTCGATCGTTACGAGCTGGATGGTCTGCGGGCAGCGCAACGCCTTATGCGGAATGTGGAGAGCGGTTATATGAACCGAAGCAACGCGGGACTGGTGCTTCTGGGGGAGGTAGAGGGCCGCCTCCTCACCTTTATCCGGGGAGTGGCAGGACGGGATCTGTTTATTGCCCCCGGCAACGCGGTCTTTACCGATACCGAAACCATCTTTCTGCCACCAGAGCTGGCCGTCTTTTCAGCTTCTGCCGACAATGTTCTGCTTTATAAACTGATTCTTGCCTTCCAGTGGGCCTATATCGCCAATGGAAGTTTTACTCTTCCTGACCCTGTTACGCAGGAACCATTGGTCGATTCCGAATCATCGCTGTGGTTGAACACCTTTTTTGCCTCTTTTTCTCAGCCCCTTTTTGCCCGTGATTGCTATTTCTTTCTCGAAACCGTTCGTGCCGCCCGTTTTCTGGAACAGGAACTTCCCGGCCTGATGCGGGCCTGGGCCAAGCTTCCCTGTTTTGTCCTCCCCGGGGTGGAGGATAAAAATATCAGCCCTCAGGCCGCTTTCCTCAGTGATCTGCAGCTACGATTTCTGAATGGATCTCTGCTCGAGGCGAGCCGTGAAGAACCCCTTCCGCTTCTGAAAGATTACTGGCACAGGCTCCTCGGCGAAGGGGTGAACGGGATGGACACCGTTGCCGCGGTCAAGGCGATTTGTGCGGCCCATGCACCCCATGAGGCAGAAGGGGAGGAGTACGAGGGAATAACGCCTTTACTCTTTCAGGGAGAGATCCGTCTGTCTGCTGTGGAGGCGGTGCATCGTCAGCGCTTTTTGCGCCAGGGTGAGGAGCTGGTTCATAGTCTGGCCCTCCATCTTGCTTCCCTGCCTAAGGAGCAATTGGAGCAGTTGCTCCGCTCGGAGGAGGAGAAAGAGAACGGCGCGACCGGGCTGGAGTCGGATGTCACTATGATCATGGACAGCGAGTTTGCCGGGACCGCTGCTGAGCCCCAGGCGCCGCTACTCATCACCATCAACAATGAGGAGGTCCGACTCGGCGAAGAGGTGGCAGAGCAGGTGAGACAGTTTCACGATGAGTTTGGCCATCTTCCCGGCCGCTTTCTCAGCAGCGCCGTGGGTCGAGCTGGTAAGGGGCTTGCTCCGGACGCCCACCCTGGCCCGGAACAGGGGGAGGAGTTACAGGCTCCGATCTGTTACGATGAATGGGATCATCGTCGCAAGGGGTTTCGTAAAAACTGGTGTATGGTCACGATCAAGGAACTCCCTGACCTGCGTTCCGGCTTCATTCGTCAGACTCTGGGCAAGTATCACGGTGTGGTCAACCGTCTCCGTCATCAGTTTGAGATGATGCGCACCAGTGATCGTTTTGCCCGGCGCCAGCGCGACGGTGACGATATTGATCTTGACGCCCTGGTGGAATCCCTGGCCGATGGCCGGGCCGGGCTGCCTTCATCGGATCGGCTCTTTATCAAATTGCTCAGAGATGAACGCGATATCGCCGTGGTCTTCCTTATTGATATGTCCAACTCCACTGCTGGTTGGGTAGGGAATGCCATCAAGGAGTCTCTGGTTTTGATGACCGAGGCCCTTGAGGTCCTGGGCGACCGTTACGCGATCTATGGTTTCTCGGGGATGCGGCGGACCCGCTGCGAGCTTTTTCGCATTAAGGAGTTCGGTGAGCCCTATGGTGAGAGGGTGCGGGAGAGGATCGGGGCTATTTCTCCCATGGAATATACCCGGATGGGACCGGCGATCCGCCATGCGACATCTCTCCTGGCGAAGACCGATGCCAGGGTTCGTCTGCTTATCACCCTTAGCGACGGTAAACCCGAGGATTACGATGACTACAAGGGGGAATACGCCATCGAAGACACCCGCCACGCCCTCCTGGAGGCCAAAATGGCCGGTATCCATCCCTTCTGTATCACCATAGATCATCAGGCCCATGACTATATGGACCACCTCTATGGTCCGGTTAACTATATCTTTGTCAATGATGTCCGTAAACTGCCCATGCGCATGCCGGAAATTTACCGGGTGCTGACCACGTAGTGCTGTCATCTGTCCCGGCAGCCGATTTTGTGGTCATTCTGGAAGAATATTCTTTCGTTTTACTCAAACCAGCGGCTGCGCAAATTATGGGAGATGCGCAAGAGGGGATGTTCAACCAGTCGGTAGCCGAGCCAGCCGTAAGCAAGGACCGCGGCTGACATAATCAGGCAGGCTAGCATATTATCAAAGAGGTTGTTCTGTATTGGCTTCGTTATTGACCAGAGGCGGCCAACTGCTGCTAACACAAGAATATGAGAGAGATAAATTGTGTACGACCTATCGCCAATGGATTGTAGAAATCGGGGAAGGCAAAATTTGTGTTTCATCTCAAGAGCCGTAAGACAAGTTAAGAGAAGTCCATAGAGCGTGCCAATGATACTGACCCGCATCAATCCTTCATTCTTGAGAATATTAAAAGCGTAAATAAGAGGCAGACCAGCCATTGGGATGATCACGATGCTTATAAATGACAGGCGTATCGAGAGTGTGTCAAAATATTTACTGGTGGTGAAGATTGCAGCGAAGGCGCCAATGATGAATTCAAGAGAATAGGGATGGAGAACAATCCGGGCACCTGGCGATAAATTGGCCGTTGAGGTTACAGTGCTGGCAATGGTAATGATCAATCCCCAGACGACCAGAGACGGTAGCAGATATCTTGGATTAAACTTTAGAAAGATAGCGAACATGGTATAAAACCATAGTTCATGGATCAGTGACCAGGCAACCATGACAAACGGACGGTGATAGTCAGGCAGTAAGAGAATGGCTGAAAAGAACGTGGTTTGATGGTTTTGTGATGAATTAACCCAGTCTGGTTTGATGAAGAATACCGCTGCTGTCAGAATAAGGTAGACCCAATAGGTTGGATATATGCGACTGAGGCGGCTCCAGAGGAATCGGCTAACGCCCCCGCTGTTATTATCGCGTCCCTGTGTTATCGATACCATCACAAATCCACTGATGACAAAAAAGAGATCCACGCCTGATTGGCCGAGTGTCAGGAACTCAGGAAGGAATAGATCTCCACCGGAATATTTTTTTTCGATGGTCATCAGGTGAAACAGCACGACTCCAAGAACCGCAAGGCCTCTGAGTGCTTGAATGGAGAACCATTTGTTCATATGAATGCCAGGGCGCTGGTCACTTCTTTGGAAAAATGATGGAAGGGGGGATGGAAAGCCGCTTGTCTTGTCCTTTGTTCTGTCGACGAAGTCGATTGCACTGAGTGGCTCGTCACTATATTGCATCATTGCTGCTTACTTATGATCACGGTGTCGCTTGAATGCTTGTTGAGAAAAAGACATAAAGTCTTGTACAAAGTTAACATGCCTCTTTGAGCGTTTCGACGTTGTTTCTGCCCGTAAATTCCTTGATATAGATATCTTGTTGCGGGTAAGGGATGGAAATTTTGTGTTCGGTAAAGGCATTGTAGATGTCTTTGAGAAGGTTGTGAGTTGTAATACCCTTCAGGCTCGGTTCGTCGACCCAGCATAGAAGTTCGAAATCCACTGATGATGCGCCGAAACTGCGCAGGCGGACACGGGCCGCCGGTTCCTTGATTACTGCCTTGTTTGCTGCCGCCACTCTCAGCAGAACTTCTTCGACCTGATCAAGCACGCTGCCATAGGCCACACCCACAGGTACCCGAATCCGGAAGCGGGGGATGGGTGCACTCTCGTTGATAATCTTGGAATTTGCCAGAATGGAGTTGGGAATGGTGATGAGTACGTCATCCCTGGTCTTGATTCGGGTTGAACGGATGCCGATCTCCATTACCTCACCGCGTTCGGAATTGTCGAGAATGATATAGTCGCCAACGGTACAGGTTTTATCGGCAAAGATGGATATGCCCCCAAAAAAGTTGGACAGGGTCTCCTTGGCGGCAAGGGCGACGGCGATACCAGCAATACCGGCCGAGGCGAAGAGGGGGGCCATGTTGACATGCCAGATGGAAAGAAGCCAGAGCAAGCTCAATATGATGATGATCACCCGAACCACATTTTTAAGCAGCATGAAGAGATCCTGGCCTATTTTACCCCGGGAAATGGCGTTATGCATATTGCTTTCCACAAGCAGGCTGAAAAACTTCAGGATGGCCGTGATCCAGAATAAAAGAATAATGGTCTTGGCAGCGGCAGGCAGGACCATCTCCCAAGGTGGTACAAGAGCAGGCGGCATGCTCAGGGCATGCAGAACCCCGATAAAGACGACCGTTACCAGCAGCGGCGCATGGAGTATGGGAACAATCTTGTCATCCAGGGTAAATTTAGTCTTGGCGGCGATCTTGACAAAAATCCTGATCACAAAAATATCAACCAGTTTGGCCATCAGGGCATAGATCAGAATTACCACCAGGCGATGCATGAATGGTATCGTATATAATTCTTTCAGATACTTGGCTACCTCTTGTACATCCATGTAATTATCCTTAACAAAATTCAAATACGGTAATTTTAGTCACTTCACTGGCTTTAGATGGGCTCACGACCGTAAGCTGATCTAACTTGTAGTTGCGTACGCAACCAGGGGCAAAAAGTCATTTCTCATTCTTATCATTTTATTAAATGGCACATCAATATATTTCAGCCCCCTGTGAAGTCGATTTTGCCTGCCATCCGCCCCCCAGGGCCTTGAACAGGGCGATCAGATTGGTGGAAACCATGTGGTTGGACTGGGCCAGGGTATCCTCGGCAACATAGAGGGAGCGCTGTGCATCCAGTACACTGAGGAAATCGTTTTCTCCAGAGCGATAGAGGGCGGTGGCGAGCTCAACGGCAGTGCGGTTGGCCGTTACTGCCCGGGTCAGGGCCTGACGATGCTCTTCTTCCTTGGTTGAGGCGATCAGGGCGCTTTCCACTTCTCTCAGGGCGTTCAGGACGGTTTGTTGGTAGGCCATGAGCTGCTCTTCCTGGACGGCCTCCTGCAGCTCCAGATTGGCACGCCTGCGTCCCATGTCAAAGAGCGGCCAGTTCAGGGTGGGGCCGAGGGACCAGAAGCTGCTGGCTTGGTTGAAGGTTGAACTGAAGGTGTTGTTCTGGAGACCGAGGCTACCGGTGATGGTGAATTTGGGAAAGAGATCGGCTCTGGCCACTCCAATGCGGGCAGTGGCTGCATGAATCTTTGCTTCTCCCCTGCGGATGTCCGGTCTCCGCAGGAGGAGGTCCGAGGGTAAACCCAGAGGAACCGTGGCCAGCGCCACGGGTAAGGGCACCTTGGATGTCAGTTCTGCCAGCAGGGTGGATGGCTCTCCGCCCAGCAGCAGGCTGAGGGCGTAGATTGTTTGACGGATCTGTGCCTCAAGGAGCGGGATCTGGCCGGCCGTGGTGGCAGCGAGTGCTTCCGCCCTTACTACGTCAAGTTTGCTGACAAAGCCGGTGGTGAAAAGTTGGCGGGTCAAGTCGACGCTGTGATCTTGGGCTGTCAGGTTCTGGCGGGCGATGGAAAGTCGTTCTTGCAGAGAACGCAGATTCAGATAATTGCTGGCCACTTCGGCGCTCATGCTCACCAGCAGATCGCGCCGGTCTTCTATGGCCGCGTCCAGATCTGCACCTGTTGCCTCGATGCCGCGTCGCAATCCGCCGAAGAGATCGATTTCCCAGCCTGCATCAAAGCCCATCTTGTAGAGATTGCTGGTTGTGCTTGCGCTGTTATTTCCGGATTCCGGTGTCTGGCTGCGCCTGAAGGAGGCTGTAGTGTCAACTGCCGGTCCAAGGTCTGCACCGGCTATCCCCAAGGTAGCGCGGGCCTGACGGATGCGGCTTTTAGCCATTTGCAGGTCCAGATTGGCCTGCATGGCCCGTTCAATCAGCGAGGTGAGAATCGGATCGTTGAAGATCTTCCACCACTGGGCCAGCTCCTGTTCGGCCGCGTCCGCGATTTGGGCTGGTGGTTCTTGGCCCAGCCACTGGGAGGAAACCTTGGCCTCAGGACGTTGGAATTCAGGGCCCAGCATGCAGCTGCTCAGCAGAAGCAGGCAGAGGCAGAGGGCTAAAGAGGTCCGGCAGGGAGTACGGTGCAGGCGAGGGATCATGGATTTCCTTGCTCCTTGAAAAAATGGGCTGAAAGGCCGATCCTTTTGTCTCTATTCATAGCGCAGGGCCTCGATGGGGTCAAGGCGTGAGGCCTTCCAGGCCGGGTAAAAGCCGAAGATGATCCCCACCCCGGCAGAGACCAGCACTGCAGTAGCAATGGCCGCAGGCGAGGTTTGCACCGGCCAGCCGAGCACGAGCCGTACGAGCTGGGAACCGCCATGGCCAAGGACGATGCCCATGGCCCCGCCGGTGAGGCAGAGGACCACTGCCTCCACCAGAAACTGGCGGAGGATGTCGCGGCCCCGAGCCCCGACGGCCATTCGCAGACCGATTTCCCGAGTCCTTTCAGTGACGGACACGAGCATGATGTTCATGATTCCGACTCCCCCCACAACCAGTGAGATCATGGCCACGGCCAGCAGCAGATTGGTCATGAGCGTGGTAGTGGTGGAAAGGGTCGCGGTGAGCTCGGCCATGTCGCGGATGTTGAAGTCCTCGGGTTCTTCGGGGCGGATGCGGTGTCGTTCCCGGAGTACCTCGGAAATTTGTTTAATGGCCAGGGGGATCTCTTGTGAACTGTTGGCTGCGGCCATGATCCAGTCGATATTAGCAAAGCGCACCGGCATGGGGTTGTCGGTCTGTTGGACGCTGGAGCGTTCGGGGTAGAGGCTGGGCTGGGCTGCCGGGTAGAGATTGGACAGGGTATTCACCGTGTCGGAGGTGCTGCCGGTACTCTGGGCAGTGGCGAGGCTCGTGCCGGTGACCCGGTATTTAATGGTGGTCCAGGGAGCGAGAATGACATCGTCCTGATCATGGCCCATCATGTTAGCGCCTTTGAGGGAGAGGACTCCGATCACCCGAAAGGAGATGTTCTGGATCCGGATTTCCTTGCCTACGGGCGAGACGCCTTCGAAGAGTTCCCGGGCCAATGTCTGGCCCAGAATGCAGACCCGGTTACTGTTGAGCACATCCCGGTCGGTGAAAGGCTCGCCCTCGGCCAGAATGTTCCAGTCCTGCACATCAAGATAGGCGGGAGTGGTGCCGTAGATGGCGTTAGGAATCCAGTTGCGGTTACCGTAGACCACTTGAGCCCGGGCACGGACCATGGGGGCACCATTGCGGATGGCCGGGCATTCCCGGAGAATGGCCTGGCAGTCTTCCGGGGTTAATGTGGTGCTGGTTCCTGCCCCGAAAGAGACACCGCCGCTGGAGGCGGTACCGGGCCGGATCACCAGGACATTGGCCCCCATGCTGGCGATGGATTTTTTGAGGGCCGTCGAGGCACCGGCACCGATCTCCATCATGGCGATGACTGCGCCCACCCCGATGACAATGCCCAGGGTGGTGAGCATGGCCCGCATGGGATTACGGCGCAGGGCTTTAAGGGCGATGCCGGCGGTGGCGTAGATCCTCATTGTGCATCTCCCGAGGTTTGGGGAGTTGGTCCGTCAGTGGCTGCATCATCCTGAATCAGCCCGTCTTCGATGCGGATGATCTGTTTGGCGTGCCCAGCCACCTTTGGGTCGTGGGTCACCATGATAATGGTAATGCCGTCTTCGGCATTGAGTTGCTCGAACATCTGGAGCACCTCTTCGCTGGTCCGGGAATCCAGGTTGCCGGTCGGCTCGTCGGCAAAGAGCACGGGTGGATGGTTGATCAGAGCCCTGGCGATGGCAACCCGCTGCTGCTGGCCGCCGGAGAGTTGCGAAGGGTAGTGGTTCAGCCGATCACCTAATCCCACCCGGCCCAGCATCTCGGCGGCTCGTTTCCTGGTCTCGGAGCTGCTCAGGTCCTCAACGGAGTAGGAGAGCGGCATGGCCACGTTCTCGATGGCACTGGTTCTGGCCAGCAGGTTGAAGCTCTGGAAGACGAAACCGAGTTTGCGGTTGCGGAGCAGAGCCCGCTCGTCGGCGGTGAGCAGGGAAGTTTCCTGGCCCTCCAGCCAGTATTCACCGGCAGTCGGTCGGTCCAGACAGCCCAGAATGTTCATCAGAGTTGATTTTCCGGAGCCGGACGAGCCGGTGAGGGCAACCAGCTCTCCCTGGCGAATGGCCAGGGAGATGCCTTTCAGTACGGGCACGGAAATATCACCCATCTGGTAGGTCTTTTCGATGCCGTGTAGGGTAATGAGTTCCATGCGTGCCTTACTTGGTGCCAGAGGTGGAGCTTTTTTTGTTACGGTGCAGGTTCGGGAGGAAAGGATTCCCCCCCTCGTTCTTGCCATTATCAGAGTTCGCCAGGCTGATGCCGGTGATCACCTGCATTCCCTCGTGCAGATCCGCGCTTTCCACCATGGTGCTGGTCCCGTCGGTGGCTCCGGTCTGGACCTCTATCCGGCTAGGCTGCTCATTCTCGTCAACCACCCACAGGACCCCGTTGCTCTTGCCTTCCTCGGTTGTCTGGCCCATGGCTGCCGGCCTTTTTCTGGATCCCTCCTCGGCGGGTGGACTCCAGCGCAGGGCTGCATTGGGTGCTTGCAGGACATTTGTGAGCTGTTGCAGTTGAAACTGGACATTGGCGGTAAGGTAAGGCAGAAGACGACCATCACTGTTGTCGGTGGTAATCTCCACCGTGTAAGTGACCACGTTCTGAGTCATGGAGGCGTTGAGTCGAACCTTGCCTACCTCACCCCGGAAGGTCTCGCCGGGGAAGGCGTCAACAGTGAAGGTTACCGGCAGTCCGGGGTGAATCTTGCCGATATCCGCTTCGTTCACCGCTACCCATACCTGTATGCGGGTGAGATCTTTGGCCAACAGGAAGAGGCTGGGGGCGTTGAGGCTCGCCACCACGGTCTGGCCGGTATTGACCCTGCGGTCGATGATGATGCCCTTTACCGGCGAGGTGATGATGCAGTAGCCGAGGTTGCGCTGGGCACGTTTAAGGGCCGCCTCGGCCTGCTGGATAGCTGCCTCGCTCACCGCCACTTGGGCCAGTGCAATTTTGTATGCCGATTCGTAACCCACGTAGCTCGATTGTGCCAGGGCCTGGGAGGGGCCGAGTTGTTGGGCTCGCTTCCAGTTCTGCTGCGTCTGACTCAATTCGGCATTGGCCCGCTGCAGGCCGGCCTTGCTTGATAGTAACTGGGCCTCGGCCTGGGCAACGTCGGAGGCGTAGAGCGAGTCGTCAATTTTGGCAAGTACAGTGCCTGCCTCTACCACAGAACCGTAGTCCACTGTTTTACCCTTGGCGTCCAAACCAAAAGAGATGATCCGTCCGGCTACCTGGGCACCGACATCAATAACCTCTTCCGGCTCTACGGTACCGGTGGCGCTGATGGAAACCAGTAGATCACCGCGTGTGATCCCGGTGGTCCGGTAGGCAGTGTTATTCCCTTGGCGGCGGGTAAACTGCCAGGCTGTAAGGGTGCCGAGGAGTAACACGGCGATGAGGAAAATAAAGAAATTCTTGCCGGGATGTTTCATGATCTCATCTTCTTGTCTGATTGTTGGGCCTGCCGGTCACGAAGTGCACGGACGACTGTCTATGTGGTTTATGGACATCATATAAAAAGAGGAGCGCCTGGGGACAACGTCAGGGGCCGGACCAACCGGACAATCGACTGAAGAAAGCACGATCCTGGTCACGCTTTTCGGGCAGCATGACGAAGAAGAGGCAAGGTCCTCGGGATGGCGTTTGTATGATCTCCAACATGAAGAAACCTGCTGTACCCGTTACAGATTTTAATTGCAAGGTCGGTTAACGTATTCGGAATAGAGGTAATTCCCGTACTCATCATAATAATTGTAGGTGTCACGACAAATCCTCTGGGGCGGTGCTGGCGGTGGAACGTATGGCTGCGATAAGGCCATCACTCCCAAAACTGTACCGAAGATTGCCAGGGGCACAATCCAGTCATTGTGATGGTGATGTGTTGATTCATATGGATAATATCCGCGGTGTCTTGCTCCTGAATAGGGTGGTGGGTAATAATGTCCGTATGATCGGTTCCCATATTGTGGCGGGTGATCGTAATGACCAGTAAAGCCGATAGTTGGACAGAGCAGTAGTATAAGGGCGAAAGCAATCCATTTTTTCATGACCGTTCTCCTTTATGCATTGAGCTTTAATTCCATAACTATTTTTTTTTATTTTAACACTTTCCTGCGATAATGTCACAATAGCTTTTTTCCTGTTGGCCCGGGGCAAATTAATTTGTTCTTTATATCTTCATAGATAGATATTTGTGGGGAAATATCTGGGAAAGGTTTTTACTTACCTGTTTTGTTGTCGATCAGGTATGCGATCTCGTAGTTCATACTCCTTTGCAAGACTTCGCTGGAGTAAACTCAAAGGAATAAACTCCCTGTGGGGGCCATTCCTTTGAGTGGAATGACCATGATGGATTCTTGCTGGTAGGTATTATAGTGCGAATTAAACTTTCCTTGACAGTGAAAGGGAGAGATAATAAGATTTTCCTATGAAATGGCCTGTTGTTATAGCCTTTTTCTATGTGTTATTTCCCTTATTTTTTTCTTTAGAGGAGGTTTACATGGCAAACAAAGATCTCAAGAAGTTCCTGGCCAGTCTTAGTGTGGCTGGTTTGATTAGTACGGGCGGCATTGCTCTGCCGGGCGCGCATGCTGCGGCGAGTGGCTGAAGCGCAAACAAAGACAGCGCAGGTGGCGCTGAACAAGTAGTAAAACCGGCAGGCAGCGGCTGAAGTGGCAGTATGGACAGCGCCGTGAGCGCTGCAACAGAACAGGTTGAAGAAAAAGCAAAAGTGGAAGCAGATACTGAGGAAGTTGATAAAGCTGCTGATGAGACAAAAGCTGTTGTTGATGAGACAAAAGCTGCCGTTGATGAGACAACGAATACGAAACCTAAAAAAGCTGCCATTGAAGGTTGTTAAGTGCCCTTCTTGAAGAAGTATCAATTCAGTAATTGCTTGAATTAATAATGAGTAATTATGCCTTAATAAAGCCGATGCCCGGATGAGGTGTCGGCTTTATTTATTTTATCTGAATTCTGCAGGAATCCATGCCCGTGATCTCTCACCAACTTCCACCTCTGAAAACGCTTTATCCAATCACCAGCCGTTTTCTTGTTCATGATCCTGGATTTGATACACCTCACGATCTCTCAGGTTTTATACGGGCCAGGCCTGAAATCTGTCCTGAATACCCCTTTCTTGCTGACCTGGCAGCCGTTGAATATGCCCAATATTGTGTTTCAAAAATAGCAGGGCCAAAGGGTGAGGTGACGTTGAAATGTACAGTGAATCCGGCCTTGGAGATTGTACCCGTCCATTGGCATCATTTATTACCATTTCTTGACGATCAGACCATTGTCCCGGAGATGGGTGACTCGTGCGTTCTGGTGTTCAAAAGGCCGGGAACAGAAGTTGTGCAGACGATTACCGCATCAGGTCATGATCTCCTGGCTCTGAAAATAGTCAGCGAAGAAATAGGGTCCCAGGAGGCAGCCAGCTTGGCAGGTGTCACCGTGGGTGTTATTGATGATATCCTTGCTGCCGCGGTGCAGCGCGGCCTGCTGCTTTCTCCTGGATCTCTCCTCATTCGTCCGGATTCTTTTCCCCATGGCAAGAATATTGATCCACGCTATTTTTCGGCCCCCACTTTTACCTTGCAGTGGCATATTACCCAGGTCTGTGATCTGCACTGCCGTCACTGTTATGATCGCAGTGATCGTAAGGCCATGGACTTATCGCAAGGGATCAGGGTGCTTGATGACCTCTATGATTTCTGTAAGTCCCATCATGTCTTCACGCAGGTGACTTTTACCGGTGGTAACCCCTTGCTCTATCCTCATTTTAACGAACTATATAAGGAAGCGGCAGATCGAGGATTTATGACGGCTATTCTCGGGAATCCCATGCCGCGCAGGCGGATTGAGGAGATTCTTGCCCTGCAGAAACCTGAATTTTATCAAGTGAGTCTGGAAGGGTTAGCCGCGCATAACGATTATATCCGCGGCGCTGGACATTTTGAGCGGACGCTTGATTTTCTTGACCTCTTGCGGGAATGTGGGATATATTCCATGGTCATGTTGACCTTGACCAGGGCGAACATTGATGAGGTTCTGGAATTGGCCGAAATACTGCGGGGAAGAGTGGATCTGTTTACCTTTAATCGTCTTGCCATGGTTGGTGAGGGAGCGGATTTGGCCTCGGTTGCACCGGAGGTCTTTCCCGGATTTTTACAGGAGTATCTGCAGGCGGCGGCAAAAAATCCATCCATGGGTGTAAAAGACAATCTGTTCAATCTGCTGCGCTATGAACAGGCTATTCCGTATCGTGGAGGTTGTGCCGGGTATGGTTGTGGTGCGGGGTTTAATTTCGTTTCGCTTCTGCCTGATGGTGAGGTCCATGCCTGTCGCAAGCTGCCTTCGTTGATTGGGAATATGTACCAGCAATCCTTGGGGGAAATCTATCATGGTTTGCCGGCAGAGCGGTATCGTCAGGGCTCTGCTGCCTGTCAGGATTGTGAGATCCGGCCCCTCTGCGGGGGGTGTCTGGCGGTGGCTTATGGGTATGGTCGTGATATCTTCCATGATGTTGATCCCTATTGTTGGAAGCTTACGGAAACAAAAATGGTTAGTGGAATCTGAACAAGGAGTGGAATCAAATGCGGCAGAGAGATCCCGAGTTGAAGTATTGTCCGGTTTGTGATGAAGAATATCGGACTGATATCAAGATGTGCGCTGTCTGTGCGGTGGAGTTGATTATTGGCCATGAAAAGATAGCTGCTGAAACAGTCCTTCAGCAGAAGAAGGTGGCTCGGTCTATGGAATTGTTAGTGAATGATGATCTGGTGAACATTCGCAAAGGGCCATTGCTGGAGATGAAAAACTTACAGCATATCCTGGCCAAAGAACATATTCCGGCTTTGATTGCAGGCGAAAAAAAAGGCAACTGTGGCAAAGGATGTTGTGGAACGGAATTATATCTGCAGATCAGAAGAGAAGATGGTGAAGTGGCCATGGAGGCGTTGGCCAGGGAATTTAAAAGAACTACCGCCCTTGACCATCATGATTTGAGTCATATCCGTTCCGTGTATGATCCCGGAGCTGGCCAGACGGTGTGTCCGGCTTGTGGATTTAGTTTTTCCCCAACCACCACTACCTGCCCGGATTGCGGGCTCTGTTTTGCATGAAGGAAACCTTCTTTGGAAAGAAGGGTAAGGGGAGATGCATGTTGTGCTGAACATGCAAATTTTTTATTCGGCTATTCCTGGATCCGGCCACAGGCTGTGAGCTAATTCCACTAAGGCTTCCTGCTGGTTGCTGTTGAGCGGACAGAACGGGGAATTGTCAAAGGTCGTATCCTTGTTTTCGACAATCAACACCATTGCATCCTCGCTCAAGGTGTGAGAATGCCAAGTCTTTTTTTTGACGTTATAGACAGTGTGTGGAATCATATCCTGTCCATAAATTTTGGTGATGGTTTGATCCCCCTGGCCTAAAAACAAAATGCACCGCCCCCGCAGCAGGACAAAGACTTCGTCGGTCTCGTTGTGACGCTGGAGGGCTGTGATATTCTCAGCTCGCAACTCTTTGCTGAAATTGAGGATGGCTACCCGCCAGTTGGCATAATCAATGACTGGCTTGTAGCCAGCCAGACTATGATCACGTATTTCGAGTAAGGTCTCGCTGATCTTCATTAATGCATATCCTTTTTTTCCCTACATTAACAGAATACGAAAATGTTACTTAGAAATTGCTCGTCCCTTGTTAATAACAATTTTCTCTGCCTCTGACATCTTTTTACCTACTCCTCATGTGAAAAACACACCTTGCTCTCTTTGTTATAGGTAATAGCACGAAACTTGCTTTTTCTCTGTCTCTCTGCTACATTGCAGCGTAAGTAGGTGATATCCGGTTTAGGAGTTGAGTTTGGTTTGTTTTTTTTAGTTTGGTCATATTCTTCGATCCGCACTTCCCCGGTAATCGATAAACTGCCAGTGTACCGAAACAGAATAGCATGAAGTATTAGTTTTTTTCCCTTCTACCGTATTTTCCCCTGTTGACCTGGCAATAACCCGTTGAAGAGTTTAGGCTCTTCTTGAATAATAGAATTATAGGTACAAGATGTCAGAAAATCATGCAATATTGACCATTAAAGATCAGACGTATGAACTGCCGCTTATCGAAGGCTCTGAAGGCGATAAGGCCATGGATATTCGTACTCTGCTCAAAGATACAGGTTATATCACTCTTGATTCGGGTTATATGAATACCGGATCGTGCAAATCCGCCATTACTTTTGTTGATGGGCAAAAGGGAATCCTTAACTACCGTGGTTATGCCATCGATGAGCTTGCCGAGCGCTGCTCTTTTGTAGAGGTCGTATATCTTCTTCTTATCGGAGAGCTTCCTACCCGAGAACAATTGAAAAATTTTCGCGAGCTCATGGCCAAGCATGCCTTGATCCATGAGGACATGATCCATTTTTTTGATCATTTTCCTCCCAATGCCTCTCCCATGTCCATCCTCTCAACTATGGTCAATACCCTCTGTAATTTTTATCCGGAACTGACTGCTGATACTGATGACGCTCTGCTGTCTGTGGCCGCAAGGCTCATCTCCAAGGTCAGAACCATTGCGGCCTTTTCTTACAAGAAATCAATCGGCCACCCTTTGGTTTATCCTCGTTATGACCTCTCCTATTGTGGTAATTTCCTCAATATGATGTTTGATAAACCGGTGAGACCTTATGTCGTGAAACCTGAATTGGTCGCCACCCTTAACAAGCTGCTTATTCTGCATGCTGACCATGAACAGAATTGCTCAACATCTACTGTACGTCTGGTTGGCAGCGCGGGGGTAAACCTTTATGCTTCAATCTCTGCCGGCATCAGTGCGCTCTGGGGACCACTTCATGGCGGTGCCAACCAGGCAGTTATTAAAATGCTCGAAGCAATCCACCATGACAATAATGATTTTGAGAAGTACATCAAAAAAGCCAAGGATCCTAACGATCCATTTCTTCTCTCAGGATTTGGACACCGGGTTTATAAGACTTTTGATCCGAGAGCTACTATTATCAAAGAGGCTTGTGAACAGACCCTGAAGGCCTTGAATGTAGATGATCCCCTTTTGGAAATCGCCGAGAAACTGGAGGAAATTGCCAGAAATGACGATTATTTTATTAAAAGGAATCTTTATCCCAATGTAGATTTTTATTCAGGTATTATCTATCGTGCCATGGGCATCCCCACCGACATGTTCACTGTAATGTTTGCCATGGGCAGGCTTCCAGGCTGGATTGCTCACTGGCAGGAGATGATACAGGATACCAAAGATCGAAAAATAGGAAGACCCCGGCAGATTTATACCGGTGCGAAAAAACGTAAGTTTGTTCCTTTCGATGAACGGGGTTAATGCTTTCGATTCCTAAGACCTAAGAGAACATCAAGAGCCTGGTCCAGTTTCTGGACCAGGCTCTTGATGTTTTATGGAGATTGGATTTTAACGGGCGCTTGATCTTTGCTTTCAAAAAGCGAGGGAATGTGATTGAGCTTTGTTGATATGCTCCTTTCCTATTGAGTGAAGCTAGTTTAAAAACCGTCGCAAGCTAATGCTTCTCATTTTCTCTGTAACATAGCCATCTATTTTACTTTTTATGGCAATGATTGCAATATACAGCCATGTTACTGTTATCGTGATTCAATAGATTTTGTGTGTTGCCCGCATGGGGATTATGGCAGCCGGCGCAGGTGAATTCCTGGTCCGGCTTAAGTGGATTTTTGACTCCTCGTACCGGGTGCCCTTTGCCGAAAAAACCAGCGATAACATGGGTTCCTGACGCCTTATCCTCATGGCAGTTGATGCAAAGATCGGTGGTCTGCATCCGCAGAAGCGCAGGCCATTTTGATCCGTGTGGGTTGTGACAGAGGGTACACTGGCCGACTGCCGTGGGACCGTGCATGAGCTTCTTGCTTTTCCATTCTTTGACTTGAGAGTTGTGGCAAGGAAAACAAACCTTGTCGTCCGGCTTTGGTGTTGTGTACTTCCGTTCTCCTTGCAGCACTTCATGGCAGGCGAAACAGGTTCCTTGTGCAGCCGGATTATGCATAAAGGTGTTGTCGATGAATTTCTTGGCGTGGCAATCGTAACACGGCGATTCTTCTGGTTTTCCAGGCCGCAGGCTGCTGAGAGTCGGTTCCATATGATGGCACCCGGCGCAGCTTTTTTCATTATTGATAAAATGAAAAAAGTATCGGTTAAAGTCGGCAGGGGGATCTCGAAATTTTGGAAAGAGGGCGGAGCGGAAAAAAATATTTACCTCTTTTTGATCCACAACCTTTCCCTGCTTCAGGCCAAGGAGCTTAATGGTATTCATCCCCTTGTTCAGGGTGAGTCCGAAGCAGGTGTTCGTACTGCCGGGACGGATGGATATTTCCTTGGACTTGTTTTCTCCAGTGACGACCCGTATGCTATCGATAGCCTCATTTCCCAAATGAAGAACAATACTGATCTCCTTGTTTTCCACAAAAGAGTTGTCAGGAGGAAATTGTACGGAAATTCCTGGTTCAGCCAGGCAGTCGATCGTGCAGAATAGTATTATGGCCAGTGCCGTTTGGAGAATGTATTGATTCATTTTCTGTTCAGAAGTTGTTTGAGAGCATTTTTATAACTCGTTGCTGCCTGTTCCATGTCGTTTTTTCCCTCAAACATTTTTCCCCGGTACACATTAATCTGGTAGTCCAAAGGGTTGATCTCTTCCGCACTGGCAAAAAGTTCGGTGGCTTTTTTCATATCGCCCTCTTTGCCGGTCAGATAGCCGAGATAATAGTAGCTCGGCACGTAGGACTCGTCCGCCTTTATCGCTTTTTCAAGCATTTTTCTTGCATCGGCGCTGGAACCTTCGTCTATCAGCAAAAGGCCCATTTTGCTCAGGGCTGCGGCATTTTCAGGGCTGCGGGTAAGGGCTTGTTGGAATTGTTCCTTGGCTTTGCCAAGATCGTCCTGCTTCTGGTAATAGCTTCCAAGACTGAGGTGCGGCAAGATGAAATTCGGGTCGGCAGATATGGCCTTTTTGAACCACATCTCAGCGGTATGGGCCGTACGTTCTGATTTAAGGGCTTTGACCCCCATATTCCATGCGCGCACAGCCTTTTTATCTGGTTGATATCCTGTTTTTTTCGTTACCTCGGTCGGGGCTTTTTTCCCCTCGATGGCTGTGGCAAGGAAGTGGATCATGTCCGTTGTGCCTACCAGCGGAAAGCCAGACATCTCGAATTTTATTTTTCTGTCTTTGTCCAGGATGACCGTGGTAGGCACGGCAATAATTCCATAGTCGTGAAAGGCGGTAAGGCCATGGTCAACCAGGTTGGGAAAGGATATTTTCAGGCGGTCGGTGGTTCCTTTAATATTCTTGAGGGCCTGGGCATCAATGGTCTGTTTTTCCACATTGATGCCAATAACGGAGAACCCTTGGCCTTTGTACTTCTGATACAGTTTTTCCATCTGCTTGAGGGCCTTTTCCGACTGTCTACTCCATGATGCCCAAAAGAGGATCACGGTCAGTTTATCTCCCTTCAGCGCCGAAAATCCTTTTTTGTTGCCGCTATAATCCTGAAGGGTGAAATCAGGAGCTTCGGTTCCAACCCCAAGGGTTTGCAGAGCGGGGCTGGAAATGCTGCTCTGCAGCAAGGTTATGGTCATTACTAGAATCATCAGGCAGGTCTTTTGTCTGAACGGAAAGTATGTTGTTGTTTTCACTGTCACCTACCTCGTTTCTTGTTCATATGAACTGATACCCTGTTTGAATTGCGTAAGGGCATTTTTGATATCGCCAAGTTTTTCATAAATAAGGCCAAGTTCATAATGGGTCCGTGCCGGATTGGGATTCAGCTTTAGCGCATCTGTCAAGATGGCTTCGGCTGCCTTAAGGTCACCGTTTTGCGCCAGGACAATTCCTTTTCCTGTTTTGGCGGCACTGGAGCGCGGTTGCAGCTCCAGTGCCTTGTCAAAAGATGCCATTGCCTGTTGTGATTCACCTTTGTCAAGGAGAAGATCACCAAGAACGACATGCGCCTTGGCTTGTAAGGGGTTGTCAGCAATACACTGCCTGATGGCAGCAAGTCCCTCGTCCAGTTTTCCTGCATGGGCCAACATTGAGGCGTTCTTCTCGCACGAGGCATCATTGCTGGATGCCGATGAGGCATGCAGCCAGCCCGGCCCAATTACAAGAGCGATAAATAATAAGAAAAACGGTTTATTGTTCATCTGTTTTTCACCTTCTTATCTCTGTCATACTTGAATTCCTGATGGCAACCCGGCAGGCATGAGCCGCCGTTTTTAGCTTTAACAAAGCCAACCGGCATCTGATAAGCCCCAAAGGGAACCGTATCGGTGATGTGTTTCGGGTTCTTCGTTGCATGTGCATCGTGGCACGCCTTGCAAGTACGACCTTTAGGCGTTTTGTTGACATGCAGATAATGAAGGTTTTGGTCACCGTTACGGAAGCCGGTCAACGTGGTTGTTTTAGCATCTTTTACTAAGGTATCGTTATGGCACATGAAGCAGAGTTTGAAGTTGTCCGGGTTGTATGGTGCATAAAATTTTTGTGAAAAATTGCCCCTGAGTATACGAACATATTGTGACCCATGGGTGTTATGGCATGCAGAACAGTCTTTTTCTATAATGGGTCCGTGATGGTTTTTATTTTTTTCCAGCAGTATTTTCATATTTGCCACTGAGGTGCCGTCGGCATGTTTATACTCTTTGTCATGGCAGGTAAGACAGAGATCCATGGGCGCCTTATCAAGCTGTTGAGAAAACGAGGAAGCGTGTGGGTTATGACAAGCCAGGCAGCCCCTGTCTGTTGTAAGGCCGCCGTGTTTTACCGTAACCTTGGCGATTTCATCCTTCTTGTCGGTATGACAGGTAAAGCAGAGGGCCTGGGTGCTTTCTGCCGGCAGATTGAATTTAAAGTTGCTGCTGTGGGGGCTATGGCACTCGATACAACCATCTGCAACGGGGCCATGAATAAACTCCTTGCTGGAAAATTCCTCCTGCTTGTCGGTGTGGCAGGAATAGCAGACATCGTTACCTTTAGCCATCAGTAATTTGGGTGAGTCGGAAGAGTGAGGTGAATGGCAGACGCTACAGCCGTCAGCAGCTACTGGACCATGAACAAACTTTCCACCACTGATTTTTTTATCGTGGCATCTGAAACACAGAGCAGGGCCTGCACCTTTAAGTTGGAACTTATTGGCAGATTGGTGTGGATCGTGACATCCAGTGCATTTGCCCTCTGCAACAGGCTTATGGACAACAGAGCCGTTGTTTAATTTGTCATGGCACTCGTAACAAAGGGACTCGACACTTTTTATCGGTTGAAATATGTGCTGGTCTTTTTTGTCCTGCTTATGGCAGAAGGTACAGTCGCCTGTGGCCACAGGGCCATGGACAAATTTATCTTTTCCCATGGTAGTATGGCATCCTGAGGTAGCGCATGACTGACCGGCCTTGATCGACACGGCACTGGATTTATCCTTTGCTGCACAAGCCTCCAGTGCAAAAAAAGTAACTATACAGATCAATGGGCATATCTTGAGCCATGTTGACAATAAGTGTTTTTTCTTTCCTTTGTTTGTGTTCATACGTTTCCTCTCTTCTGTTTGTAGGGGAATTTCCTCTGTTATGGCCTTGTTAGAGGCATGCATTGTCGTCTGTATCTTAAAATTAACAGATCACGCTACAATTCTTACTAACGATTAGCCTCCACCAGACCCACCAGTTTGAACCTCTTTGAGTTGGAACTGATGGGCGGATTGGTGTGGATCGTGGCATCCTGTGCACTTGCCGTTTGTAACCGGCTTATGCACAACTACACTGCTGTTTAATTTCTCATGACACTCGTAACAAAGTGCTTCAACATTTTCTATCGGTTGAAATGTATGTCGGTCTTTTTTGTCCTGCTTATGGCAAAAGATACAGTCGCCTGTGGCCACAGGCCCATGGACAAATTTGTCTTTTCCCATGGTAGAGTGACATTTAGAGGTTGCACATGACTTTTCGGCTTGTATCGACACGTCGCTGGCTTGAGCCGTGCTTGTACCTGCCTCCAGTGCAAAGCAGCTTGCAATACAGATTAAGTGGCATAGCTTGAGCCATGTTGACCATGGATGTTTTTTATTTCCTTTGCTGGTGACCAATGCTTCAATTCTCATGATGATCGTAAAGTTGCCTCTGTTGTGCCCCTGTGAGAGGCACCTTATATTTGTCTGTGTCATTCAAGATTAACAAGTCGCTATGCTGCAGTGCTTACTATCGATCATACCCTTTTGGCGCATGGATATGTCCGTGACAGATAAGAACGCATGTCGGTCTTGTTGCGTCATAATTATAGTAGAGTTCACCGTTATAGGGGCTGACAACGTTTATGTTAAAATTGATTAATTTGCTGTTCTTGGATGAGGTCCCCTGGGTTGCGCTGATGCCGTGGGAGTCATGGCAGGTAGCGCACGATGTATTTTCCTGGACGATATGTTTGTAATGCTGAGGGAAATTGGTGCTTCCTCCCTGTGAGATATAGGCATTTTGGTTGTGACATTTGAAGCAGAGGGCATATGTGTCAGTTGTAGCGGTCCCGTCTTGGGTTGCATAGTTTGCCACCAGCAGGTGTTTGTTAATTGAACCGTGCGGCCCATTTGCCCCGGCCGTTGCATTGTCGGAGCCATGGCAGTCGGTGCAGTAGATGATACTGCTGCTGGTATAGGGCGCCAGGAGGCTTGGAATAGGTTCACTGGTCGAGGCTGCTTCTACCGGATGAGATGAAGGGTTGCCGGGACTGAATTCAAGACGGGTGTCTACCTGGAAAATTTGACGTGTTATTTCAGGAGTTGTTATCACATTGTTAAGGGCGGCGGCATGACATTTAAAACAGATCTCATAGAGGTTCTGGGCATTTGTGGTCTTCGTCCCTGCGGCATCAATGCCCTGTACTCCAATGTTTTTTCCGGAAACGTAGGGTGCTACCGCTGTGGAACTATTTACCTGGTGGGGATTATGACAGTCTTCACACTCCACGTGCTTGGTCACCCCTCCAGAGAATGTGAAATCCTCGGTGGCGTCATGCACATCGAGATAGTCGGCAACAGGATGGCGATAAAATTTACTCAGATCGACTGCAATATTGCTCTCAGTTGCAACCTGACCACTATGACAAACAAGGCAGTTATCCTCTTCATTGATCTGTTTCAGAAGCCGTTGATGTCTGCCCGCTGTGTGTGGCCGATGACAGTTGCCACAGGCGTTATCAGCCACAGTCAGGTAATTGCTGTTGGGCCACGGATTAGTCCCATTCTTGTTCCATGTGGCGGTAGAGGTGGCATGGGTGCTGTTTGTCCAACCGCTTTTGTTATGACATTCGATGCAGAGCGCTGAAGCTTGATTGGTCATCACCAGGAATTTCCCCCAGGCATTATCATGGGGATCATGACAGGCTGTGCATTGGAGTTGGCCGGTGCTGTCGAGTTGAACGGGTGAGCTTGCCAATGCCGCAGCAGCGACAAGCTCAAGGTTTCCCGAATCAATACTGCTCTGATAGCTAAAGGATACGGGATGGTCATCGGACAGGTCTGTTTCAAGAGAGGTATTCAGACCGCTAAGAGTACTAGCTCCAATAAATGATATCGGGGTCGGCTCAGAAAGAACTGCTCCCAGTGCGATGGTTCCGTCATGACAGCTCAGGCAGAGTTTTGAGGCACCTGTAGGCTGTCCAACAGTGGCAGACAGGGTGGAGCTGGCATAGGGAGTATAGGTGGTTGTTTGCGCCGAACGATTCCACAGGTAAGGGATATCCTGGCGGGCGTTGTGGGGAGTATGGCAGAAGACGCATACCCTGCTTTCTGTTGACGCGTGGATGTTATACTGGCCACTTATGGAAAGATTATGCTTGCTGTCAAGAATACTTTCTCCATGGGTAATTGCACCCTGGCCAAGTACTGTTGCTGTGACCAATATATAGATACTTGCTGTTTTTTTCATCGCAGCGCCTCTTCCTGTTTGAGATATTGAAAGATTTGAACGCGTTTGTTATAGGAATCAGCCACATAGATCTTGTCGTTCTGGTCAATCCATATACCGGCTGGCATCCAGAATTCTCCGTACTTCTGGCCTGCTCTGCCAAAATCCATCAGCAGCTGCCCTGTTTTGTTAAAGATCTGGATGTTGTCAAAAAGGGCGTCAACAACATAAATATTGCCGTCACTATCGCTGGCTACACCGCGGGGCCGGGAAAAATGGCCGGGACTGTTACCGGCACTGCCAAATGTCCCCTGAAAGGCTCCTTGGGACGAAAAAATTTGAATCCTGAAATTGAGGGCATCGGTAACGAGTATGGTTCCGGCGTCGGTCACAGTAATATTGGTAGGGTTGTTGAATTGTCCGTTTTCCACTCCCTTGCTGCCAAATGTTCCCTTCAACTGATGGTTGTCGAGATCAATTCTGAAGATCTGAGCCAGTTTTGTATCTACAACAAGCAGTTCATTGTTTTCTTGATTTATAGCTATCCCTGTCGGCCGTTGAAATAGGCCGTCGCCAATGGTTGTAGGAGATGTGTCGTCTGTGCCGTTAAATACTTTTATAATACTGTCCTGGGAGTCGGTGACGTAAATCCGACCGATCTTATCAACGACAATACCGATGGGAGAGGACATGGGACTGTCGTCAGTGGGAAAAACAGAATACTCTCCAGCTGTCATGTCAAAGAGTTGGATCTTTTTCTGAAAGGTGTCCACGACATACATCCTGCCGGAACTATCCACTGTCACTCCATAGGGGGCGACAAGAGAGTCGTCAGCCTTGCCGATAACATAATTCCAGAAGCGCACTAAAGCACTTTGGGTGATTTGAAAATCTTCCGGTCTGGAGATGCTGTTGATAAAACGGATTCTTGGTGTTTCTGCACCCAGGGGCCATACAAGGTCGACCTGAGGCGGGACTGGTTTGAGGTTAGGGGACATACAGCCGTAAAGCCCGAGAACCACACTGAGTGACAAGGCGATGAAGGTGGACCAAAGAGAAGAGTGGCCTGGGATGATTTTTTTAATCAATCTTTTGCACATATTTTAAATTTACCACATGATGCGGATTAATTCCAGGCGAGCCAAGTGTTCCGTTCGCTGAGAGTCGGTCAGGATGTAGTTTTGGTCTGTGATTTCATAGCTGAGGCGCGCCGTCCAGATGCGGTAGCGGAACTCAAGGCCTGCCTTCATGCCAATGTTTTCCGTTTCTTCAAAATCTCCCAGGGTCTTGTCATAATAACCCTCAAAACGAAGCTTACACCATCTGCTCAGCATCCAGTCAACGGTGGCGATCCCGCCATAAAAATCCTTGGTCTCTTCACGGTCTTTATAGTCGGTTTGGCCGAGATATCCTTTCACGGAAAAGTAAAGCCACTGGGCACTGTAGTACAGCGTTTCCTGAAATTCACTCCGGGTATAGGCTGGAGCAGACAAGCGGTTGTTGTCTTCGTAACTGAGAGAGGTGTTTGACCAGCCGATATCATAGCGGATATCGACACTTTGAACGGTGTCGTCGACCAGGTTCTGCGGCGCCTGACCAGAGAGGATGTTCTGCGTTACCCTAAGAAAATTGTAGGAAAAAAACCAGTCATGCCAGAGATCGAAATAGAATCCATAATTTTCGGTTAACAAGGCATCGTCATATTCTGAATCGCGAGAATAACGATAGTTGACTGAAACGATTTGTCCATCTGTTATTGAACCGAAAGGGAGACGACGTATCCGTACATAATCGTTAATTTTTTCAACTGAGTAGTCTATGTTTTCAATATAGACGATGGTTCCGGAATTATTAGTGACAATGACGCTGTTAATGTCGACATTGTAATTATTCAGATAAATTTCTTTACTAAGACTCAAACTATGCATCTCATTGGTAACCAGGACCTCGGTTGAGGTGAATCCACTGCGGTCAGTGTAGAGATAATCCCAACCCGTTTGTAAGCCCAATGTGGTCCAGGAAAGGGGCCGTCTGTAGGAAAAATTGAGAAAGCCATTTGCGGTGTTTTCCTTTCCGCCAGAGTACGTGTATTGATGGGTCCTGCTGCCGATATTGGTGGTCAAATTTTCATAAAGCAGATGTGTCAGCCTTGCTTCAAGTGCTGTCATGTCAGAATCAAAATTAGTTGATTCCTGACGAGTATGGGAAACTGAATAGTTTGACTGCAAGTTAGGGCGATGGCGCCAGTTCAGTTGTTCTCTGAGATAAATATTTTGCGTATCGAACCAGTTTGACTCTTGGGTTCTGTAAGTAAGTGTCGAGTTCAAGTTGACGTTGTTGTCATCGGTGATGTGAAAGTTGTTAAACAGACTATTATTAAATGTTTTTATTTGAGTCTCGAAATTTTCGCTATTTCTCTGGTCTTCACTGTAGGTGGAACTCAGACGAGTATTGCTTTTTTCAGTTTGATGTTGGGATGATAGATTGAAGTTGTCATAAATATCTTGTGATGTATAGAAACCGGTCTGGTCGGTTTTGGTGTGGGTATATCCAAGAGTGGTTGGCAGTATTTTGTATTTAAGTTGTCCCGTGGCACCAAAAGAGTCGACAATAGATTCAGTATTCCCTGCAAAAGCAGCCCACACGGGTTCTTGTTGACGGTTGGCAAAAACATTGAGCGTATAGGGCTTTGGCTCAAGGAAAGTTGCCGTCATCGAATAATCCGGTGAAAAGGAGTTGATGTTAGCAGATTCCCCTGGATTCATTTTTTCTGTTGCCTGGGTCAATTCCGGTTCAATCATCAACGAGTATTGCATAAGAGCTGGATGGTATAGCCATCCAACTGTTTTGACGGCTATTTTTTCTTTAAATTTGTGGTAAGTGTCCTTGGTCGTTATGCTGTTGTGTGTTTGTGATTCATCTTTAAATTCGTAAATGAATTGGCCCCCAATGGTAGGCCGTTTCATAAAAAAATATTGGCTTTTCCCGCCGTTTTCCTTAGGGTCAATCTGCCATTTACGAAATAGTGCCATGATCGGAGATACTTCCTGGGCAACGACCTCGACTGGTGCTGATTTGTTTTCTTCAGCCCGGAGGAGTACTGGGTCGACCCAAAAAAGAAGTTGTGATGCAAGGGCAAACAGCAATATGTTGAAGCAAGGGTGAATCATTTTTGTATAACGGTGATAGGTCAGCCGGTTTTTTTTTTTGAAGTCGTTGTCGAAAATATTTTCCCGATAAACATCTTTAGTTGCCGTGTTCTTGTCCTTCAGGCATTAGTGTCACAGGCGTCTTTATTTCTTTATACTCTTTTGTCAGGAGGTTTTTGTCAATGCCCATATGCGGGTTGTGACAGGAAAGACACTCTTCTCCTTTTTGATGCGCTGGTGTTGCCAGGAATTGTCCCTGCTTGTGACAGGGAAGACAGAGTATGGATGGCGGCTGACGCAAGGTTTTTTCGTTTTTACTTTGATGCGGATCATGGCATGCCAGACAGTCCCCCTTTGCCGTGGTGTTGTGCAGCCAAAGATTTTCGGCCAAAGCGCGTTTTGGGGTTTTGTCTTTATGACATTGGGTGCAGATTTCATTTTTGGCCTTGATCAATTTAGCGGGCATGCCGCCGCCTGTTTTGAAAACAGTTGTTGATGTTTTCTTGACACCGGGAGTGCGAAATATGCCTGTGCTCTCATGACAGGGACTACACCTGCCTGCTGCCCAAACGGGGTGTGAGAACAGGGGCGTGGAAGCTGGCGGGGTGGGTTCTGGAATCTGTGTGGGTGGGGGTGGGGGCTGCTTTTTGATTTCAGCAATCGTTTCTGGTTGATCTAGAGGGGGGACACCGGTAAAGAAGATAGTGAGTATCTTGTGTCGAGCTTGCGGCTCGCATCCAATCAGGGAGGCTGTCAATAAAAGTATCATAACTATATGAGCAGACAGCCTGATCATCTTTTTTTCCTTTTTTTCTGTCAATACAGCAAGTTTGCAGAGGAGGTTTATTTCCCTGTCCAGTCGCCAAAGCCGTAGACATTGATTTTATTGGGCCCACTCAGATTGCAGACATAGAGGAGATATCTCAGCTTGAAATTTTTGTCGGCAAATTTATTAAAAAACTCGATATTGTCATAATCAATGTGCAACCCTGCTGGCAAGTACAAGTTCCCGGGACCGATTCCAGGCCCACCGAAGAATAAAAGCAGCTGGGCATTTTCGTTAAAAATTTGAGTATATTCAGAGGCGGCATCGACACTATACAGATGTCCTTCCCGGTCGATATCCAGCCCCTTGGGCCGAGCCATACCGCCGATCTGGTCGCCGTGAAAGCCGAATACTCTGACGAAATTTCCCTCGGGATCGAATTGCTGGACCCTGAAATTAAAGGCATCAGTGACAAAGAGGTTGCCTCGGTTATCAACGGTGATATGGGTTGGTTTGTACAGCTCTCCTTCTGCAGACCCACCTTTACCAATATAAAGGAGTGGTTTACCTGAATCTTTGTCCAGCACTACAACCTGATTTTTGGGCATGTCGCAGACAAAAATCCGGTTTTCGTGGACGGCAACATCAACAGGTTTTTCAAATAATTCTTTGTTGCCATAGGCTCGGACAAAGTTATTTTTGGCATCAAAGACAACGACCTGTTGTCGCTTCATATCGGCAATATATTTGACATCTTCTCGGCTGACCCATATGCCTGCAGGTGTACGGAGAGTGCCGAGGCCTTTGTCTTCTAATATTTTGAAATTCTTTGTGGCTAAATCAAGAATGAGGATCTTGTTAATTTCTCTGTCGGTAATATATATCTTTCCTGGTGAAGAACTGACGTCATAGGGGCGACCTATGACGGAAAAAGATAACTCAGGTCCAAGGAGAAAATTATTAAAACCATCTCTTTTTATTTCTAAATCCTTTTCTGAGGTGAGGGTGGTGAGAAACTGCAGCCTGGGTTGTTCTGGCGGTGTAGGATAGAAGGTAACCGGCGTTTTTTCTTCAACGTGCTGGGCGCAAGCACTGAGAATGAGAAAGCAGAACAACGTGTAAAAGCTTTGTTTGAAGATAAAGAGTTGAGTTCTCTGCATGGCAGCCTTTGAAGGTTTCATAATAAAAAAAACAGGGTCATGACTAGAACAGAGGAGATTCTCTCAGGATCTTCAAGATCACTAAATAGAGATTTTACCTCTGTGATTTTTGAACGAGTTGCATACTTATTTTTTACTGTCATAATTAGACTATAGCATAAATATTATGTCTCTGTTTTAATCATGACCCAAAAAATATTCAAAAAAATTATCTGCGAAGCGGCTTCAGTTTCAAAAGCAAGCACGGAAGAGTGGTGCCACAGTGATTGTGCAGCTCCATGTAAAGCGATAAAAGATTTTTGCCAGTATGTTATCAGTTTTTTAAAAAAAATGCCGTCCCAAACATTCTAAATGTCTTAGGGTATGTATGGGACGGCAACAGATAGTAGATGAATCCGGCCTTGCTTTTATTTTATGTGACACGTAAGGCAAAGTTTCGATCCGTCATTGGGGGTGTTGAGCAGTCCAGTTCCTTTAAGGGTATCATGTTTGTTATGGACATCATGACAGGTTGCGCACTCCAACATGCCGTCAAACAGTGGAAGTCCCGCCACACCCACTTTAGTTGAGTCAGTGGGGGTCACAAGGCCGGTGACGCCCCCACCTGTAAGGGTATCAGCAGTAACAAGGGCAGAATCATAGAGGAACGAAATAGGATGGTCGTTACCCAAGTTGGTCCCGAGATTGGCGAAGCCAGAAATCCTTACATCGGTACTAGTAGAATGGCTGGAATAGGCATCAAGCGCTATAGTGCCGTCGTGACAGGAAAGACAGAACTTGGATAAAGCAGCGGGTTGACCCGGTGTGAGAATGTCAAAAGTTGGACTGTCGTACAGAGTATAGGTGGCGACTGTCGGATCATGATTCCACAGGAGGTCACCGGTGGCGTTTTGATTGTTATGCGGCGCGTGACAGGGCAGGCATATCTGACCATCAGCCCAATTTGTAGCACTAAAATCATGGGCAGACCCTGTGATTGCTGCAGGAACAGTGGAGCTAATAGTAAGGCCGCCAATAAGTACTAATGATGCAACTAGTAGTTTTTTCATTTTTCTTCTCCTCTCCTTTAAAAATAGTAATATGCTTGTGTTTGGCTGAAAGAAACGATTATCTCTTCTGTTCTCCAGCAAGGTCGAACAGAGGGAATAAGGATTTTCCTTCAATGCGGCCATAGATATTCATTCTCCCTGTACCTCAGTCACACAAGCAGACTTGCAACTAATCCTTTGGTCTCACGACGACAAAACAAAAGGCTTTGCCGGCACAAGAAAAAATTTCAGGTTAAATATACTTAACAGTGCCTTGATATCTTTACTATCTCCCTGCAATTCTTATATCTAATAGTACTGTAACCATCCCGAACAAGAAAGAGGGGTTTCCCTGTTTTTGTGGTGCTAAAATCCTTTGTTTATTTTGTGAGGATGCATATCGTCTTGACCGTGCAAAGAGGTTTTAGCGATGCGCCAGGAAAGACTTTAGTCCCGTTTCGTATTTATTTTATAGTGTGGAATTTCGATTCTTTTCTGTATGTCCAAGACCCCCGCCAACCTCTATCAGGGTACTGGTCGGGGTTTTCTTTTTTTGCTGTCATGGTAGTATTTAAATCGGAACAGTGAATCGAGGCCGTGACAATCCTTGCATATCATGTTGTAGGTCTGCATCCGTAAAAAACTGTTGATAACCCTGCCTTCGGAATTTGTGCCTGGGCCCTGTGATGCCTTCTTCGGGTCCCATTGATGTACATCATGGCATGAGGCACATGCTATATCACCAACGGTTACGTAAGCCCCTGTGGTATTGTTAAACAGGGGGAAGTAATTTGCTTTTCCCTCGATGTTTCTTCCACGATTAGTAATCAGTTGTTTTTCCGGGTGAGTGGATACCTTTGGCACCTTGCTACGACCCGACCCTGTCTCACTATGGCAGCTGTTACACATCCTATCCATGACACCTTTACCGATACCGTAGTCACGCCCCCAGAGGCGTACCTCGTTTTTCCCATTATGAATGATATGACAGGCTCCGCAGACTCCGGATTCCACGGGCGTCTGGCCCAGGATGTTTTTAGCCGTCGGAGCGGTTATGGTAAGATCGTGGTCTGTCTTTTCCACATACGCCTTTGTCTTATGGCAATTACCACACAACACGGGCCTTGGTGCAACCTCAAGACGGAGAAAACTGTTTTCAGCGTTGCCTTCTGGATTGCCGCCGCCATGATCTCCTGGCTTTTTCGGATTCCATTGATGGGGATCGTGGCAGGTCAGACAGGCGACAACTCCATTACCAGCCTTTTTCCCCTGCCTGTCATAGAGGGGGAGTTTGGTGATAATACCCTTTTTGGCAGGATCAATATCAACGGGATGGGAATGATCCCCGATCAGTTTTTTACCGGCCTCACCTTTGCTCTTATGACAAGTGAGGCAGAGGTCCTGGGCCGGGAAGGTACTCTTGCCAGGGACCTTTCTGGCCCACAAATTCTCTGTCTGTGCTCCATGCACCAGATGGCAGACACCGCACACGTCAGACTCGAGCGGCGACTGGCCCTTATCATTTTTTGTTGTGGGTCCCGTACTCCGTAGATCATGATCGCTCCCGACAATGCGGGCCTGTTGAACATGGCACTGCCTGCACAGCCTCTCCGGCTGACCACCCTCTACCCGAAGAAAACTGGAACGGGGAGGCGTCATCTTCGCCTGTCTGGCTGTTCCTCCCTGATGCGGGTCATGGCAGGTGAGGCAGGTGAAGAGGGCCTCCTTTGACTGGAATAGGACCCGCTTGCCCTTGAGATCATAGACTGGTAACTCAGGCTTCATCCCCTTGTCTTTGAGTGAGATATTGACGGGATGTGCGTACCCCTTGAGAGACTTTTCAGGGGCCAGTCCCTGCCTGTTATGACAACTTATACAGAGGTCCTGGCTCATGTTTTTGCTATTGGCGGGAAGCTCTCTTGCCCAGAGAGCTGCTTTCTTTGCCCCATGCACCAGGTGACAGGCACCGCAGACGCCTGACTGTTCCGGGGTCTGTCCCTTGCTGTTTTTTGTACCCGCTGCTGTGCGCCGCAGGTCATGTCCGGTGTTCACAAGGCCACCCTTCTCTGCATGACAGTCGAGACAGAGTTGGGCCGAATCGCGGTTGTTGTCCACGAGGAAATTGTCATACGGTGAGCCATGGACGTTATGACAGGATTGGCAGATGAGTTGCTTCTTGTCAGTTCCCTCGACACTGCCTCGGCCGAGCATCTTCTCGGGGATTGTCCGTTTTATTGTGCCAATGGGATGGTTGCCCGCTACAGGGCCGCCTTCTTTGCCCTTGTGACACATCATACACATGGAAGAGTTATCGTTTGAGGCACGGATAAAGACCGCCCTCTCTATCCCCATCTCACTGGATACACCGTGGGCGGTATGGCAGGTGAAACACTGCATGTTTCCCTTATCGTCCAAAGGGAAGATGGGCGGGATCTCCATACCCGGGGGCGGAGGTTTGTTGATGGGATGACGATGGTCATTGTAGACCTTTCCTCTTGAATCAACCACACTGCCGTCATGGCAGGAAAAGCACATTTCAGGTTCGGCAACCACTTTTGTCGCTTGATAGGGAACCAAATCTGTTCCCTTGCCATCGATAAAAAAAGTGTCGATCCAGCGAAAGTGACAGATCGCACACTCTTTGGCTGAGTTTGGGTTGCGGGGAGGGGGTTGAACGGCGAGAGAGGTCGTATGGTACAAAAGTATGGTGCTGAAAAGGAAGAAAAGGAGACAGGTTGAGGATCTGTTCATAGCAAACTGTTTGTTTGGTGACGCACTGTTATTGTGCATTGTCCAAGCTGAAGACGCTGAGCCGCCCTGGAAGCATTTCCACAACATAGAGGCGCATTGAATCGTCAACAAAGAGTCCCACCGGGGTGGTGAATTTTCTTACCCCACCGCTTACAGGATCACCGAGGACAGAATGAAATGTCCCTGTGATATTAAAGAGCTGAACCACTCCCATGTAGCTGTCGCTGACATAGGCGAGGCCGTTTTTATCAACAGCGACCCCCTTGGGCCTGAAAAATTGTCCCTTTTCCACGCCCCAGCCTCCGATTAAGGTAACAAACTTGCCCTCTGTATTCACTACCTGTACCCTGGTGTTAATCACATCAACAATGTAGAGGTCTTTATTATGATGCAGATGCATGAGAAAAGGATAACGGAATTCCCACTTCTCAGCCCCTGGTTTTCCATAGCTGTTGGTAAGCTTTTTGGAACCAGTATCAAATCTGAGAATACGGTGATTATTGTTGTCTGCCACAAAGAACCACTTTCCCGAATCATCCACGGCCACATCCGTGGGGTCTGCCTTGTTACCGTTCTTATCCGGAACCGGGATCTCAGAGATGAAATCCCCCTTGGAGGTCAATATCTGGATCCTATGGTTTCTGGAGTCGGCAACATAGAGCCTGCCTGATTTGTCAATATCCATTCCTAAAGGAAAGGCGAATTCTCCAGGACCGGTTCCCGGGTGTCCGATGGTGAAAAGATATTTTCCGGTTGGAGAAAATGCCTGTATCCTGCCATTGACTCCGTCAACCACATAGATGGTCCCATCCTGGGCAACGGTCAAATCACTGGGCTGATTGAAGGTATCTTTTATGTCAAAGAGGTGTTTTGCCATGGTCAGTTCGAGACCATCGGCTCTCGAGACACAAACGGTAAGAAAGAGGCAGATGGCAACGGGAAATATGCTTCGCTGCCATCTGCACTCCAGGAGGATTGTAAGCCATCCTAGCATAATATTTTTATCCACTTGTTCAGGCTTAGTGCTGTATCGGCAGTAGTTCCGGCTGCAGTTGCGGCGTGGCCGGTTTTTCACCTGGGCTCAACATCTTCGGCATATGAAATTCGGTATAATTTTTTATCATTCCCACCACCTCTGTGCTGGTGATTGAGTCAACTCGCGTCTGGGGATAGCCAAGCTCTGCGAGGGGGAGGGTTGGGTTGTTTTTTGTATGACAACTTTCACAGGTCACCGGGGTCTTGCTGATAATCTTATGGATAAGTTTTTTTGCCTTGGACTTCTGGCCTTCGCTCAGGACCTTTTCATTTGTCTTGTAATCAGTGGCGAATTGGATCTTGTCTTCGCTGTCAATGCGGACGAGTTGACCGTTCTCGCGAATAAAGGGGATGATCTTTGCGTTATAGGTTCCCGGGGGAGCCCCATTAACCGGGCTGGCAACAATATCGCCGGTTTTTCGGTCATACCATTTGTAGACGTTTGTCTTTTCATCTTCTCCGAGTTTGACATGGCAGGTCTGACAGGCGATAAAGAAGGCGTGCATATTCAAAAAAGCACGAATATCCTTAACTTTATCGTGCGGCATGTCACCGTGGCAGGGGCGACAGTAGGATCTGTTGTCCGGACCAATATCAAAACCGATATGGTGGAAATGGCCCTCTATTCGTTGCTCTTCAAGTACACGGTAGCCGAGGTAATGTTTAACCCTATCTTCGCTTTCAAGGATCATGGTATCAAATGTCTGTTTTCCTTGGTCCTTTTTTTCTGCTTCTCCAGTATGCTGGATGGATACATCACCTTTCCGCGCGTGGTATTCGTGGATAAGATGGGCAAAAGTCAATTTCCAGATGAGCGTACTGAAGAAAATAACCAGTCCCATAAAAGCAAGGATATAGAGCTTGGTAAGAAAGCATTTCATGAGCTGATCCCTCCCTGTGGTGCGGTATCATCGGGCTGTTCGGCGGCGGTAGTGTGGAACGGATTGTCTGGTTCCTCAGGTAAGGGTTTATTACAGAAGGGCTTGTGACCACCATGGGGTGGGAGGATTTCATCTTCCAGCCCCTCTTTGGTCATTACCCTGACATAATGTTCATAGTGCTCTTCAACCATCAACTCCTCTGGGAGATAACCCGTCAAAAAGACTGTGCCCATGGGGAAGACGGACGTGGAGAAATGAACATTGTACCAGTGCCATATGAAGAGAAAGAGAGCGGCCAGGAGCGCCTCGTCGCTGTGGGCGATAAGGCAGAGGTTGATGAGCTCTCCTGGTATGATCTGGGTGGCAAGCACTTTGTTCCAGATAACGAGACCGGTAAGACCGATGACAAACATACCCCAGAACGGTGCCCAGTAATCAAATTTTTCCTTCCAGGTGAATTCATCTCCATCAGGGCGTACAGTGGTAAAATAGAGGAGATACTTCATCAGTCCTATGATGTCTTTGGCATCCTTCATATTGGGGATCATAGGCTGCTTAATCAGTATCTTGGTGACTTGGCCAGCATTCATCTTTCCCTCTTTCTTGAGGGGTAAAATCTGTTTAGTCAGGATTTGGCCGACAACACGGATGACATGGTAAACAAAGAGAATGAGCATGATGGCACCGGTCACCTTATGTATTGTCGGGGCCATCTTACTTCCTCCGAAAAGAGCATAGAGGTACGGGGCCCAGCTTGTATCGCTGAACTTGAGAGGCATCCCGGTCAGCACAAGGATAATGACCGTGAGTGCCAGAATGATGTGCTGGATCCTTTGGTCCAGATTGAATCTATAAAAATATTTCTTTCCGTCTTTTATTTTTATGGCAGGATATCGTTTCATTATTTCTCTTTCCTCCGTCTAAAGGATGCATTGGGAAACAGGCGGCGAAGCAGGTCTAGAAACAGGATTGCCATCAGTGGCAACAGGGTACCGCCGGTGAGAATGATGAAAAATGTGGTAAACCAGTATATTACCGGATTTTGTTTCATGTTGAATTCGGCATGGACCTTGTAATTCGCGAAGTCTGTGGAGGCTCCTGGATGACAGTCCACGGAGTTACAGATTTGTCCCCTGTTCTCTTTATAAGTTGTGGCGCGGGGATCCTTGTTTTCATACATCTGGTGTACGGATTTCCCCTTCGGCACATGACAGTCCAGACAATCTGGCACCGATTCGTCGAGGAGGTTGGCTGCCTTGCCGTGAAAGGTTTGACCATAAGACCCTCCCGCGCTGGTAGAAAGATTGTGCCTGGCGACCAGTTTCGGGTCGTCATGGCAGCGAGCGCACGACTCTGCAATATTAAGGGGGCTTCTGCTCTTGTGCAGCCTGGTAGTGATGTGATTGTAAAACCTGTTGATAAATTCTTCTTGTGTATGACAAACGCGACAGCGCCCCAGCGCATCCTCGGCAACACCGGGTCTGACTTTTTTAACAAAGGCAAGGGGTCTGAACATCGGGTTGTCATGACAGTCCTTGCAGGTGGGCATATCCTCACTGAATGGTTTCTCCTTGCCGTCCTTGTCCTTCTTGCTGTGAACACTGTCGTCTAAAGAGGTTGCAACACTTTTGTGGGTGAACTTCTGCTCCGAAGTCGGTTCTATGATGTGGCAAAGCACGAGGCAGTCGACCGGTTTGGCTGGTTCATGTGGAATTTTGGTTATATCTACGTGACATCCCTCACATTTAACCTTGCCATGGACGCTCTTGCTAAAAATATCCTCATTGACAAAGAGAAGCCGCATCTCTCCATTCTCGTCAACTCTGCTTAATCCCGGGTACTTGTGACATAATAGACAGTTGCCGACATCTGCCGCCAGCACACTTGCCGGCATGAAATAGATGGTAAGCAGTACAAAAATACCAATGTAACCAAATGGTCCGAAACGTGACTTCAATCTCATCTCCTCTCCTTTTTTGTAACAGTTTAGGATGCACTCCGTTCTGTAAACAACTGTACCGCTATAGGTTTCGCAGTGGTGCGAAGGGATTTTTCACTTTTTACATGTTATGGCATGCCACACAGATACTGCCCCCTCCCCATGCTTTTCTCAGCCGGGCTTTATCGCTTGCACCGGTAGATGCTGCTTTTTCAGTGGGGATAACCCCCCGTTCATGGGGGTTGTGGCAGGTAATACAGGTGATTTTCCCCTCGTCGTTCAGTGGCAGTACGATCCAGAGATTTCTCTCAGACCAGTGCATTCTGGAGGTCACCTTTTCGGATGGTTTGACGCGATGGTTTTTATTGAGGGGGTGGTTGCCGGCTTTGTTATTGTGACAGCGCAGGCAGAGTACTTCAAGATCACCGACAAGATGGACAGTATCTTCTCCCTTTTCTCGCGATTCCAGGGTCGCGTGTTGCTCGTCCGGCTTGGTTTCGTGGCAATAGAGGCATGATTCGGAGTTTATTGCCCCTGAGGCGTCCAGCTGTTTGTGGGGGTCAAGCATCTCGTATTGCTTCTCCTGATGACATTGAAAACAGAGGAAGGTTCTGCCCAGAGAGGGGTCTGTTCGTAAAAATGCCTTATTGTAGTTTTTGAATTTGTATTTCGGTTCACATTGCAGAGCCATATTGTGGCAGGTGTAACAGGTGATTTTGCCGTCTGTGAGGGGAAACTCTGCCGGGATAGTGGCCTTTTTCTCCGCGGAGAGTGGTATGTCAACAGGATGGGTGTAAGTGTCGGGAGTGTATCCATGACACCTGCAGGTCTGTGTATAGTTTTCATATCTCAGCTGAACAGCATCACCCCTGTTTGGTCGCTGCAGATGACACTCGGTGCAGTATTGCTCGTTGAAGTGGATATTGGTTTCAGCTGTTACGCCCGGGGTGATGAAAGAAAGAGCCTGTTGGTTGTCGTTATTTGCCAGTGTTATGTGGCTGGCAGAGAGGAGAAACAAGGAGATACATGCTGTTTTCTTCATTGTCCTCTAGTATCAACTTTCCTATTTAATCAAAATGGTTACCCCCATAGAGGGGAGGCGTCTTTGTAGGATGATTTGATGTTATCATCATGGAGGGTACTTGAAAAGGGGGGGTTCCCTACTTGTAGGCTTCGAAATCCCTTGTTGTGCTTTTAGGTGGTGTAAAGGTGAGGGGGAAGGCAGGAAAAAGGATGAGGGATAAGATGGCTTTTTCCGATGCAGTGGGGATTGCCACAAGAAGGTCAATATCGTTGCTGGATTCATTAACCTCTTTATAAGAGGGGAACAAATGTCAAGAGATAAAGGGGAATTTCGAACCGTAGAATGACAAGGAGATATGTGAAATTCGATATTTTCCGGAGTCTTTGTTTTTTGGTTAGGTTACATGCAGTCCATCTTTAACATGCTACGGGCATACTCTCGAGGTTAGAGCTCTGTCAGACCTTCCCGGATGGCATATTTGACAAGTCCGGCCACAGAGTTAATCTGCAGTTTTTCCATGAGTCGCCCACGCCGTCCTTCAATAGCCTTGACGCTGACAAAGAGTCTTTCGGCAATTTCTTTGGTTGAACGACCCTCGGCAATCAGTTGCAGCACTTCACGTTCTTTGGTCGTGAGGTTTTCTTTCTTGGCCTCGGAGAGCAGGCGACGTCGGTAATCGTGAACAACCGTCCCGGCAATTTTGGGGCTGAGATAGGTCTGGCCGCTACGGACTGCATCTAGGGCCTGGTTGAGTTCCTGAAAGGCGCACTCCTTGAGAAGAAAGCCTGAGGCTCCGGCCTGAAGAGCACCGACAATGAAGCGTTTATCCGAATGCATGGACAGGACAATGATCTTACAAGAAGGCATCTCCTCCATGATCGAACTGGTAGCATCAATTCCGTTCATCTCCGGCATGCTCACATCCATGATGATGATATCAGGTTTTTCCCGGCGTGCCACCTCGATGGCCTGCCTGCCGTTTTCCGCTCGGCCAACGATGGTGTAACCGGCGAGCCCGTCAATAAGTGAACAGAGTCCGTCCCTGACAATTTTATGGTCATCCACCACAATAATTTTTAATATCATCTTCGTTAACTGCCGGATTGCGCGCAGGCCTCTTTGATTGGAATTGTTATGGTTATGGTTGTTCCTTGACCTTTTTGAGAATCAATCACCACTGTGCCACCGATGTTGACTACCCGCTCACGGACGCTGAACAGGCCAAATCCTCCGCTTGTGTTCTCCCCGTCTTTTTGGTTCCCTTCTTTCATGCCGCAGCCATTGTCCATCACGGTTATACGGACACCTTTGCCTGTACATCGAACTTCTACCTCCGCAGTATCAGCATGGGCATGACGGACGACATTTATCAGTAATTCACGTATGGTACGGAAAATAAGGGCCAGAAAGGCGGGGGTGGTGCATTTGGGACACGCATCACATGCGGATTTGATTGTGAGGGAGTATTTTTTTTGAAAATCTTCAGCGAGCCATTCAAGCGCGGCCTTAAGGCCTAGCTCATACAAAATGGGCGGACTGAGTTCAAAGGTGAGGGTGCGCACATCCTGTACTGTCTGCTCAATGATGGTGGCGATAAGCTGAAGTTTTTCCAGGATGACATCGTTTGATGTGGAGGCAATGAGTCCATCCACATACATCTTCACAACCGAAAGGGACTGTCCTACCTGGTCGTGGAGGTCAGTGGCAAGCTGGCGTCGCTCCTTGTCTTCTATCTGCATAAGTTCCGATGAGAGGGCGCGAAGACGTTTCCTGTGGTTGATCAGTTCTTCCTCCTTCTCTTTGCGGGTCACAATTTCTTCCTGCAATACGATATTAGCCTGACGGAGCTCTCTGGTTCGTTTCTCGACCTGTTCTGCAAGATTTTTTTGGACCTCGTGCAGGTCGTTTTCAATTTGCAGCCTTTCTTTGATCTCTTTGACCATCTGCTCATTCAGCTGACGACGTGATGTCGTATGTTCATTGATGATATTTTTTTGATATTCACTGGTTTGTTCAAAATCGGCGATCATGGAGCGGAGGTCATCACTTAATCTGGAAAATTCATCGGTGTTGAAGCCTATTGACAGTGGAGTCTCTGGTTGTGCTTTTATCCGGGAAGGTAAGGCTTGATCGATAAGGTCTCGGAATGTCGAAGTCACAACCCTGAGCTGATTTCGGTAAAAGACGAGAAGGAAAAGGAGGGTTATAAGACCTATGCCAATGTTTGAGAAAAGGACATAACGAAGGATCTTGCTGGATTGTTTGGTGATCGGGCGATCGGTCTGAACCTCAAGGAGCCACTGGGGTTTCTCCAGATAATCGGAAAGGAGGCTGTATACGGTGATTCTGTTTTCTGTATCATAAAAGACAAAGGGTGTTTCTGGGCCAAGTATGGATATATCGGCTGGAATCTTGGAAAGGGACTCTTGCTCATTGAGATCCAGAAGTCGGCATTCGACCTTGGTCTGTTTTTTTAATTTTGCCATTAACTCTTCGGTGAGCAAGCGGCCCAGCATCAGCGTTCCGACAATGGGCCCGGTGTTTTCACTGGTGATAATGGGGTGGGATGCGATCAAGAGTGGACCGCGCGCTGTTTTGAGAATTCCATTGATTGAACTGTCCACGTCGGGATGGCGCAGCAGGGGATGACTTCTGGCCAGGCCGGTCGGGGGAAGCTCAGCGAGGCCCATTTCCTGTTCTGTCTCTAGGTTGAGCAGTCTGCTCAATACCAGCGATCCGTCGAGGCGAAAGATATATAACAGATTTAACTTGATATTTGTAAAAGTGGTATTCCCCAGATTGGAGGTGATATATTCCGGGTTTACGTTTTGTACAAAATTATAGGTGTCATCCCAGGCCGACCAGTCATGAGCGATGGTTCCCAAACCTTCTTCTTCCCGCAGCAGTGCTTCAATTATACGTTCCATCTCCTGTTGAGCCAGGTTATGTTCAAGTTGAAGATGGTGGGGGGAGACAATCAGCTTAATAATGAAATAGTTGGCAAGTGAGTATATGGACACTAGGAGAAGAAGACTGAGGAACGCCTTTCCCTGTATTAATCTGATTTTCCCTGACATCATCTTATGCATTTATTTCTTTTACTGCGGCCATCAGGTGACGTTGTATCTCTCTGAAACCTTTTGGTAAAATTTTACTATCCGTGGCATGGAATACACGTAACCCACGAAGCTCATCCACCGCCTGCTGAAAGTAAGCCCGTGTTGCTGTAATTTTTTTTCTCAAAAATGCTCTCATAACATTAAAAGTATCTACCACCATCTGCAGTGGATCGATGTGAAGAAATTGAATTATCTGGCGAGACAAATGCCAACTCATTTTATTAAGATGGTTGGAAATGTGCCGTTATGAACCGAAAACACGTCTAAATGAAAAAATATAAAGATAACAAATACAAAAGCAAGTAGTGATGTGAAACATAGATTAATACAGAGAAGAGCAGGCCCTTGTATTTGCCTGGAACTTAAAGATTATATTATAAGTATAGCAAAAAATACGTCTATTGCAAATAGGTGGATAGCGTATGTGGCGCTTCATCAGAGATTCATCTTCGTTGTAGAATTCGTTCATGAATTAATCATTTTTTTGAATAGTTATCACGGGTATTCTCCATACACCTATTGCAATATGAAGAATTAAGTCGAAAAACTGGTGAACTCGTGCAGGCTTGAATGTCAAACATGATGAATTTGAAAAATAAATTTCAGATAAAAATACTCGGGGTGACATCTTAGTCGTTTTGCAAGAACCTTATATCAACTTTTTTCATTTTGCAGACTTCTGCGATAGGCCTGGAGATACTTTTTTGATGCGGGTTTCATAGACACGGCACAGGCAAACTGTTCTTTCGCTGCAGTTGAGTCACCTTTGGCCTGTAAGCATTTACCATACCAATAATAATTATCGGCATTAGATGGTTCTAATAATACCTTGTTATGGCTCTCCTCAATGGCTTTTGCCAAATGAAGGCGAGCTTTTTCCTGCTTACCGTTTTGTTGAAAACTCAGAAATAACGAGAGATTAACCTGTACCTGGTGAGGATCCCGACTATAATGAATCATGTCAAGGCGAATGGCCTTACCATTGGTGGCAAGAAACCTCTGTTCATCCTCCATTTCTTTATAAGTATGGGCTAAACTGCGTAACAGAGCCCTGTCTTCCGGGCTTTTTTCAAGAAGCGCCTCATAGAGATCGGCCGCATTTTTCCAAGCTCCATAACTGCAATAGCGTTTGGCAAATTTTTTCTTTCCAGCGGTTATGCGCTTTACCATCTGGTCATGCAGTTCCGGAGATTTCCAGCAATACCAGCTCGCCGATCCTGCTCCAGCAAAACAGACAAGAACTACTCCGACCATTGCTATAGCCGGACCCCATGGAGTTGTATGTGGCCGTTTTCCCTGGCTCAGCAGGAGATAGTGCTGGGTCAGAAAGGCCAGAGCCATTGCAATAAGGAGCTCTGCAATCTCAGCCTCGTTAAATAAAAAAAGACGAACTTCACACAGCGCCCCTGTGATAAAGTAGGGGCTGAGGTAGAGTGGCGGGACAGGCAGTCCGTGGTCTGCCAAACATTGCGCCAATCTATTTCCGCTCCTCTGCAAAAGAGGGTAGATCAGACCATATCCTATCAAACCGGCAACAAGACCAATCTCAATGATTCTCTTTTGCCATGTTGCTGTTGGGCCGGTAAGAAAGTTGTGGAGGTTAACCTCCTGCTGAAGATTATGGTGCTGAAAAAACTCCGGGCTTGCAAAGGAAAACAGACGTTGGCCCCAGGAAATTTCCTCGCCAACCACATAGAAGCAGGCCAGGGCGAGGATAGCAAAAAAGAGACGGTAGGGATGTGTGTACCGTGTCAGGAGAAGGGAACCAATAAGGGTTGCCGCAAAAAAGAAGACCTGGGTCCATTCCCCGAGGAGATCCTCATAGGTGGCAATGATATAGAGCCGCGGAAACTTAACTGCCAGAATAACAAAGAGGGACACAACCCCAACAAAAAGTATGGTTGCTGTTATCCCTGCAGTATTTCTCGCAGAAATTATAGTATTTCCCTGAGGGTTACTCATGACATTCTCCTTTTACTTGAATTACTCTGCTCCTTCTGAATTTGTAACACAGGCTTTTGATCAACTGACCAACGATACTGATAGCCATGAAGCCAATTATAACTACAGCTACCAAACCAATATTTTCAGACACGCCATACATTTGAATCCTCTCCATTTAACATAATGTAATAATAGGTAATAAATAGAATGCGAAAAAACCCCTTTTCCGGCCACTCAAGACCGGAAAAGGGTAAATATGTGGGAGCTCTTGGTGGATTACATACCAACAAGACCCCTTGTTAGGGAACGACCTTGATTAATCTTCTTCAAGTCCACTATTGTCACTATCGCCATACACTTTAACAACTACAGGATCATCTTCATCATCATCATCATTATGATCTTCATCATCGTCGCTATCATCACTGTCATCACCATCATCATGATGATCTCTGTCATCACCGACTACTTGATTGATGCAGGTACCGGCGACAACGACCTTAGGGCTCCAGTAAATGCCGGTCTTATAGTTCGGAGCCTGCCAGCGAAAGGTCACTGTCTTGGTGGAATTTTCCTTCAGGTACTGCTCGCTGCAGACCTTGCCCACCACAGTGCCGGCATCGTCATAAGCTGTAAGTTTAACAGCAGCTTTCAGGGCATTGTTTGTTGTGTTTTTAACATTCGCAGATATATATACGGACTCATTCATCTGTACTGAGCCGGCGGCCATGCCCATACTGGCGCTTGCCAAGGCGACTGCCATCGCCAAAAGAATTATTTTTACGATTTTCATTCTATTCCTCCAATATTAAGAATAATCATTGTGTTAAAGAACCTTACGTTAGAGAACGGTGTTTGGGGCATTGATGCTGACCACGAATGCTGCAGGGTCAGTAAGGCCTGGCTCGGCCTGAGCCACGTCAGCGTCAAAAGTCGGAGTTGTCCTGATGGTGAAGCTGGCATTGCCGTTACCATCTGCAGTGGGCCAATTCTGGGCATTGGCTACAGAGATGAAGGCATTAATGTTGACGTTAGCCAGATCGTCGATATCTCCGGGGATCATCAAGGGGTCAGCCATCCAGGCAAGGATGGTGTCAGCATCAACCGGAATTGGGGCTCGGACATCGGTGCCCACGGCAGGCGCGAGTTCATTGACAATTCCGTCGCCATCGATATCATGAAGTTGATAATCCTCGCGGTAGGTCATCCACTGGCCGTCACAACCGCCATTGGGGGCACCAGCCTGGCCAGCTACTTTATCAAAATCACCGTCGCAGTTGGCAACGATTAAATTATCAGTGTAAGGATTGCCATCGTCATCGTAGTAGAAAGCACCCTTCATCTGGTTGGACGGCAACCATTCACCAAACAGGTCACGATGAACTGCAGCCATTCCTGTAGTGGTGAGGGAGGTTTCCCCAGCCAGCACACCGAAGGTGGCTCGGACATAGGGGTTGAAATAACCGGTGCCGGTGTGATGTTTGTCAGCGGCGCCGAACAGGCCGTGGGCCATGAGGGAATCAAGTTCCCCCTGATTCATGATTGTGCTTGGGGTGGGGGCGTAATCATCATAGATAGTGCCGTTTTTGGCACAGAAGGCAATACCTGTGCCGGGGGTGGCTTTTTGGAATTGACCATTAACGATAAAACCGATTTCCTGGGTATAACCGGTGACCCGTTGACCAGTCTGGTTGCCATATTTCTGCAGGAGACGATAGATATCTTTGCTGCCGGTGGCGCTGACATTAAAGGTCAAATCAACGGGGCCATCCAGCACATAACTTACCATTTTGAAACGCTTACTGGACTGGAAGGGATCATCACATTGCTTGACATTGTCTATTTGTCCCCACCATTCGCTCATCAATGAATCATCAACCGGTGTCCATCCTGCAGACATGATACAATTATTACCCTTAGCATCCTGGTTGACCACGTTTATTCCTGGCCCCTGCGTATCTCTCTCTTTCCAGGTCATGGCACCGTTCTGAATGGTTTTGGTGCTGTCGGTAAAGATATTCGTTTTTCCACCGGCAAAGAGAGACCAGCCGCTGGGCATGAAACCGCCACTGGCTACGGCACCGGTGTTTGGGTCCGTTAAACTGCCCGGTTCCACATAGTTAAAGATGTCAAAGGTAAAGGGGACACCGGTCGCTACAGCAACCTCCTGAGTCGTCGGCGCCGGAGATGTCAGTGACATATCCCATTGGCTGACAACATCCGCTTGAGCAAAGCCAGCGGCACCCACTAGGCCCAGTGCCGCAGCAGCGGCCATCAATTTTCTACTTCGTTTCATAGTTTTTTCTCCTTTGAAATTATTAAGGATACTTCCCTTTGCCTGAGTCTTAAGATTGCAGAAAACGTACCATGAAGAAGTGAAGAAATTTCTTTGGCAGTGAAAATGTGTCAAATTATTGTTATGACAATGTAATTCTTTTTAAGAATGTGGTTGGTAGAAAAAAATAGAGGGAACATTCTAATCAATGATTAGGAACTGCTCATCAGCTCACTAGAATCTGGTGAGCGATTTTTAGAAGAAAACAAATTTTGAAATCAAGTTGGTGAAAAGAGAATTATGGAAGGAGAAGCTCAAAAGAGAGGTAAAGTGAAAATTCTTTGTGGGAAAAAAGAAAAGTCCTGCGTGGAGGGGGTACCAAGTCGAGAGCTTACACTTGTTCCGGAGAGAACAAAATGAAACGATTCCGGCCCTGAGCCTTGGCGGCATACATAGCCATGTCGGCATTTTTTACCAGGTCATCCGCACTGGTAATCTCAGTCGAGGAGAGACAAATACCGATACTGATTCCCAGGATGCACTGGTCTCCCTGGATTAGGAATGGTTTTCCTATAATGTCCAGAATTTTGGTGGCGATCATTATGGTTTCTCCGGCATCTTTAATTCTGCTCAGCAGGATGGCGAATTCGTCACCACCCAGCCTGGATACGGTGTCAGAGTCACGCACCGTCTCCTGCAGACGTCTTGCAACCTCTTGCAGGGCATGGTCTCCGGCTGCATGACCATACTTGTCATTGAGGGGTTTGAAGTTGTCGAGATCAAGATAAAACAGGGCGAAGAGGTGGCCATAACGTCTGGCCTCACTTACGGTTACGGTCAGGCGGTCAAAAAAGAGATTCCGGTTGGGCAGTCCGGTGAGTTTGTCAAAATTGGCCAGAAACTCCAAGTTGTCACGTTGTTCTTTTAGCTCGCTGATATCACTGGCCATACAGGAAATGCCCTGCAAGGCGCCGTCAGGAAAATAGAGGGGGCTGGCTGAAAAATATACCGGTATTGGTAGCTCATCATAGCCAGTATAAAACGCCTCAATATTTGTAACTACTTTGCCTTCGAGAAATCCATGGAAGAGAGAATCGACAATGGCTTTTTCAGCATGGCTGAAAATAGTGCGGAAGTGACGTCCTTCTAATTCTTCCTTCGAGAAATGCAGGAGGTTCAGGGTTGCGTGATTGGTGGTTTGAATAGTCAGATCGGGGTTTAAAACAATGAGTGAATCTGACATATTGTTGATAATATTATCTACATAGTTCCGAGAAACAGTTATGAGCTGAATATCGGAAGTCATCTGCCAGAAGGAGCTTGCCAGCTCCTGAATCTCATCCCCTCCTCGACTGCTCTGCGGTTTTTCGATAGTTCTTCCGCGACCAAAATCATCAATCATCATTTTTATTTTTCCAAGAGGGACAATAATTTCTCTATTGGCGAGCCAGTTAACCACCACAATAGCTACAAGGAAAGACAGGATAAAAACGATAGCAAGGAAACGGGTGTGGAATTCAATACGCTGCTTGTTTTTCTCAAAATCCTCATTAATCATCTCCTGCAGCCTCCCGGCTACTTCTTTAAAATCGGCGGAAAGGCTTGCCTGTAGTTTTCCAAGCTGATGGATCTCGTTACGGAAGGCAAAGATATCATTCTTTTGCACCGCCTCTAAGTAATACTGGGAGGCCATAACGTAATAATTATTGTATTCATCGCGCAAGGAAAGGATGCTTGGATGGAGATCGTTATGGTTGACATCAACTAATTGTACCATCTCATCCAGCAGGGGAGCTATCTGGTTATGAAGCATATTGGCCTGGTGCACTTCTCCTTGCTCACCGGCGAGGAGGCCATTTTCATACTCTTGATTCTGGGCGTTCAAGAGACTGTTAGCAAGAACCCCTTTGGAAAAGAGAGGCAAATCGATTCGTTGTGCGTGCGTGATGAAAATTTGAGTCTCGCTATTCACCCAAGCTGTAGCCAGAGTGATAGCAAGATAACTCAGGAAGGCCACACTGCCACAAGCCCAAATTTTACAGCGAATATTGCAGAGGATATTCATGCTAAGACCTACTGGAGAATTGAGACAACCTTCACTGCCAGGGTTACCGCATCAGGGCTGACGTAGCTGATACTTCCGATGTGTTCGCCCACAAAAGCAACAACATCTTGATCCGTCTTGAGTGTGAGGGGCGGCATCCCCTGGCCGCGAAATAACATTTGCTTGCGGAAGACTAAAAATTGCTGTGACGATCGTCTCAGGACGGTATGGCTGAACGAGTCATAAATCCTTGGATTTTCGTTAATCACCACACTGATATTCTTCCCATCAGGCCAGCTTCGTTGTTTTTTCAAGAAGATGAGTTCTGCATCCTTGCGGTTGATAGTAGTTAAATCATTCTCGGAATTGACCACAAGCACAAAATCATCCTGTGCTGTAGCCCCCGCTGCTGGCCCCACTGCAAAGAGCCATAGAGCCAGAATAAGGCCACCTGTTCTCTTTTTTAGCGTCAACATCATGATTAGAAATTAAAAGAGAGTTTCAGGGCACCATATTGCCAGTAACGCTCTGCTCCCTGTGGATTGAAATACCCCGAGTAGAGGGCCGTACCATCAACGGTGTGCCATTCGGCCTTAGCTGTCCAATTTTCTGTAATATCATAACGCAGAGATACGGCCAGGTCCTTGCGCCAGGGGTAATGGTTCAGGGGTGTTGATTCATAATGATTGTTTTTAAGTCGGAAATACTCATCATAGAGCAGGGAAACGGTCAACGCTTCAATGGGAGAGTAGCTCAGGAGCATATACCAGGCTTGTGAAGGGGTATCCAATGTCGTGACATGGAACTGCTCCTGCCTGCGGTCAGTCTCACAATATTCGGTAGTAAAACTAAAATTTTTCCAGGAATATTCGAGAGAGGCGACAAGCTTGCTTTTTATTCGCAGGCTGCTCACCTGGTACTCATGGAGCCACGAGTCGTCATCCAAAACCAACAACGTCAAGGATCCGCGTAGTCCTTTGAGTGAGGAATTAAAAAACAGGGCAGCGCCATAAGCATAATTATTTTTTCGGTCCAAATCCTTTGTGCTGAGAAATAACGAATATTGTTGATTGTAACGGTTGACAAACTCAGTGGAAGCAAGGGTAGCCAAAGAATCATCTTCATACTGAATACGGCCGCCAAAGAGCTGGTAATCGATATCCCCCCATTTACTCAGGAGCAGATTGCCATACATGTCACCACCCCAAAGGGACTGCCAGGAATCACGAAGGGTTTCATCATAAATGGATTGAGGAAGAAAGATGAGAGGCCGCAGGAAGTCAGAATCACGTTCCATATTATAAAGGCCCATGGGCATTTTTACCTTACCCAGCCGTATCCCAAAGGGGTCGGAAAAATGATAATCGGCCACCAGCCAGTCGGCGCGGACTTTACCTGTGCTTACTGCCGGTAAATTACAGTAAAGTACCTGTCCGCCAATACGAAATTGATCTGTAAGCTGAGCATTGATATTGATGCCTACTTCAGTGAGACGAAAGGTGCCATCCATGGTATCCCCGAGAAAATTATTCTCTAGGCTCTTCATATAACCCTGGGTCAAAAAGCCATGCAGCTGTACCTTGTCAGCTGCTAAATCAATGGCCCCGAGTGATGTCGGCAACAACAGACAAAAAAGGGTCACAAGGAATAAGACCTTTGCCTTTACAGATGGAAAAGAGGAAGAAAACATCAGGATTCAGCTCGCTTTAGGTGATAATCAGTGATTTTTTTGCGGAGAGTCGTGGGTGAGATGTCCAAGGTGAGAGCGGTATGAGTAATATTCCAGTTATGTTCGGCGAGTGCTTTGCGTATATACATTTTTTCGGTGGCTGCCAGTGTGCCGATTACTGGAAAGGGTGCTTGCTCCTCATTGTCATCCTGCTGCATGACCAGGTCATCGACGTCAATTTCCTTGCCATGGGCCAAAACCATGGCCCGAGTCAGAGTGTTCTCGAGTTCCCGAACGTTCCCTGGCCAATTACCAGCCCGCAGCTTCAGATGGCTGGCAGTGCTGAGTCGCAGTGGCTGGCGCCCCATCTTAAAGGCGATCTTGGCAAGAAGATACGTGGCAAGATTGCCAATGTCTCCCCGTCGCTCGCGTAGTGGGGGGACTTCAATATTTACCACATTAAGCCGGTAAAAGAGGTCCTGGCGGAAGGTCCCTTTGCTAACCATTTCCTGAAGATTGCGGTGGGTTGCCGCCACAATCCGAGCCTCAAAGGTCCTTGTCTTGAGTCCTCCCACCCGCACAAATTCATCTTCTTGGAGAACCCGCAGCAGTTTACTTTGTAGATCCAGGGACATGTCACCAATTTCATCCAGGAAAACCGTGCCCTTACCAGCAAATTCCAGCTTCCCTTTCTTAACCTGATCCGCACCGGTAAAGGCCCCTTTCTCATGGCCGAAAAGTTCGCTTTCAAGAAGAGTGGAGACAAAAGCGGAACAGTTGATGGCCACAAAAGGCTGATCCGGGGTCGAGGCCTCATGGAGAATACTGGCCACCAACTCTTTACCGGTGCCGGACTCCCCTGTAACAAGTACCGTAACTCTGCTGCGAGCCAGGAGGCCGATCTGCTTGTGGATATCAATAATTGTCCGATCAGAACCAATCATTTGTAAAGGAAATGCTTTAGGAGGAGGAACTTCCTGCTCATTATCACCGGAAAATTTCCTCCTTTTTAACGATTCGACTTTAACTGTCATCTGTAAAAGTTCATCAAGGTCTAAAGGCTTTCGCAGATAGTCAAAGGCACCGTCACGCATGGCATCAACGGCCTCACTGTTTTCCGTATTCCCGGTCATGATAACTACTGTCACTCCTGGCAGATTAGCAAAAATAGCCGGCAATGCTTTCAGTCCGTGCTTATCAGGAAGATTAAGATCCAATAATACCAAATCGGGGATTAACTCTTCCAGAGCCGTCATACCGTCCGAGACATTATGGGCAACGACGACCTTATGACATTCTGCCTTGAGTTGAATTTCCAGAGATCTGGCCAAGGCCTGATCGTCATCGATGATAAGAATTTTAATCATTACCCCTTAATCCTTAAAAATAAGTGAAAAGCTTGCCCCCCCATCTGGGTTGTTTAATGCAAGAACCGATCCACCCTGATAGTCCATTACTTTCTTCACATTAGCCAGCCCGAGACCTGTACCCAATGGTCGGGTAGTAAAAAAAGGCTGAAAGAGTCTGTTCATCTGTTCCGGTCGCAAGCCAGGTCCTGTATCAGATACTTGAATCAATGCCACCCCTTCGTTTCCAGCAGGATGCCTACCGCTTATGGTAACAATGCTGCCGGACTCAGACCATTGGATAGCATTGCCTACCAGATTGATTAAAGCCCGGCAGGTACTTTCTTTGTCTGCCCGGAACTGAAAGCCCTGGAGTTTGTCCTCCACCTGGAGATCTATATTCTTCTTTTCTGCCTCAGGCTTAACAGTGGCCAAGAACTCATCCACCAGCTCAGCAAAAGTGATTGATTCCATGTGGATTTCAATGGGTTTGCAGAATTGGAGCAGATCCTCAAACATTCCATCAAGGCGACGGACCTGTATAAGTGAAATAGTTGCCATTTCGCTATAATCTTTGTCATCTCGGAGCTTTCTGGCCATGGCCTGGAGGTTGATTTTAATGGACGAGAGAGGGTTGCGCATCTCATGCACCAAGCTTGAGCTCATTTTGCCTACCGCGCTGAGGGTGGTGCTTTGGATAATGGTTTGCTGCTGTTTCTCCAAGGCATCCAGCATGGCATTAAAAGCCACGCCCACCTCCTGGGCATACTCTTCTTTAAAAGGAGGCAGTCGCTCATTGTGCTGGCCGAGGCTAATTTGTCGGGCAACCCTGGTGAGCTCATCAAGAGGAGCAGAAAGACGTTTTGAAAGTTTTTGGGAAAGAATCACAAGTATTATAAAGGTGAGGCCGGCCGTAACTAAACCATAAACGATATACTTTTCAAATTGTTGGAGAGCACTGCCGGTTTCGAACTGACTGATGAGAAGCCATTTAAATTCTGGAATAGGAGCAGTGATGAAATAGCTCTCGGTTCCACAGGTCAGGATTTTATGTACTTCCCGGGGAGGACTGGTCAGTATCTGTGAGGGAACAATATCAGAAACACATTGTTCAGCGGAGGAACTTTTCTGGTCAGTAACTGATGATTGATAGAGAATTTTACCTTTTTCAGAGGCAAGAATGTAGCTGCCTCCGGAATTGAGATCAGATGCGTCAGCGAGAATGGAACCCAAAGAACGGGTCAGATTGATTTCGGCAACTAAAAAAGCTCCAATTTTGCCTTCCTGGTTCAGCATTCCCTGGCCCACCGGCAGGATAATCTCCTTACCGACATTGCGATAATCATCATCCATAACAAATAGCGATCCAGGGGTCTGGAGTTTTGCACGATACGACTTTGAAGGAGATTGTACCTCTTCCTTAAAGTCTTCGGGATAGCGTATGAGCAATGACCAGTCGGGTCGATAGAGACTAATGGAGCGATAGGTGAGATGGCCAATGAAAAGTTTCCGGGCCGTTCGAATAAATATTTCTTCGTCGCTGAGGTTTTTCTTGTCACCATTATCCAGGGCCAGGTGATAAAAATCCCGGCGGGTATGGTTTACCCAGGTTCGTAGCCAGAGCTCGCGGGAGCGCAGGGAAAAGGAAAGATGCTCTTTTTCGACATTCTCAATGGTCTGCCGGGCAAAATAGTTGTTTTGAAAGGCCATGACTAAGAGAGGGAAAAGGCCGGCAACGGCCATGGCCAGGAAGATCTGCTTGTTAAGTCCAGAAGATATTTTCATGGCAGCTCAAAAATCCTTATAACAATCGGCCTGTTTTTATTGAACTTTTTCCTCTAGTATTAAATTTTTCTTTCACAGTATGAAGGTATCACCATTGATTTTGATTGTCAATTTAGGGCGTACTTTACAAAATTCTTCATCACTATTGCATAAACGGGAGTTTAAAAAGGTAATTGCTGAGTTTTTAATGGAGGCACAATATGTTAACTACAGAACTCCTGAACGGAGGTCAAAAATAGTGCAATTTGATAGGTGTTTCATCGGTAGGGTAAGCTTACTCCTATCTTTAAACCATTATGAAATTTTAATATCTTTCAGTTTATTGTTCAGTTTCCATACACTACGTACAAAGTAGGTTGCATAGGAAAAATGGGTCATGAGTTACGAAGTCTGTATCCTTACCGATGTCGGCATGGGGTCCTGATGAATGGTCACATCGGCTCCTGGAAAACTCTCCCAAATCAATTTTTCAACGTCTTTGCCGATACTGTGAGCTTGAGAGAGAGAGAGGTCAGCATTCAGATCCAGATGGAGCTGAATGATGGCGATTTGCCCGGATTGTCGGGTGCGCAGGTCATGCATCCCCAGAACCTGTTGATGGCTGTGGACTATTTGTTGAATGAGCTCCCGTTGTTCCCGCGGTAACTGCTGATCCATTAATAATTGAACGGCTTCACTGCCGATTTGCCAGGCACTGCGGAAAATGATCAGAGCGATTATCATGGAAAAAATAGGATCCATGATCTGGCCCCAACTGAAACGGGTCAGCAGCAGGGCGATGATGGTGCAGATATTAGTCAGGAGGTCTGTGGCATAATGCAGGGAGTCGGCCCGAATAGCAGTGGAATTCGTCTGCTTTATGACATATCTCTGAAAGGCGATAAGAATGAGTGTGGCCAGAATGGAGAAAACCATGATGCCCAAGCCCAGGCCCAGCGATTGAATGGGGACAGGAGTTTTCAACCGTTCTATGCCATGCATGAAAAGGATCAGGGCAGAGCCGGCGATAAAGCTTGCCTGAGCCAGTCCTGCCAATGCCTCAGCCTTACCATGACCGAAGCTGTGGTCATCGTCTGCAGGATTTAAGGAATAACGAATCGCCATCAGATTGATGAAAGAGGCCATGACATCCATCAGCGAGTCGATCAATGAGGCAAGGATACTGAGGGAACCGGTGGCAAGCCAGGCGGCGAATTTACCCCCGACCAGGAGGAGCGCGGTGGTGACCGAGGCATAGGTGGCGAGCCGCAGGAGACGCCCTGCTTTATGGGAAGGTGTTTCGTTCATGTGATGATTCGTTCAATAATAGTTCTTGCCGTTTCCGGTCCCCAGCTTCCGGCAGGATAGTTGTGGAGTTTTTGCGAACGGCCCTGACAGGTTTCGCATTCATTGAGCAGCGGAGTGAGAAGAGACCAGGACAGCTCAATCCCGTCCTGCCGCCAGAAAAGCATGTGGTCGCCCTGGATACAATCAAACAGTACTTTCTCGTAGGCTTCTGGAGACGGTCCGGTGTTAAAGTCATCATACTTAAAGTCCATGGTCATGGAACGCATGCACATCCGGGCTCCAGGGTTTTTGGTCTGAAAGGTGAGACTGATAGACTCTTTAGGGTAGATTCCAAGAACCAAACGGTTGGCGATAACCTTGGCTCCCAGAATATTGCGGAACAGGGAATGAGGAGCATCCTTGAACTGGATCACGATCCGGGTCTCCTTACGGGCCATCCTTTTGCCAGAGATAAGGTAGAAGGGCACTCCTTGCCAGCGCCAGTTATCCACGTAAACCGGAAGCATGGCAAAGGTTGGAATCAGGGAGTTAAGTGCAACCCCCGGTTCCTGACGGTAGCCCGCAACATCTTGGCCATCAATAATTCCTGATCCATATTGTCCCAGGATAATATCCTCTGTACGGTCATGCAGGGGCCGGATTGAGCGGAATAATTTAATTTTCTCATCACGCACCCGTTCCGCTTCAAAATGGGAGGGTGGTTCCATGGCAATGAGCGACAGGAGTTGGAGCATGTGATTCTGGAACATGTCACGGAGGACCCCGGATTGCTCGTAGTAGCCGCTCCGATGTTCTATTCCCAGTTTTTCGGCGGCTATGATTCCCACAGATTCGATATAACCACGGTTCCAGATGGGTTCAAAAATAGTGTTGGCAAAACGAAAGGTCAGGATGTTTTGTACTGTCTCTTTTGCCAGATAATGGTCTATGCGGAAGATCTGCGTCTCGTGAAAATGTTGATGCAGGGTCTGGTCAAGAGCAAGAGCAGAGTCCAGATCGCGCCCAAATGGTTTTTCGATGACGATCCGGGTCCAGCCTTTGCCTTCGTCAAACTGGCGGGCCAGACCTGCCTCGCCAAGTTTGGTCGCAACTGTTTCGTAGAGAGATGGCGGCAGGGCCAGATCAAAAAGTCGGTTGCCCCCGGTTCCTCTCCGCTGGTCGAGAGTGTTGAGGAGGCTGGTCAACTCCAGAAAGTCCGGAAGTGAAGCGTAATTGAGAGGCGAATAATAAATATTGTCCGCAAATTCGTGCCAGCGGGCCATGTTCAATGTCGGATCACTGGCGCAGGCGGCCTGCAGGAAGGTGCGGAAAGTGTCATGGTTATAGGCGGTACGGGCACATCCGATGATGGAGACCGGGGAGGGGAGACTGGCGCTTAAAAACATCCGGTACAGGGCCGGGATCAGTTTTCTGCTGGTCAGGTCACCTGACGCCCCGAAAATGATAATGGCACAAGGGTCGAGTTTACCCAAGGGTAGGCAATCACAGATATTGTTCAGATCGCAGATCTTCCCTTGGATAACGGTCTGCTCCATTTCTTTTTCTTTCATTTAAAATTCAAAGTGTTCTTGGGAAAGTTCTCTTGCTTTGTTGATTATTTTTCGTCATTTCCTTCCTTTTCACCTTTCGGCCATTCCTGCTCTCTGGTATCAACCAGATAACAAAATCGGTTCCAGCAAAATTCTTTACCACTGACAGGGCAACGTAAGGTGATTTTTTTGTCATCAAGGTTTGCCACTATCCAGTCTCCATGACGTGTTCCTTCGGAAATATGTATTTTTTCACCAATGGTAAAAGGGTAGGGGGTAAAGACCGTAACAGGTGTCAGCATAATATCTCTCCAGGAAAAAAAGCAGATCAAAAGAAGATTTAACTTGATTATTGCATACTCGAAAGGGAGAATAAAGTCCAAATGAAAGAAATGGTGGCAGTGGCTTGATTGTCGGTTGATTATTGCCATTATTTTTTGTTGTTGCGTCAGTCTCGATTGTTTAGAAATTCTTTTTCAAAGAAGGGGTGCTGTTGAGTGTTTTCCATCATTTTGATTTATTCCGCGCTTGGCGCGGTGGCTGGAGTTCTGGCCGGAATGCTCGGTATTGGTGGTGGGCTGGTTATTGTCCCCATGTTGATCTTTGCTTTCAGCTGGCAGCATTTTCCTGATCCTGTGATTATGCATCTGGCCCTGGGGACATCCATGGCCAGTATTATTTTTACCTCGGTCTCAAGCTTTTGGGCTCATCATAAACGTGGGGCAGTGCAGTGGATTGTGGTTCGCCGTATTGTGCCGGGAATTCTGGTGGGTACTTTTCTCGGCTCTTGTTTTGCTGCCAGGCTATCCACGGGTTTTTTGAAAGGATTTTTTGTGATTTTTCTTTATTACGTCGGTACTCAGATGTTGGTGAACCGCAAACCAAAACCCACCCGTCACATTCCAGGCTTGTCTGGAATGTTTGGAGTGGGGAGCGTGATTGGTGCATTTTCCAGTCTGGTTGGTATTGGTGGTGGAACGCTTTCTGTGCCTTTTATGATCTGGTGCAATCTTTCAGTACATGCGGCTATTGGAACATCAGCAGCTATCGGCTTCCCCATCGCTATTGCCGGAACTTTTGGTTATATCTATAATGGACTGAATGTTCCGGATCTCCCGGAATATTCAGTGGGATTTGTTTACCTTCCAGCTTTGGCTGGTCTGGTTTGTGCCAGTGTCCTGACTGCACCCCTGGGAGTGCGTCTAGCTCATAGTCTGCCGGTTGACCGTTTAAAGCGTGTTTTTGCCATTGTATTATTTGTTGTCGCAACCCGGATGGCATATGGCTTTTTATAAACGAAGAATGCAGTCATGATGAAGTAGTTATAATAAGTAAGGGAGAGAAATCATTTTTGTTTTTTCGATTTTCGGGCCTTTCTTTCTCTTGAAACGAGCAGTTCAGGATGGTACTATCTTTTTATATTTTTTTTAAATATTGATTATACCTTGTGCAAACCACAGTTTTTTTATTTTATGATTGTTTTGTTGAAGATCGGTTGGAACTTGGACTGAATGAGCAAAATGAAAGTTTCTTCACTTTGCTTGCAGTCTCACAGGATTGTTAGTTCGTGGTTCACTTGGCTTAACTATTTGATATCATTTCTTAGACTGGAAGTATTTGAGTAAAGGAAAGTTGGATGCAGTCTCGAAAAATTTTAGTGATTGACGATGAGGTTATGGTTGCAGATATAAGCAGGTGTACTCTTACATCTGCCGGCCACCAGGTCTTTTGCGCTTATAGTGGAGAACAGGCTGTGGAAATGGCCATGGCTCTGCGCTTTGATCTTGCTATTATTGATGCCATGTTACCGGGTATGCATGGTATTGAGACTTTTGAGATTATCAAACAAAGCTGCCCTCATATGAAAGGAATCCTGGTAAGCGGAGACCTGACGATGAACATGACCCTGGAGGCCATGGATAAAGGGTTCAGCAGGGTTCTTGTAAAACCGGTACAAACAGGATATCTGCTTCGGGCTGTTCAGGCGGCTCTGGTGGAATCAGAGCTGCGAGAGGAAAATATCCGTCTGAATGAACGGGTTTTGCAATCACGAGCTCTTTTTGAGCAGTATATGGCTCCGGAAGTGGCTGCTATCCTGCTGAATCAACAAGAGTCCATGGCTGAGGTTGAAGGTAAGGTTCAGGAAATCACCGTCCTCTTTGCTGATATTAGAAATTTTACATTTCTGGTTCAGTATCTACCATTACAGGAATCGCGGGATTTTTTGACGGAGTTTTTTGATATTGTGGCAGATGTTGTCTCCTCATGGCAGGGCATTCTTGACAAATTTATTGGTGATGCTGCCCTGGCTATCTTTGGTGCGCCGGTGCCTCACCACTCACCTAGTCTCTCTGCCGTGTCTGCAGCGCTGGAAATCCAAAAGAAGTTTGAAGTGTTACGAGCCCGTTGGGCCCTGAAATCGGAACTCTTTATGCAGATAGGTCTGGGGATCGGGGTAAGTCGTGGGGAAATGTTTTTGGGAAATGTGGGCTCTGGTCGTCGTCTTGACTATACGGTTATTGGAGCTGATGTGAATATTGCGCAACGCCTTGCCTCGGAGACGGTAGCCGGGCAGATTCTTATTACTGAGTCAGTTTATTGTGATGTGGTGGACAAAGTCACAATCCAGGAGGAAAAGACCAGATTGCTTCGAGGGGTGGAGAAAAAGATCCAACTTTATTCAATTATCCCTTAAGAAAAACTTTGTGTGAAGGCTGGTCCTGTGTCGCCGATATTTGTCATGCGTTTTTTTTGTAATCTATTACTGACAGTATATTTCCCATCATGATCTGATCCCCATGGACCAGTTTTCTGCCCCTTCTTGTTTCCAGAACACCATTTACCCATATTTGACCATTTTGTATCTGAACTTTTGCTTCAAATCCATCTTGAACCAGATTGGCGAGTTTTAAGAATTGTCCAAGGCGAATAGGTTCTTCAGTGATGGTGACAATGTTTCGTTTTAAGGTCATGATGGACACGAGGTGTGTATATATAGGTTCGTCGGTTGTAAATGACAGTTGTTACTAGTTATTTCAGTATGTAATGATAGCTGTTTCGAGAGTTCTACTCTGCTGCCATTCCTGCCGCATTTGAATAAACTCCATAATGTAACTGTTAACTATCTTGCGGACAAGAGTAATGTTTTGCCCTGAGAGACAAGTGTTGTTTGTTCTCTTTTACTGACTGAAAAATATTAAATTTGCCGTAGCTTTTAATTTCAGGAAAGTACAGATGGTGTTAAAAGAGAGTTGAAATGGAAAAAATGTTTTTATTGATGGTGTTTTCAGTATGAGGTGAGAGCAATGGAATTGAAAGATCCTGCTTTGTTCAAGCAGGAATGTTATATTGATGGCGCTTGGGTTACGGCACCAGAATCCTTTGAGGTTGTTGATCCAGCTGATGGGCGGATTGTCGGGAATGTTCCGTCCCTTGGTCAGGAGGCGACCAGACAGACTATCGCTGCGGCCAATGCCGCCTATCCTGCATGGAAGGCTCTGACTGCCAAAGAGCGTTCTGCAATCATGAAACGCTGGTACGCCCTGATTATTGAACATCAAAACGATCTGGCCATGATCATGACCAGAGAACAGGGGAAGCCGCTGGCCGAGGCCGCGGGAGAGGTGTTGTATGGCGCATCCTATATAGAGTGGTTTGCGGAAGAGGCTAAACGGGTTTATGGTGATACGATTCCCACCACTCAGAAGGGTAAACGTATTATTATCCTTAAGGAACCGGTAGGGGTCTGTGCCGCCATTACTCCTTGGAACTTCCCCTCAGCCATGATCAGCCGTAAAGCGGCACCGGCCCTGGCTGCAGGTTGTCCGGTTATTGTTAAGCCAGCGGCCCAGACGCCTTTGTCTGCTCTGGCTCTGGCTGAACTTGCTGACCGGGCTGGCTTTCCCCCTGGTGTCTTTAACGTGATCACCGGTCCTGCTGCAGAGATTGGAGGCGAGCTGACGCGTAATCCTTTGGTGCGTAAATTGAGTTTTACAGGTTCCACGGCTGTAGGAAAACTCCTCATGGCCGCCTGTGCTGATACGGTTAAAAAGATTTCCCTGGAGCTTGGTGGTCACGCGCCTTTTATTGTTTTTGATGATGCCGATCTCGATCAGGCAGTGGCTGGAGCCCTGGCTTCTAAATATCGGAACTCAGGGCAGACCTGTGTCTGTGCCAATCGTTTTCTGGTGCAGGAAGGGGTTTATGAACTTTTTGCCTCTAAACTGGCAGACGCCGTTCGTTCTGATTTCCGGGTGGGACCAGGGGTGGAAAGAGGAAATAATCAGGGACCCCTTATCGACCTGAATGCGGTGACCAAGGTTGAGGAGCAGATTCAGGATGCCCTGCAGAAGGGGGCCAGGCTGGTGGCTGGTGGCAAGAGGGTTGGAGGAAAAGGTTTTTTCTTTGAACCAACGGTACTCGTTGATGTGACCAGTGAGATGAGGATAGCCCGGGAAGAGACTTTTGGTCCGGTGGCGCCACTCTTTGTTTTTAAAGAAGAGGCGGATGCGGTGAGAATGGCCAATGATTCCGAATATGGCTTGGCTTCTTATTTCTATAGCCGTGATATCGGCAGAGCCTGGCGTGTAACTGAGGCCTTGGAGTATGGTATGGTCGGTGTAAATACCGGAGTCCTTTCCTCTGAAGCCGCTCCCTTTGGGGGGATGAAGGAATCAGGCATAGGCCGTGAAGGATCAAAGTATGGTATTGATGAGTATCTGGAAATCAAATATATGTGCATTGGCGGGATTGATTCGTAGGGAACAGTATTCATATTGGTTTCTGGTGGTCCCTGGAAATCAAGAATGTTCTCGACAAACTAAGCTCTTTAAACTAATTACATTTTATGGTTAGAGTATAAATAATTATTTTCTTTTAAATAGAAGGGGGATTTTATTATGCAATATATGAAGAAGAATGCAGGTTATTTTCTACTTGTAGCTTTTATGCTTGTGTTGAATGGTTGTGCGTCCATGGGGAGTAGCAGCGATTCCCCGCCCCCGATGGAGAATCTTCCCCCATTATCAAATTTTGTAGGAGAGTATCGTGATATCGAGCTTCCCATTGATATGAAATATAACCATAAAAAGAGCATGGTTGTTCGTACCGATTCCTTTACCGGCGGGGTGTTTTATTTCAGCGGCAAGGTGGAGCGTGATTCCTTGAAAAATTTTATTCTTGCTTCCATGCAGAAGAATAAATGGAAACGGGCTGGTGAGGTCTCATATGACAGTGTTTTGTTGGCTTTCACTAAACCGAACAAATCCTGTACGGTGGTTCTGGAAGAGGGGTTCGGTGGGTCGTTAGGTTTGACCTATGCAGCTGTTTATGTAGCTGAAGATGTGTCCGCTGCTTCCGGTGGTTATTAATAAGGTAACTGTTATACCGTCTTTACCGGGTAGACTCAGAATTACTGGATAGATTCCGGCTGTACTGTGAACTGCCATCATGCCGTTTCAGGTGTGATGGCAGTTTTCTTTTTCAACAGCGCTGCAACTTTTTTTCTGCAACGTTTTGCTCCGCAGGATCCCCCGCCGATACCTGTTATCTTCGCAATCTGTTCAAAACTTGTGGCCCCCTGTTCAATGGCCTCAATAATCCGGTGCAGTTTGATTCCTTTACAGACGCACCCGGGTTTCATTCGGGCGAGGATTTCTTCTTCGGTGGCCATCTATGCTTTTTTCTCCGGCTGCCTGGATTGGTGAGCCTCTTGATGAAAATGCTGGTAGATCTCCCGCGCCAGTTCCGGGCCGATTCCTTGAACTTGGGCCAACTTTTCTTCGGAGGCCAGTTTGATTTGTTTCAGGCTGCCGAGGGACTTCAGCAAGACTTGTTTCTTCTTGGGCCCAATGCCGCTGATAGTATCAAGCTCAGAGGCCAACGTTGATTTGTTGCGCAGTTTACGGTGAGAGGTTATCCCGTAGCGATGTGATTCATCCCGTATGCGCATGAGGAAGAGTAACACCGGGTTATGGGCCGGGAGTAGAATTGGATTTTTGCGACCAGGCTTATACAGTTTTTCCCCTTCTTCCTGTTTCTCCTTGGCTATCCCGAGCCAATCCATGTCTTGACCTTCTTCAATACCCAACTCACGGGCTAGGCGCATGGCAATGCCCAACTGGCCGCGTCCGCCATCCACCATCAGGAGATCAGGCAGGTCGTTTTCCGCGAGTCCACGTTTAAGCCGTCGTTCCAACACTTCTCTCATCATCGCGTAATCATCGGGACCATCAACGGTACGAATCTTATAGCGTCTGAAATGACGCCTGTCTGGTTCTCCCTGTGCGAAACAGACCAGTGAGCCTATTGCTTGCTTTCCGGAGGTGTT
>JAQVER010000066.1 GCA_028697885.1 Desulfocapsaceae bacterium
CGATTATTTCTATCCCAAAGGCGGCACCGCCGCAGTGGTTGATCTGCTGAAACGTAAAGTACTGGATGGTGGCGGGGAAATAAAACTCAACAAACAAATTGTGGCGGTCAATCCTGCTGAAAAGACGGTCACAGACTCGGCAGGTGAAAGTTATGCTTACGACCACCTGATTTGGGCAGCAGATTTGAAATCACTCTACCGCTATCTCAATCCTACCGGATTGGACGCGGAAATCTCCGCAAAGGTCGAAACAGAAACCCAGGCCATGCTTTCAGCCAAAGGCGCCGAATCAGTCTTTATTTTATTCCTCGCGGCAGACCGACCGACTTCCTATTTTGAAGCCAAAGGCGGGGAGCACATGTTCTATACCCCCTCAAGAATTGGGTTGGGAGAAACAAACCGTCTTGAAAGAGAAAATCTTGTCAGGGATTTTGACAGCAAAACCAAGGCTGAAGTCTTGGAGTGGGTGGATCAATACTGCGCTCTGAACACCTACGAAGTCTCCATCCCTGCTCTGCGCGATGCCAGCATGGCACCGCAAGGCAAAACTGGCTTGATGATCAGCTGCCTCATGGATTACGACATCGTCGAGAAAATCGAACAGGCAGGCTGGTATGTTGAATTCAAAGAGAGGCTTGAAAATAACATCATCAGAATTTTCTCCGAAAGCATTTACCAGGATATAGCAGACGATATCCTGTTCAAGTTCTCTGCGACACCACTGACGATCAAACAGGCCTCCGGAAGCTCTGAAGCAGCCATTACCGGCTGGTCATTTGAAAGAGAAGTCCCGGTTGTGAATAAACTGGCGGAAATTCCAAAATCGGTCCTGACTCCAATTCCAGGGGTTTATCAGGCAGGGCAGTGGGCTTATTCCCCCGCGGGTGTGCCCATCGCGATGATGACGGGCTGGTATGCCACACAAAAAATATTAAAGGGATCGAAGCAATCCCGCGGCAAATGAACAGGGGCGGCCGTGAATTGGCTAAACCCAGAGGCAATGCCAGGCCTGCGAGCATGGAACTCTCAACCCGATAACGGGATGACCAGGAGCCCGAAATGACTGTGAATGCAATAACACTAGTGACGATTGGCTTTCTGATCATGGAAGCTTCGAATGTCGTCATGCTCTATTTTTTGCCGGACTCCAAATATGCGAACAGCGTGGGCATCTTCAAAGCCTGGGAAAAATCAAAACAAGACCCCGAGCTGCACGATTTTGCCAGATACCTGGTCAACTGGGTTGCGGGGACCAAATTGATCGTCATCCTGCTCTTGATCGTGATCCTTCTGACTGCGCGCGATCAGACATTGATTTTTTCCGCTGTTGTCATGGCAATTTCAATCGCCTCTTTTTTTTGGAGGCTTTTCCCGCTCATCCGCAAAATGGATCGAAATGATCAGATTGAACCAAAAAACTATTCCACCACTTTAGGTTGGATGATCCTGGTGTTTATCGCGTCCTTCCATATTGCGGAAAGGGGATGGATGTAAAAAAAAAAAGGGGAGATACCTGACGGCATCTCCCCTTTAAACGGCATAAAAATCAACTGGTCAGATTATACGCAACCGGTTGGTTTTGGCAGTCCAGCCATCTTACAAGCACCTTTACCAGGGCCGGATGGGAACAACTCATAAATTCTTTTCAATGGGAAGCCAGTGGTCTTGGAAAGAATACGTACCATTGGGGCAATACCGTTCTTCTTGTAGTATTCCTGAAGAGCGTCAATTACTTTTCTGTGCTCATCTGTCATCTCGCCAATACCCTCAACACCTTTTACGTAGTCAACCCAATTCTCATTGAATTCTTTGGCATTGAGCAGGAATCCATCTTCATCTACTTCAAAGCTGGTTCCACCGTGTTCTAATGTAGGCATGTTAACCCTCCTTACGAAAAATATTGTTTATTGGTTTGCACCGTTTCTAGAGCAAAAATGATTTCGTTTTATTACTATAAGCAATTTTGTTTGTCAAGTGAATGGCGAATCATTTTATGCATTATCCATTTTTCAAAAAAATATCAGAAAGCAGCTTAGATAGGGATCGAAAACGCTGCCAGCAGGACAAGGGGATATACGAATAATTTTTTGACCTGTCTCATGTCGGCTTGGCCGTGGGAGTGATTGTTGCGAGATGAGCATATTTCTTTTTTTATTCGTTTCCTTCAGGGATGATCGTCAGGGCGTCATCGATATGTCGGCAGAACATCTCACTGATAGCCGGCAAAGTGCCGATTCCCTGCTCAATAATTTCCACCTTTATCTCTGCCCGGTTCAGAAGGCTCATCCATGAGTCTTTATTTTTCCCAGCCAGATCCCGGTAAAAATGCATTCCTGCGACCAACAGTAGAGGGATGATACAGACTTCTTTGAAGCCGGTGGCAGTGAGGTCGGCAATGACCTCACTGCTTGAGGGGACACATTCTTCAATCACGCCGACAAAGAGTCTGGGACCGAACTGTCTGCGCATGAAATATTGGAGGGCCGGGTAAGCGCACCAGGCAGGATGATCGGTACCGTGTCCTATCAGGAGGACGGCCTGATCAGGATGAGCGTTGATGAGAGGGGCAAGACTTGTACAGAGAGCCCGATAATCTGCTGGTGAGCTGAGCAGGGGCAGGCCGATTGAGGTGCGGATGGGGCTTTTTCCTGTCTCTTCCACCAGGCGGATGAATTCATGTCCTCCGAGCAGGTGGAGCGACTGAACGACTGCCCAGGGATAGTGTCGGCGTGATAATATTTCCAATATCTCATGGGGACTGGAAATGGTATCTTGCTGCTGGTCGGTGACCTTCTCTTTGATCATCCGTGATGACCAGGCCCAGAAAATCTCATGATCAGGGAAACGGTCCCTGATCCGGGCGTCCAGAAGATCATATCCGGCTCGAGCCTTTGCAGTGGTGCCAAAGGCGGCGATGACAATTGGGGTGGGGCGCATGTCTCTTTCTGAAGGAAGGCGTCTGTTAGTTATAAGGGCGCGCTGGATTAATCGGTCAGTTGTTTCCGAAAAGTGGGGGGCGGGTGTCGGCACGTCCCAAGCAGTTCTGTTCTCTCTACCTATCGTAGTTTAACTTGAAAAACGATAAAAAAATATCATTATTGCGTGATTCGCTGTTGGTATCTGCTGATCATGAAAATCCTTTAAACCCTTGTCGTCAAATAATAGTGCCTGGACATGATTAGAAGGGCATTAAGAGCCGTAACAGAAAGGTAGAAATGGAATGGTTTATTCTGTTACGGCTCTTAAACTTTTTATTCCGTTCCCCCCATTTTCCTGCTACATTACTTATGGCCTTCTAGAGATCAGAGCTCTTTTGCTCTTTACACTAATCATTATACTATGCCTTTGATCAGGAGCAACTCCATGACAACACCTTCTTGCCAGAAAACAGCCAGTAAAGAGAAAGAACAAGGTCTGGCCGATGTCGTCGCCTGTAATTCAGCGATCTGTTTTATTGACGGCCAGGAAGGGCGTCTGATCTATCGTGGCTATGATGCCCTTGATCTGGCCCGCAACTCCACCTTTGAAGAAGTGGCGTATCTGCTCTGGTACGGGAGATTGCCGGGGCTTACAGAGTTTCAGGCCTTCCTTGATGGCTTTACCGGCGGTATGCAGCTACCGGTTGAGACCACCATGATCCTGCGTATGTTTCCCAATGCCGCCACCTCCATGGAGGTCCTGCGCACGGCAGTATCCTCTCTTGGCCATTGGGATCCAGACAGTGGCAACACCCGCCTGGATGCCTCGTTGCGCAAGGCTCAACGCTTAACGGAACGCATTCCCTTGATCATAGCCGCTCATCAGCGTTTGAAAAACGGTCAGGAACCCATTACCCCCATTCCCAATCATGGCATTGCCTATAACTTTCTCTATACCCTGCAGGGACAAGAGCCTGATTCTGATATTGTCCGTGCCCTTGATGTGGCCCTGATTCTCCATGCTGATCATGAGTTGAATGCCTCGACCTTTGCCGCCCGGGTCACAGCCGCCACCATGTCTGATATCTATTCGGCGGTGACCAGCGCCATCGGGGCCTTGAAAGGCCCGCTGCATGGAGGGGCCAATGCCGATGTGATGGAGATGTTTGAGGCCATCGGTACGCCGGAGAAGGCGGAGTCGTGGATTCTGGAGCGGCTGGCTGCCAAGGGTAAAATCCCTGGCTTTGGCCATAGGGTCTATAAGTGTGAAGATCCCCGGGTCGGCATCATGAGAGAATATGCCGAGCAGATTACTCGTAAAGCAGGCGATACCCGCTTCTATGAGATTGCCCAGGTGGTGGAAATGACCATGCTGGCCAACTCCAAGGTCTTCCCCAATGTGGATTTCTACACCGGCACCCTCTATCGGGCCATGGGGATTCCCACCGAGCTGTTTACCCCTATCTTTGCCATGAGTCGGGCAGTGGGCTGGACCGCTCATATTCTGGAACAATGGCGCAATAACCGCTTGATTCGGCCCAGCGCCAAATATGTTGGACCTTCTTTGCAGCATTATACTCCCATTGAAACCAGGACTCCCTAAGTCGGGGAAGGTGAGCGAGGCTGGCCGCTTAACAAGGACCATGAGAGCTGTGAGGAGATACTGACATTGGAACGGATGGGGGATAATAGACTCCTTTGTATGTCCCGTTTTTTCAAATAAACCAAGACGAGGTGTCCAATGACTGAAACAATATTGTATCCACCCAAGTGTCTCTATCGAACTGCCAGGCCTGCCAGCAGGCCACAACCACACAGTCTGAACATGATTGGCTTTGGTTTTGACGGTACCGCCTGTTTTCGCAAAGGAACGGCCATCGCTCCGGATGCCATCCGCCTGGTGGCTTCGGATATCGAGAGTTATTCACCCTATTTGGATCTTGATCTGGAAGAGACAGCCCCCTTCTATGATCTGGGAAATCTCATCGTCCAGCAGAGTGGTGATGCCCATCAGGATTATCTGGCAACTCATGAACGGTTTCTTCAGCTTGCCGGCGACCTTGATTTTGCCGCGGCGGGAATCAAATTCCTGACTCTGGGCGGAGAACATTCCATCTCCTACTCCTTTGTTGCCCGTTACCTGCAGACCTTTCCCGATCTGGTGCTGCTGCATCTTGACGCCCATGCCGATCTGCGGGATGAATATCAGGGCTACCATTATTCCCATGCCTCGATCATCAGGAGGTGCCTGGATCATTTTGGTCCCGGCCATCAACTGCTGCAGTTCGGCATTCGCTCCGGTACCAAGGATGAATATGTCTGGATGCGTGAAAATCACACCCTGGCGCCGAGCCTTGATGCCTTTGTTGCCTTCATCGAAGGGCTGCCTGCCAGCCGTCCCATTTACCTCACCCTTGATCTTGATTACTTTGATCCCGCCTTTCTTCCGGGAACCGGAACTCCTGAGCCGGGCGGCCAGGATTTCTTCTCCTTTGTCAGGATCATCCAGGCCTTGCGCCATAAAAACATGGTGGCGGCCGATGTGGTGGAATTATCCCCGCCGGTGGATGCCAGCGGCAACAGTGATGTTTTTGCCACCAAAGTGGTCAGGGAGCTGATCCTTGCCTTTTATCGGGAGGCTAAAAATGAACGATGATCCTGTCAGGATAGCCGAAGAGAACAGTGATCGCTATCATGTCAGGCATTGGGGGAACGGCTATTTTTCCGTTAACAGCAAAGGGCACCTCTGCGTCCTGCCGGAAAAGCGGGAAGATGGTCCTATTATTGACTTTCTTGAGGTCATTGAAGAGATTAAAAATCTGAACATCTCTTTTCCCACGGTTATCCGTTTCCATGATATCCTCCGTTCTCAGGTCCGCCTGCTCAACACCACCTTTAGAGCTGTAATCGAAGAATGTGAATATCAGGGGCAATTCTTAGGGGTCTACCCAGTGAAGGTCAATCAGATGCGGGAGGTGGTTGAAGAGATCATTGATGCCGGTCAGCCATTTGATTACGGGCTGGAAGCCGGTTCTAAACCGGAATTGCTGGCCGTCCTTGCCTTGAATGATAACAGCAAGGCCCTGACCATCCTTAACGGCTATAAGGATGAGGATTATATCCGTCTGGCCCTGCTGGGGCGTAAGCTGGATCGTAAGATTATTATTGTCGTTGAACGATTTTCAGAGATTGCCCTGATTATCCGGATGGCGCAAGAGCTGGGTGTTGAGCCGTTGATCGGCTTTCGTGCCAAGCTGGCGGCCCATGGCAGTGGCCGCTGGGCCGGAGCCAGCGGGGAAAAGGGTAAGTTTGGTCTCAGTTGCAGCGAGATCTTGAGCGGGGTGGCGCTGCTCAGGCAGCATGGCATGGACCATTGCCTGAAACTCCTGCACTTCCACGTGGGCAGTCAGATTCCGGACATCCGATTTATCAAGGAGGCTATTACTGAGGCCGGCCGTATCTTTATTGACCTGGTTGCCTTGGGGCTTCCTCTTGAATATTTCGATGTGGGTGGAGGTCTTGGTATCGATTATGATGGTTCCCGTTCCGCCAGTGAGTCGTCACGAAACTACAGCCTGGAGGAGTATGCCTTTGATATCATTGATGGCCTCCAGTATGCCTGTGACCAGGCAGGCATCGCCCATCCCCATATCGTCAGTGAGAGTGGCCGCTACGTGACCGCCCATCACTCCTGTGTGATCACCAATGTGATTGACAATATTCATCAGACCAGAAGCAAACTCAATACCGATCGCGAGCCGGGAGAACATAATCTGGTCTCCACCATGCGGGCCTCTGCCTTTGACCTGAATGAAAACAATTTCCAGGGGGTATTTAACGATATCCAGCAGTGTAAGGATGACGCCATCAGCGCCTTCCGCTTTGGGGTTATCTCCATTGGTGAGCGGGCCAAGATTGAGACCCTCTATTGGCACACCCTTGCCCGCATCCAGAAAATTGTTGAAGTCCAATCGTTTATCCCCGAAGAACTGCAGCGTCTGGGAGAGCTGCAGGCCAGTCAATATCTCTGTAATTTTTCCATCTTCCAGTCGGCAGCCGATAGCTGGGCGATTAACCAGCTTCTGCCCATCATGCCGGTGATGCGTCTTGATGAACAACCGGATGTGAGTTGTTCCCTCGTAGATATTACCTGTGACTCCGATGGCAAGATTGATCATTTTATCGCCAAGACCGGTGTTGAAAAGACTCTGCTTCTGCACACCCTCAAGCCGGATGAAGAGTATTATATCGGCCTTTTTCTCACCGGAGCCTATCAGGATGTGATGGGCGACATGCATAATCTCTTTGGTCGGCTCAATGAGGTGCATATCTACTGTGATGATGATGATCCCAATGACTTTTATATTGAAGAGATGATCAAAGGGACCTCTGCTCAACAGGTATTGACCACCATGCAGTATAGTCCGGAGCTTATGGCCAGGACCCTTAAAAAAGAGATTGATCAGCAAGTCCATCAGGGCAGGATTCAGCCCCGTGAAGGAGTCCGGCTTGTCGATTTCTATGAAGACTGTCTGGCAGATTATACCTATTTGAAATTTTAGAAGCTGTTAAGAAGACACAGTCAATCTGTTCCGGTGGAGTCTTCTGAACGGCTTCTGGCTGGAATTGTGGTGGATCGTTCCAGTTTGTGTCACTTGCAAAATCGTTGAAATAATCCATTTAAACAGTTATGAATATTATTTTTACTTAGTCTTCCGCGGCCCGCTGATCAAGCAGGATTGAATGAGTAAGAAGGTTCATTTTTTTAAAGGAAAGGAATACATGTTCAGTAATCTCAGTATAAAATGGAAAATGCTTCTTCTTGCCCTGCTTGGTCCTCTGTTGATTGCCTCTATGCTGGCCTGGCAAAGGGTGAGTGATATCCGCCAGGGGGCTGAGGCGGCCATGATCTCCAAGAGTGCCAGCATTGTTCTGATGGCTGAAGCGACCCGTGACCGGATGGCCAAAAAGCTACAGATGGGGGTTATTAAACCTCTTGGGGAACTTGACCCTGCCCTTGTTATCGAGGCCGTTCCCATTGTCACCGCCCTTCAGGTTGCCGGTGATAAGGCCCAGGAGGCAGGATATGTCTTTCGGTCGCCCAAAGTGGATCCGCGCAATCCGGTCAATACCCCCACCGAGCTTGAACGTCAGGTGCTGGCAGAGATGGAGAGCCAGGGGCTGAAAGAGAAGATCATTGTCGAAAAGGACCAGATTCGATACTTCAAACCTATTTTTTTGACTGAGGAATGTTTGTATTGTCATGGCGACCCGAAGGGAGAAAAAGATGTTGCCGGTGGAGTCAAGGAAGGGTGGAAGGTTGGCGAGATGCATGGCGCTTTTGAGATTATAAGTTCGCTTGTCGAGACCAATAAGGCTGTTTCCCGGGCACGATTGAGCGTTCTGGCCTGGGTGGCTGGAACGCTTCTCCTGATTTTTATTGTCTCCTGGCTTGTTCTGCAGAAAAATGTGATCAAGCCTCTGTCTGAAGCCAATGTGTTTATGGATAAGGTTGCCAAAGGCGATCTGACCGGCACCATCGTTGCCCATTCGCGTGATGAAATCGGGCAGATGGTTGAGAATCTGAATCGGATGAGCAGGCAATTGAACTCCATTGTGAAAGAGATTGCTCAATCGGGATCAACCCTGCTTAATTCTTCCTCAGAGCTTGGTTCCGTTGCCGATGAATTTTCGTCCAAGACAGGAGATACCGCCGGCAGGACGCAGTCAGTTGCTGCTGCGGCAGAGGAAATGAGCGCTAATATGGCGACGGTAGCCGCTGCCACTGAAGAGGCGGCGACTAATATTTCCCTGGTATCAGCTGCTACGGAGGAGATGACCTCGAATATCAGGGGTATTGTTATATCCACTGAAAAGGCGAAGATCATTACCAGCAATGCGGTGGCTGAGGCCAAATCGGCCTCTGAAAAGGTGGATGAGCTCGGATCCGCAGCTCTGGAAATTGGCAAGGTGACGGAGGCCATTACGGAAATCTCTGAGCAGACGAATCTGCTGGCTTTGAACGCTACCATTGAGGCAGCCCGGGCCGGAGAGGCCGGGAAGGGTTTTGCCGTGGTGGCCAATGAGATCAAGGAACTGGCTAAGCAGACTGCGGCGGCAACCGGTGAGATCACGACCAGAGTCCATTCGATTCAAGGTTCCACCAATACCACGGTCAAACAGATCCAGCAGATCACTCAGGTCATTGGAGAGGTTAATGCCATTGTCGCCTCCATTGTCACGGCAGTTGAGGAACAGTCGGCAACCACCACCGATATTGCAGAAAGTATCAGCCAGGCCTCTATCGGCATCCAGGAGGTGACGGAGAATGTTGCCCAGGTCTCGATCATTGCCGGTGATGTGGCCCAGGATATTGCCGAGGTCAATCAGGCATCGGAGGCCATCTCTCAGGGGAGTGGCAATGTGAGATCGAAGGCGGGTGAACTCAGTCATCTGGCGACACAACTGCAGGAGCTGGTCGGTCGCTTTCGGGTCTAACTGTTCAGGATGAAGGTTGGAGATCTCTCTCATTGATTATTTTCACGTAGATGTATGGGAAGGATGAGTAAGAGAGTAGCCGAATATCTTGGGTGTTAATCAGAATCAATTATAATGAAGAGGGAGGATTGTTTGCAATGGCTCAGATTGAATGGAGTGATTCAATGAGTGTCAAGAATGCTGTTATTGACACTCAGCATAAGGAGTGGATTGCAATTTATAACAGACTTGATCATGTGTTGCTTCATGGAGGCAGTAATGAGTTGTTCAATGCCGTGGCCGATGCTTTTCAGGCAATGCAGGAATATGCCAGTTATCACTTTCGGCAGGAAGAGCAGTATTTGAAAGAGATCCATTATCCTGATCTTGTGACGCACAAGAGACTGCATACAGATTTTGACGATCAACTTTACAAATATAGTAGACAAATTCGGAATGGGGAGTTGATCTTGGGCTCCGAAGTGATGAGCATCCTCAAGAACTGGCTCCTGCATCATATTATGCAGGAAGACCAGAAGTATTGTGTCTTTGTAAGCCACAGCGAAAGCTGATCCCCCCTTATTCTTGCCATGTTCTCTCCATCATCGCCAATTAAGAACAGCTCGATATCTTTACGTGGAGAAGAGTTGCTTCGTACTCTGCTTGATGCCATGCCGGATATCGTCTGTTTTAAGGATGGGCGCGGAAGATGGTTGGAGGCCAACAAAGCTGACCTGGAATTGTTTCAGTTGTTGGGGATTGATTATATCGGTAAAAAAGATTCAGACTTGGCCAAGTTCAGTCCTTTTTATGAGCAGGCCTTTCTGGCCTGTGAGGCCAGTGATGAAGTAACCTGGAAGGCCGGGGAGCCGACGCAGGGTGAAGAAATTATTCCTTTGCCCGGCGGGGGAGGTAAAATCTTTGAGGTCCATAAGATCCCTCTCTTTCATGAAGATGGCAGCCGCAAAGGCTTGGTGGTTCTGGGACGTGATATTTCTTCCCAAAAAGAGGCAGAGGAGGAACTGCAACAGCATCGCCAGCAGGAGAGTGTAATCGAGCAACTTCTGCGCATCGGCTTTCAGGATTCATCCCTGCAGGCGAAACTCGCTTGTTCTATTGATATTATTATAAGTCTTCCCTTGCTTCATGTTGTGCCGAGGGGAGGGATATTCCTGGTCAGTAAGACAGAAGCGGAGACTCTTGTCCTCTCTGCCCAAAAAAATATGGATGCCTCTGTGCAGGCACACTGCCGGAGGATCCGTTTTGGTGAATGTCTCTGCGGGAGGGCGGCCAGAGATAAGGAGATTATCTGTGCTGCAAGCCTGCCCCCGGAATCTCAATATCGGCATAGGGAGAGAGAAGAGCAGAGTTATTGTATCGTCCCCATTGTCCACTTTGACAAAGTCCTTGGGGTGTTGATGCTCTATGGCGAATCCGGACGCCCCTGTGATGAACGGCAGTTGAGTTTTCTGAAAACGGTGGCCGGCACCCTGGCCCTGCTCATTGACCGGCAGGAGGCGGAGGATCGTTTGCGGTGCAGTGAAGCAAACCTGATCAAGGCGCAAGAGATTGCCAGGCTGGGATATTGGGAGTGGCTGCTGGTAGACAATCTCCTCTCCTGGTCGGACGGCGTTTATAAGATCTTTGAGATGGATCGTGAACAAGCACCAGCCTCCTATGAGACCTTTATAGAGCATATTCATCCTGACGATCGGCAGAGAGTGCAGGATGCCGTGCAGCATTCCTTGAGCACCAGGGAACCGTATAAGATTTATCACCGCATTATAAATAACTACGGCATCCAGAGGGAGGTGTGTGAAGAGGGTAAGGTGGAATGTGATGCCGGCGGTGTTCCGGTTCGGATGTTCGGGACGGTACAGGATGTCACTCTGCACAGGCAAAGTGAAAAACAGCTGACCTTGGCCGCCAGGGTCTTTGAGAGCAGCATTGAGGGCATCACGATTACCGATGCGGATGGCGTCATCCTGTCCGTCAATAAGGCTTTTACCCATATTACCGGATACAGCCCTGAAGAGGCCATCGGTAACAGGCCGAGCATCCTGAAATCCGATCGCCATGACCAGGCATTTTATCAGGCAATGTGGTCTACCTTGCGTGAAACAGGAAGATGGGAAGGTGAGATATGGAACCGTCGTAAAAATGGCGAGGTTTATCCTGAACATATGACCATTACCGCCATTCTTGATGAGTATGGCCGGCTTACCCATCATGTTGCGGTCTTTCATGACCTGTCGGAAATTCGCAGTTATGAGGATCAGATTCACTTTCAGGCCCATCATGATGTCCTGACCTCACTGCCAAATCGCTTGTTGCTCCTTGATCGTCTTCAGGTGGCGATAGGACATGCCCAGCATTTTACTCATCGTGTCGCGGTATTGTGTTTAGATCTTGATAATTTTAAACATATCAATGACTCGCTGGGCCATATGGCCGGCGATCTCTTATTACAGCAGGTTGCTGAACGTCTTAAGGCTTGTGTGGCCGTGGACAGTACGGTGGCGCGCCTGGGTGGCGATGATTTTGCCATTCTTCTTGAACAATGCGATGATGTCCAATGTGCCGTGCTGATGGCGGAAAAGATCCTCCAGCAATTTATTGCGCCCTTTAATCTGACCAGCTATGAGACCTTTGTCACTGCCAGTGTGGGGATTACTTATTTCCCGGATGATGGCCTGGATGCAGAGACCCTGTTGAAAAATGGAGAACTGGCCATGTACCGGGCCAAAAACGAGGGAAAAAATAAATATCAGTTGTTCACCAAGAGCATGAATGCTGCGGTGATCCACCGTCTTTCCCTGGAAAACAGCCTGCGCAGAGCCTTGGACCGGGATGAATTTCGAGTCTATTACCAGCCCAAGGTCTCTGCGGCCTCCGGAGAAATTGTGGGTATGGAGGCCCTGGTTCGTTGGCAGAAAACAGATGGGAAGTTGATCTCACCTCTGGACTTTATCCCCCTGGCCGAAGAGACTGGCCTGATTGTCCCCATTGGTGCCTATGTCTTGCGTCAGGCCTGTCTTGATACTAAGGAATGGCTCAGGCAGAAAAAGGATCTCTTGGTCTCGGTGAATCTTTCTGCCCGCCAGTTCATGCAGGAAGGACTGGTTGCGGAGATTGTTGCAATAATGACTGCAACCGGATTCCCCACCGCAAACCTTGAACTGGAGGTCACAGAAAGTGTGGTCATGGGTAACGAACAGGCGGCAATCGAGCAATTGCGTGAACTCAAAGGAATAGGAACCCGTTTGGCTCTGGACGATTTCGGTACAGGCTATTCATCCCTCCAATATTTGCGAAAGATGCCTATTGATACCCTGAAGATAGATCGTTCCTTTGTCAAGGATCTGCCCGATAATTCTGAAAGTTCGGCTATTGCCACGGCAATCATTGCTCTGGCGGGTGCCCTGAAGCTTGAGCTGGTGGCGGAAGGGGTTGAGAACCATGCCCAGCTCGATTTCCTTCGTCGTCAGCAGAATTGTCAGGACATGCAAATTCAAGGCTTTCTGTTCAGTCCGCCTGTACCTGCTGCGGCCTTTTCTGAATTGTTGAATCGCGGGCCGTATGATATCTAGATGTGAGCTTCAGCGACATTGACCACCAGGGATGTGATGTCTGTGTGTATCTTGAATAGTATTAGGACCATTATATCGCGTTCCCCTGGCCAGTGTTGCAAGCTCCTGTGCTGACGTGTTGAAGAAAAACCCCTTGGGGTGTGAAGAGTGACTGCCGCTGACGACTTGGTAATGTTAAGGTTATTTTTGAAAGATGACGTATGGTGAATCGAGTGGATTATAAAATTCTTATTATAAAATCAAGTGGATGGATTTTTCTTTTGTTGGTAATGATGGCTGTTTTTGCCCAGGCGGGCGATAAGATTGTTATAGCCCATCGGGCTGCCTCGGGTTATCTGATGGAGCATAATCTGCCGTCTGTTGCTCTGGCCGTGGCCATGGGCAGTGATTACATTGAGCAGGATCTGGTCATGACTCAAGATGATCAGGTCATCGTCCTTCATGGGCCCACCCTGGACCGGGTTACCAATGTGGCAGAGCTCTTTCCTGGCCGAGAACGGAAAGATGGAAAATTTTATGCAATTGATTTTACCCTGGCAGAGGTCAAACAACTGCATTTGAAAGAGCCTTATCCCAACAGTGGGCGTTTTCCTGATAACAACAAAAACCTGCAACTGATCGTCCCCACGTTCCAAGAAGAGTTGGAGCTGATCAGGGGCTTGGAAAAGACTTTGCACAAGAGTATCGGTATTTATCCTGAGATTAAACAGCCTTGGTTTCATCGGAAAGAAGGTAAGGATATCTCCATGACAGTTGTGAAAATCCTGCGTGAGTATGGGTATAAAAGCCAGGAAGATAAGATCTTTCTCCAGTGTTTTGACCCCGAGGAGCTCAGGCGCATCCATGATGAGTTGTTCCCCGTTCTCCAGATGAATCTGAAACTGATTCAGCTGATTGATGATAATAACGGCAATGAAACCAAGTCGCTGCAATGGGGGGAGTGGATCAATTATAATTATGACTGGATAACCAGTAAATCGGGCTTGCGCACCTTGTCGTCTTATATTGCCGGGATTGGCATGGACAAGTCCATGCTCGTTGATAACGCTGGAAATCTTCTTCTCCCTGACCTGGTCAGTGACGCTCACAGCCTGGGGATGGTGGTCCACCCTTATACCTTCCGTCGGGAAAAAGAATCAGTGCCGCCCTATGTTGGCACTTTTGATGAGTTATTGGAATTTTTTTACTTCAAGGTTGGGGTCGATGGTGTTTTCACAGATTACTGTGGTGATGCCGTGGTCTTTCTGCAAAACAGGGCTTCTGGTTCTGCCGCAGAGCCTGCTGTTGAAGGTGAAGGGCGGCAACTGCTGCCTGCACAGCCAACAGTTGCTCCCAAAGTGCCTCTATCTCCTGTGATGCCTCAGGCGGTTCCTGTTGATGGCCCGGGAGTGACTCCAGTTACTGCACCGGAAGCGGCAGCAGTGACTGTTCCTGAACCACCAGCGTCGACTCTCTCTCCTGAACCGGCCCAGGTGCCAAGTCCCAGCCCTGTTTCCGTTTCAGGCCCGGAAATGGTGCCGATTCCCGCTCCGGTGCCTGTGTCTGAACCTGTAATCCCCTCTACGCTCTTACCCTCTGAGGTCAAGTCAGCAAAATAGCATTTTTCTGGAGCTGAAAAGATGGCTGAAAAACCCCTGTGTATCGGTGCCTGTGAGATCCACTGGCTCAGCGGTGGTGATTTCCGTCTGGATGGGGGAGCAATGTTCGGTCCTGTGCCCAAAACCATCTGGCAGAATAAATTCCCGGCCGCTGGGGACAATACTCTGTCCCTGTGCAATGATCCGCTTCTCATCAGAACGCCTTCTATGAATATCCTTGTTGACAGCGGTCTTGGCAACAAACTTACCAAGAAACAACGGTCAATTTTTGCAACGACGGACTGGCTTTTGCTTTCTCAACTTGCGCATCTGGGGATAAGCCGCCAGGATATAGATTTGGTGATTCTGACCCATTGTGATTTTGATCATGCTGGCGGTGTGGTTATGGTGGGTGAAGATGGGCGGGAAGAGGTCACCTTTCCAGCTGCTATCCACCTGCTTCAGGAGACTGAGTGGCAGGATGTGGTCTCGCCATGCCGTAGAGCTCAAGAAAGTTACTGGCCCATCAATTTTAATGAACTGAAGAACAGTGGCCGGATTCAGTTTGTCCATGGCGATCGTGAAGTCTGTCCTGAGATCAGGGTTCGTCATAGTGGCGGCCATACCCGGGGGCATCAACTGGTGGAGATCTGTTCTCAAGGTGCAACGGCAGTGCATCTCGGTGATCTTTTTCCCACCCATGCCCATGCCAATCCCCTCTGGGTGATGTCTTATGATAATTTCCCTCTGGAGGTTATTGCCTGCAAGGAACGATACTTTGCGGAATACAGGAAGCGGGATGCCTGGTTTACCTTCTATCACGATCCTCTGGTCAGGGCCTGCAAGCTTGGCGACAAGGGAGCATTAACCGATCAATGGCCGAAGCAAAAGGAGAAGACCTGCCATCCTGCAGCTGCATGACAGAGGATTTATGCTGTGGCTATGGGCGGGAGGATGATAAAGGCGCCTCCCTTTCCTGGGACAGATTCAATCTCCAGGGGCCGCCATGCTTGTTGACGATGACATCGCGGGCAATGGCAAGCCCCTGTCCGTGGCTGTAACGGTCTCGTCAATCTCCTGAATCAATTCCCGAGTTACACTGTGGTTTTTTTCTGCACATAGCAGCTGATGACATGCGGTAATCAGCGTGACTACATCCTTGAAACCATCATCCAGAAAATCAATATTGGTACCGATATACTGAGTGGGAGTATTGATCTCATGGGTATACCTGCGGCCAGTTGTCCGACAGACGCAAGCTTCTGTGTGTGCAGGAGTTGAGACTGTAGCTTTTTCTTGGCTTCCTCCAGTCTTTGGATAATATCACGGACAATAGTAAGCAACAAAGCGGCCCATTTCGCCGGTCAGTTTAACATACTGTAACAAGACCTCAACAGGGATACGTTTTTCAATTTAAATTTACATTGACTCAAAATGAGTACAATGGGAAATCTTAATTGCTCGAGCTCTATTTATGCTGATTGTATTTTCTTTGGCAAATAAGCGGAAAGAAATACCGCTATTACAGCCAAGCAGGTGGCCATAAGAAAGCTGCTGGAAAAACTGCCACTCATTTCGGCCAGGAGTCCTGCCAGAAAAGGACCGATAATCTGGCCCAGGCCAAAGATAAAGGTGACAAACCCAAAGAGAGAAGCCACTCGTTCGGTCCCGGCGTAGTCTCCCACCAGAGCGGCCATGATGGAGGGAACGCTCCATACCACAATCCCGAAACAGCCTATGGAGAGATAAAGAAAGATCTGGGGCAGATCCAGGGCAATAAAAAGGTAGGCCACTGCTTGAATGGAAAAGACCAGCATTAACGCGGGCCTGCGGCCAAAGCGATCAGAAATAATCCCGAATGCCGGTCCGGAAAAAAGACTCAGCAGGCCCACCCAGGACCAGAAATTTCCGGCTACAGCCTCGCTGAAGCCCTTCTCCTGGACCAGGGTCGTGACGATAAAGGTTGCATAAATCACATAGGTGAAGCCGAAAAGAAAATAAATAGCGGCACAGTGCAGGATAATGGCCGAGCGGAGCTTTGGGGCTTCGGCAAAGGAGTTGCTGCGTTTGCCGGGATGTGGCTCTGTCGTCGCCATGCCCACAGGCAGAAGCCCGCATTCCTGGGGACTGTTTCTGAGAATGAGAGAGCATATCACCGCGACACAGAGGACAATTGTGCCGAGGACAAACCAGCTTACCCGCCAGCCCTGGTCGTAGACGGTGTTCAAGTAAGGGATCAATTTTCCAGACAGGATAATAGCAAAACCGCTGCCAATGGCCACAAATCCGGTGGCTCTGCCTCGTTTATTGCTGGCGAACCAGCATGAGATCAGCGACACCATCGGTACATTGGAGAGACCGCTGCCTATGCCGGTGAACAAATAGAGGGCAAGAATCAGATAGAGGTTCCGAGCCCAGCTAATGAGAAGCATGGACAGACCGATGAGTGTCAGGGCAGTCCCGATCAACCTGCGGGCGCCAAAGCGTCTGGTCAGTCGGCCGCAGAACAGCACCGCGACCAGATACCCAACAAAGTTCAAGGTCCCGATCAGGCCCATCTGCGAATAAGAGAGTTGCAGGGACTTGCCCATGGAAGGGAGCAGGACCCCTAAAGAAAACCTGCCCAGACCCAGGCTGGCAAAGAGACAGAGGGTGCCGGTCACCATGATATACCAGCCGTAATGGATGGCGGAAAAGTTGTTTTTCGTAGAATTGGTAGCAGAGTTCATTTTTTTCTCAACTTCGTTTGATGCAGCGCCTTGCCAGTAGAGTGAGATAGTCATGACATGATAGCAGGTTCCTGCCTGTTCTCCACCTGTTTTTATTCTCCACCATCCAGATGGTACGCTTTTAAGTCAGTTGACACTCTCTTCCTTTTGCGAGTATTGTGGCGTGACAATTTTAGAGGAGAGAAGAGCATGCGGGCAGTCATCCAACGGGTCAGCCGGGCGGCAGTTTCGGTCGATCAGGAGTATATCGGGGCCATTGGCCACGGTCTGGTCGTCCTTCTTGGTATCCATCGCGATGATCAGGAAACAGACCTCCATTGGCTGGTCGATAAAATAGTTCATTTACGAATTTTTGAAGATGCGGCCGGAAAAATGAATGACTCCCTGCTCGACAGCGGCGGGGCCATGCTTATTGTTTCACAATTCACTCTTTATGGTGATTGCCGTAAAGGGCGCCGGCCCGGCTATTCCTCGGCAGCCAGGCCTGAACAGGCCGAGTCCCTGTATGAAAGTTTTATCAAGGCCGTCCAAAAATATGGCATTCAGACAGCAACGGGTCGTTTCCAGGCAACAATGGCGGTGGAACTGGTGAATGACGGACCGGTCACCCTGCTTTTGGATTCGACCAAGATGTTCTAATACTAAATTTAACTCCTCAAACTCCCATGCCCTTTCTTCCCGGACAATCATATTCTTCTTTTACCCTGAAACGACACGCAAAGATTGCTGAAATTGGGTCCGATGTCTATCTCTTCGAGCATGATGTCCTGGGGTGTCCTTTGCTTGCCATCAAAAACAGCGATCCCAACAAGACTTTTGCCGCTGCCTTTAATACAACCCCCACAGATTCCACCGGCGTGGCCCATATTCTCGAGCATTCGGTGTTGATGGGATCGAAAAAATATCCGGTCAATGATGTCTTTGGCGAGATCAACAAGGGCGGTCTCATGACTTTTTTGAATGCCATGACCGGCTCGGATATCACCTATTATCCCTTTGCCACCCGGAATCTGAAGGAATATTTTAATATCATGGATGTGTACTGCGATGTGGTCTTCAATCCGCTTCTCAGCCGTACCACCTTTGAGCAGGAGGGCTGGCACTACCATCAGGAAGAAGAAACCGGGGAACTGGAGTTTCAGGGAGTGGTCTATAATGAGATGAAGGGTGCCTTTTCCGATCCGATCCGTCTGCTCTTTCATCATATCTTCGCGGGGTTGATGCCCGGCTCCACCTACGCCCATGAGTCCGGCGGTGACCCGAAGAATATCCCTGATCTCTCCTATGAGGCCTTCTGCGCCTTTCACAAGGAACATTACCATCCCTCCAACAGTACCTTTTTTGTCTATGGGGATGCGCCGCTTGAGGACGAACTTCGCTATCTTCAGGATCATTTCCTTAAGGATTTTCCGGTAAAAGGAAATACCTCCAGGATCGAGGCGGGACAAGATGTTGAGCAGATCACTTTTATTGAAGACAGGTACGGTGTGGAATCGGAAGAGACTGCCGCCAAGACCTTTCTGGCTGTGGGGCAGGCGGTTAGCACTGTGCTCAACCGTGAGGATAACGCGGCCTTTCAGGTCATTGCCGGGATCCTTTACAATTCAGATGCCTCTCCCTTGAAAAACAAGATCGTCTCCAGTGGGCTGGGCAAGGATTTTGGCGGGCTCTATCTCTGTACCTCCAGTTTCAAGACCTTTATGGTCACCTATCTGGTGGGAAGTGATCCTGATAAACGGGATCCTTTTTTGGCCCTGTATAATGAGACCTTGCAGGAGATGGTCAGAGCGGGACTGGATCACGATCTGTTGCTCTCGGAACTGAATAAATATGAATTTGCGGTGCGGGAAGAGGCCAGCAAGGCACAGCGGGGTCTGGATCTTTTTGGCAAAGTTATGCCTGCCTTTAAATATGGCACGGATCCCTTTGAGACTCTGGAGATTGACGAGCTGTTCCGTGTCATCCGCCACAAGGCCCTTGAAGAGAGATATTTTGAGGACTTGATTGAACGCTATCTTCTGGAAAACAAGGCCACCGTGGTGGTGACTCTGATCCCTGATCCTGAGAAACTGGCCCAGACCCAGAATGAAGAGAGAGGACGGCTGGAGAGCTATGCGGCAACCTTGACCGGAGCCCAGCGGCAGGAATTGTTTGCCAGGACCTCGGAATTGCAGCGGCATCAACAGACGCCTAACAGCCCTGAATCTCTTGCCGTCTTGCCGCATCTGAGTCACAGCGATCTCGAATCCCATCTTTCCTTTCATGCGGTCCAGCCTCATGAAATGTTCGGAGGCGTGCAAGTCCTGGTCAGTGAACTTGCCACGGAGCATATTTCCTATGTGGACATGGGTTTTGACATCTCGGTGCTTCCCACCCGGCTGCTGCCATGGCTGGACCTCTTTGCCACCATTGTCACCGAAATCGGTACCCGGAAGATGGACTTCATGCATCTGGCCCGGGAGCTGGGCACTTCTACCGGTGATTTCTCACACTCCTTTAACATCTACAGTAAGTTGGGTAATGCGGAACAGGTAGAGCCTGTTCTCTGGTTTCAGATGAAGTGTCTGCCCGAATACCAGGAGCGGGCCATGCAGCTGATGGCCGAGATTTTCAGTGAGCTTTCTTTCGAGGATAGAGCGCATATCAAGGAAATCGTGCATCGGGAATTCGCCTGGTCGGAACACAGTGCCCAGAGTGAAGGCTACAGCCTGGCGGCCTCACGTGCCTTTGCTCATCTCAGTCTTGCCGGAGCCTATAATGAGATGATATCCGGCGTGAGCTCGTATCGGGCGGAAAAAGAGCTGGATCAGAATTACCTGCGGATGGAAGAGGAGTTTCTGGCAGCCCTGCAGGAGATGGCCACTCTTGTGTTCAACCGCAACAACCTGATCCTGGCAATTACTGCCGATCCTGAAGAGATCGCAACCTTTTCTCATCATGGGGCTGCCCTCGTGGCTGCCCTCCCGGCGAATCCTGTCACCAGACAGATCCTGACTCTGCCGGAGCTGCCGGCCCATGAGGCGTTGGTCACCTCGGCTGAGATCGTCTTTGCTGTGCAGGCAGGTTCTCTTTTACCAAACGGAGCTGGTTATAACGGCCATTTTGAGGTCCTGAAAAATTATCTCTCCCGTGATTATCTATGGAACACGGTGCGGCAGATGGGCGGGGCCTATGGCTGTTTTATCCAGTTCAGTCATATCACTGGAAATATAGGTTTTGTCAGTTATCGGGATCCGCAGGTGCGTAAAACCTATGACAGTTATGCGGCCATTCCTGGAATTATCTCCGGCCTGCAACTCTCAGAGAACGCACTGGAACAACTGGTTATTGGCACCTATGGCAATTTTGATCCCCTGCAGAGTTCTGCCGCTAAAGGGGCAACCGCCAGAAATGAATATCTGAGCGGGATAACTCCAGCCCATAAACAACAGCGTATTGAAGAGATCATCTCCACACGGGTCCGGGATATGCAGGATTTTGCTCCAGCCTTCACCCGGATGCTGTCCAGCTCACATCGGGCTATTATCGGTAATCGCTCCAAGATCGAAAAAGACCGGGATCTGTTTGAGAAGATCAGTGAATTGTAAGATCTCTGTCAAGAGACCTTAGAGACTTCATTAACCATAGCAACAGGAAAGAATATGAGTGGAAAACATTTTGACAAGGCCGCAGCCGGTTGGGATCAGAAGCAGCGCCGGGTTGAACTGGCAGCAAAGATAGCGGCCGCGATCAGTAGTACCCTGCCGCTGAACAAAAATATGCGCGCCTTGGAATACGGTTGCGGCACTGGACTGGTGGGGCTGGCGTTGGCCCCAAAGCTGTCGACGCTCACCGCCGTGGACACCTCAACGGGAATGCTGGCAGAGCTTGCCCGGAAGATCGAGAGTGAAAAGATTAGCAATGTGACTCCGCTGCGTCTGGACCTGTTGCAAGAATCACTGGAGGACAAGTTTGACCTGATCTTCTGTGCGATGACCCTGCATCACATCAAGGAGGCCGATCAGCTCTTGGCCCGCTTCTGTGACCTGTTGAAGGATGGCGCTTATCTGGCTGTGGCTGATCTGAAGGAAGAAGATGGCTCTTTCCATGACGCTGAAGCCGATGGGGTTATGCATCATGGGTTTAATCCGGAATATCTGGTGACAACCCTGGCCGGCCTTGGTCTGACTCAGGTATCGGTCAAAGAGGTCCATTCCATTATCAAGACGAATGAAGCAGGGGCCAGCCGGGCGTATCCCGTTATTCTGGTTACCGGGAAAAAAGGATAGAATGAGAGTGGCCAAAAGCAGAAAAATAATATTTAGCCGCCAACCACGGTTTTGCCCTTTTTAAATTTCAATTTTAAGTTTTATCCTGTATCTTTTGTCCTTTTATTTTTTCAATAAATCCCTCATAGGAGAATAGTATGCAATACTCTTCTGAAGTACAAGAGATGTGCCCTGTGGCCCAGGGTGCATGTCACGGGCCGTCGCCCATCCCGCAGGAAGGCGGGTGGACCAAGGCCCGCGAGATCAAAGACATCAAAGGGCTCACGCACGGGATCGGTTGGTGCGCTCCGCATCAGGGTGCCTGCAAGCTGACCCTGAATATCAAGGACGGGATCATTGAAGAGGCCCTGATCGAGACCATCGGCTGTACCGGTATGACCCATTCGGCTGCCATGGCCTCCGAGATCCTGCCCGGTAAGACCATTCTCGAGGCCCTGAATACGGATCTGGTCTGTGATGCCATCAATACCGCCATGCGTGAGCTCTTTCTGCAGATCGTCTATGGCCGCAGCCAGTCTGCTTTTTCCGAAGGTGGACTGCCCATTGGTGCCGGCCTGGAAGATCTGGGCAAGGGGATGCGTTCGGTGTGCGGCACCACTTATGGCACCCGGCTCAAAGGCCCCCGTTACCTTGAGGTGACCGAAGGCTATGTACTGGAGCTGGCACTCGATGGCGACGATGAGATCATCGGCTACAAGTTTGTCCATCTGGGCCGGATGATGGAGGCGATCAAAAAGGGCGTGGAGCCTGCTCAGGCGTTGGCGGATGCCACCGGCACCTATGGCCGCTTCGACCATGCGGTCAAAACAATTGATCCCCGAAAGGAATAAGGAGG
>JAQVER010000067.1 GCA_028697885.1 Desulfocapsaceae bacterium
TCTACCACTGTCGGATTATTGACGAGCTCAATGGTTAAGGAGGCTTTGACATAGTTCCTGTCCACTTCACTGATGATATTGACAATAAATTCCTTTATTTCAATCATAGGGCCAATGGCTGCGGGTGGATTCAAGCCTGGCACTTGCACGGCAGCCTCGGACTTCTCCGATGACTCTTTACTGGAGTCGCTTTTTTTCAGCAGAAAGAAGGCGGTGACACCGAGAATGATGATGAGCAGCAGAGCTGCTCCCCCAATAATAATGAGCTTTTTTTTCCTGGAGCCTTGGTCGGTAGAGGTGTCTTCCGCTTTATTGGCATCTTTTTTGTCAGCCATGTTTGGTGAGTCCTTTAGGTTGAAAGAAAAAAGCGTACGTTATGTTCTGTAGCTAGTAGATGATTTAGGTATACAATTAGAGCGGGATTTCTCCAGCCTTGGTCCCGTTATTGCCCAGTCCCAGTCTCGTATTGGCGCGTAGAACAAAATCGACCCGGCGGTTCTTGGCACGATTTTGTTCTGAAGTATTAGGCACAAGGGGTCGTTCATAGCCATAGCCCACTGCGCTCATTCGGTCAAGTGGCAGAAGTTTACTTTTGGTAAAAAATCTGAGCACCGAGACGGAGCGGTCAATGGAGAGGTCCCAATTATCACTTTCACCTTTGGGAACCATTGTGTCGTCGGTATGTCCTTCGATGCGCAGGCGCATAGGAATGGGGCGGATGATGTCAGCGATTTGACGCAAAAGGGGGTAGGCTTCTGGAGAAACCCTGGATTGATCGGGTTTAAAGAGGACTGACTCGTCAAGGCGAAGAATGATGGTGTCATCATCTCTCTGGATCAGTTCCACAGAGTTCTGGATTTTAAGACCTTTGATCTCTGTTTCAATGCGTTTTTGAATCTTGGTTATTGAGTCACTTTGAATGGGGGCAAATTGGGTACTGGGAACAGACGGAATAGTTTGAATCTTGAATTCTGCCTGCGAGGCTGAACCAGCGCCTGTGCCGAAGGCGTTTTTGATCGAGGCCGAAGCTGCAGCAAATTTCACTCGATCCATACTGGCCATGGAGACCAGGAGGACGAAAAAGGTGAGCAGCAGGGTGACCATATCGGCAAAGGTGACCATCCATGCAGGGGCTCCAGCTTCACATTCCGGACATTTTTGTTCTTGTTCTTCGTCAGCCATGGGATGAACCTGAATTATTTTTTAAAGGTTGATTCCCTTAGTTTAGGTGCAATAAATGCGTGTAGCTTCTGTTCCATGATGCGGGGATTTTCCCCGGAAAGAATGGACTGCATACCTTCAATAATTAATGTCTTTAGGAGTACTTCTGAGGCAGACCGAGTTTTGAGCTTTCCAGCCATAGGCGTAAAGAGGACATTGGCAAGAACAGCACCATAAAAGGTGGTCAGCAGGGCGACGGCCATGGCTGGACCGATAGAGTTCGGGTCGGACATATTCTGCAGCATCTGAACCAGACCGATCAAGGTGCCAATCATGCCCATGGCTGGGGAATACGTGGCAAGGGCGGTGAATATAGCCGCTCCCATATTGTGTCGTTCCTGCACATAGCTGATCTCGGTGTTGAGCATGCGGCGCAGGGTTTCAGGTTCCTGCCCGTCAACAGCCATCTGCATGGCTTTAAGTAGAAAGTCATCATTTACTTTGTCCATCATGCCCTGCAGGGAGAGGATACCTTCTTTGCGGGCCTTGTTGGCGAACTCCATGAGCTGGATAATCAGCTCATGAGTAGAGGATTCTTTGTGAAGAAAAGTCTTTTTGGCCACGTTGATTGCCCCGAAGACGTTGGCAAAAGGATAGTGGATAAAGACTGTGCCGATGGTACCACCAAAAACAATGGCCATAGATGGATAATCGATAAATATGGAAAGGGAGCCGCCTGACATGATTGCCCAAAGCATCAGGGCGAAAGCAACAACCATTCCAATAATGGTTGAAAGATCCAAGAAGAGCTACCTCCATGTAGATGAAAAAAGGTAAAAACAAGGCTACCAGAACAAGAGACTGTCTATTGGTCACCTTTTGAAGTTTATTATACGTCTGTTGGTCAAATATAACCGTAATTTTGAAATATAGTAACCAGCATAAGAAGCTGTGGCGAAATGATTAAGGATATTGTGACTATTTTATAACGGCTTTTAAATTTTAAGCATCATACGGTTTAATTGCATAAAACTCAAGTTTGCAATTTCTATTCCTAAATATTTTATAAAGGTAAAATCTGGCCGTGTATGTTGGAAAAGGGTGGAAAACGATGTTTTTGTTGATGGAGATCCTTATAATACAAAAAGGGCCACTGGTATCATGAAACCAATGGCCCTTTTGTTGTCAAAAAAATGACTAATTTTTTTATGTTATCGTTTAAGATTGATCAATTCGCCAAGTAGTTCGTCAACGGTGGTGATGATTTTTGAATTTGCCTGAAATCCGCGCTGCACGGTGATCATATTCACAAATTCTTTGCCCATATCCACATTAGACTGTTCCAGAGAGTTGGTGAAGATATTACCCAGTTCTGGTCCAGGAAGGCCGACCCGAGGAACACCGGAGGTGTTGGAGGCAATAAACAGGTTGTTGCCCACCAATTCTAGCCCATTAGGGTTGGTGAATTTTGCCAGGGTAATATTAGCAATTTTAGTTTGTTTTCCATTGGAATAGGATGCGACAACTATACCTTCGTTGTTAACGGTGACATTGGTGAGATTGCCTGAAGCATAGCCATTCTGCTCTTGAGAAATAACTTTTGAGAGATTGTTAAATTGAGTGGTGTCAAAAGTCAAGTCTATGCCGGTGGGGGTGGAGCCATTGCCCCAATCAAGATCAGCCGCAGCAATGGTCCCGGTACCGTTGCCGGCAATAGTTGTATCCAGTAGGCCATCAGGGGTGAAAATGATTGATCCAACGGGAGCGCTTCCGGCCACATTCCCAAGGGGAAGGGAGGGCACTGAGCTATCTTCGGCACTCCAGTACCAATTCCAGGTTTGAGGAGTAATAGCGGGGTCTTTGCGGAAATAGGTGGTCACCAGATGGGGATTTCCCAAAGTATCATAGGTCTGGGTAGAGGCGGCATAGTTGTAGGTATTTGAATCTGCAGGGTCAAAGGCAATGGCCGGGTCAATGGCAACTGTGCTGGCATCAAGGTTGCTGGTTATGGTTATGCTATCGGTCACCTTTGACGGAATCAGTCCCACGCTTTCTACGCGAATATCTGTGGGGTCACCACCGATGAGCTCGCCATCGACGTTATAACCTTTCCCCTGTACCCGTAATCCCTCGGGGTTCACCAGGTTGCCCCCTTCGTCAAAGCGAAAGGCCCCCGCTCGCGAATAAAAGGTGGTATCGTTTCCAGGTTCTTTCAGCATGAAGAAGCCGTTTCCTTCGATGCCTAGATCAGTGTTGGATTCAGTTGATTCAAAGGTGCCCTGGCTGAAGATACTGTCAACTTTTGATACGCCGACTCCACGTCCAACCTGAGATGTACCTCCAGAACCAACGATATTACTGGATAGTAGGTCCGAAAAAATAGTGCGAGAACCCTTGAATCCAATGGTGTTGGTGTTGGCCAGGTTATTGCCGATAACAGTCATGGCCTGTGAATTGGTGTTGAGTCCGCTGATTCCGCTGTACATTGCACTTGCAATACCCATGGATGATGCCTCCTTTAATGTTCCGGTGATTCCTGGTGGTTACCGGGTCAGGGTTGGGTTTGTTGAATGAAGAGATCGATAAGTTCCTGTGCTGTCTGCCCATCATCCGTGGAGGCACTGTTTTCAGCGGGTAAAGAGGCCACAATCCCTGTGGCGGCATTGTTAACTTCGGTAGTTGTGAGTGTGCTGTTCTGCAAGTTGATTTTTGGTTCGGAGACCCCAATGATATTCATGAAAAGAACCTCACCGTCCCTAGTGGTGATCATCCCACTGCTTAAATCAACACCTGTCACTTCTGATCTGACAAGAGGGGCGGCGGCAATACTGGAATCTTCGCCTGCGGCTCTGGCCTCGAGAACAATATTGTACTTGCCGTCAGCTATGAGATTGCCGTTCTGATCGGTTCCGTCCCAAGTGATAAAATGATTACCGGCACCTAATTCTGTGGCCGATGCCTGTAGGGTGTGGACTGTTTTTCCTTCGGCATCCTGAATGGAAAGGGTGACACTTGTTGCTGCACCATCAAGTTGATACCCTACCTCCACCGGTTCACCATCAAAGGTAAACGAGCTTCCGTTGTAGGAAATATCTTTACCAATCAGGCTCAGGGCAGAGAGCTTTTCAGAATTAGCCTGGGCAGTTGTCAGTCCTTGCATGCTGTCGTTCAGGTTGTGGAGTTGTTCCAGAGAGCTGAACTGGGCAAGTTGGGCGGTAAATTCAGTGGGGTCATCTGGACTAAGTGGATCCTGATTTTGTAATTGAGCCACCAGCAGGGTTAGAAAATCTTCTTTTCCCATAATGTCATTTGGGGCGACAGATGAAATTGTATTGGTGTTACTGGTCGCAGCCGTGGGAAACGTATATGTATCAGAGGAAATTGTAGTCATGGCTTTTTCCCTTATATGTTCAGGTTGATGCCTGAGTCCATGGAAGTATTGCTCAGAATCTCTTCTGCTGAATTCAGTGAGATATCAAAAGAATTGTCATTATTGGGAAGTGTCTTTTGTGGTGTTGAATCTTGTCTGGAAGAGAAGTGTTGCTGAAAAAAATTATTGGAGTCAGAATTATCTGATGCCAAGTTCACTTGAAATTCTTCGATGCTGAATCCTTGCTGTTCAAGGATGGTTCGGAGCTTGGGCATATTCTTCTCAATGGTGTCCTGTATCTGCTGGCTGTTGGCAGTGATATGGGCCTTGATGGAATCACCTTTGACCAGAATGTCAATCTTGAGGGAGCCCAGTTCGGCTGGATTGAGATTAAGGCTGATCTTACTGGTTTGCAGACGGGGGTTGGTGCTGAAGCGGTCAATCAGATGAGAGATGATTTCTTCGGCGGCAACGGGAATGCCTGGTGAGTAAGTCGCATGGGAAGAAGTAGGGCTGTTTCCTGGCGTTAAGGCAGATGTCTGCACTCCCGGAGTGGTGATAATGAACTGACCAGTTTGTTCGTTATTATTGAGTGAAGATGTTAGAGTAGGTGTTGCTTGCTGATTAGTGCTGTTCTCTTGCTGTCCAGTCTCTTGTTGTTGGTTTTTAGCATTGTTTTTGTCAGCGAGAGCAATAATTTTTGCATTCAGGTATTGTTCTTCCACATTTTGGTGGACACTCTCAAGTGATTTTGTCGTCACCGCAACGTCAACTCCTTTCTCCGGCATAGCCACATGGGCAGTTGATATCGCAACACTGGCTGTGATGCTGTTGGCGGATTGGAGATAGGGGGATGAAAGAGCGTTCAGGCCTTCATCCGCTGCTGATTGATAAGGAGTGTGGATGGCAATGGTGTTGCGGGAATTATCTGTGATAATTCCCTGTAATTGCATGCCTAAAATGGATTCTGTTTTGTTGGCGGAACCGGCTAACTGTTCTTTGCTTGGGACAGGGGAAAAGTCTGTGGCGCTCTGCCCTTTTGCTGTCAGCATTGATTGGAATTGTTTGAGGTCGTCAGGTGTGAGAATAATCGAGGATTCCGTCTCCGAGATATTGGCGAAAGTTGTAGTGATGTTTTGTTCAGGTGCAATATTCGAGATACTGGCGAAAGTTGTAGTGCCGTTTTGTTCAGGCAACATATCAGAGATACTGGTAGAAAATGTAGTGATGTTTTGTTCAGGCAACATATCAGAGATACTGGTAGAAAATGTAGTGATGTCTTGTTCAGGTAACCCATCTGAGATACTGGTAAATGTTGCTGTGATGTCCTGCTCTGGACCAAACTGATTGGTGTTGAGAACAGGAATGTTCAGGGAAGCAAGGGCTGACAGCTCTGCCGGTAAGAGCATTTCCTGCTGGCTGGGGGAAGCTGCCATGGATTCAGACTCAAGATCTTCCGTTCCTTTCGGGATGTCCTTTTCTTTATGCGTTGTTTTGGCCGCTGACAGGAATGTGGAAAAACTGGTGGCCTCATCTGTAGACGTAGTTGTTTGAGACGGCGCGTCCTGTGGCGGCGTTGGCACTGGTGTGACAGCTAAGAGGGACGCTTCCATAATTTTCTACTCCGTTGACAGGGTGGACAAGGTTGTAGTCAAGGTGGCTGCTTTTATTTTGTCCAGTTGTTCCAGGATCTTGGCTGCAGATTTAGTTTTCATGTTGTTAATGAGGTCGGCTGCCAATTGTTGATCTTTTAGACTGCTCAAGACAAGAGCGGCTTTTTCCGGTGACATCTTGGCGTAAATATTGCTCAATTCTTTAATTTTTTTCAGTTCGGCTTGATCTTTCAGGGCAAGTAACTCTTCAGTCTTTTGCTGAACCTTCTTGAGCTCCCGAATCTTGTTATCCATTTGTTCAAATTTCTTATCGACCTCCTGTTCCAAGGTCTTTAGTTCCTTTTCCTTATCGGCCAATACTTTTATTTTTTCCTGCAGGCCAGCCCTCTCAAGCTCAAGTGTATTATAGAGTCGGCGTTCCTCCACCGAGGAATAGGATTTTTTCTGAGAAAATCCTGTTGTTGGCGTTGTCTTCTCAGATGTTGTCACCTCTTTTTGTCCTTCTTCTGCAGCTTTTGAAATTGTCGGAAGATAAAGGCTTGTTAAAGATAAACAGAAGACAAAGAGTGAAAGGAATATTTTTTTCATCATTAAGTCGCAGGGTAAAGGTTATTCATTCTCTGCCATGAAAGATGACGGCAATTTCATCAAGGATGGCAGTTTCTTTATGGTTCAGATACTGTTGCCAGGCCTGATCTTGTTTTTGTTGCAGAGTTTCCATTATCTTTCGATCTTTGCTTTTACTGATCAAATGCTCCTGGGCCTGGTTGACGGCCTCTTTTTTCTTCTGCAAAATGGTTCGTAATGCCAGTACCTGTTTTTCAATCAAATTAATTCGTTGCTCGAATTGTACCAGCTTGACCACATCAATCCCCAAGGTTTGTTCACTGTCGAGGGTCTCAATCAGGTTTGCCAGGATACCCTCTTCCTTCTTAAGTTGGTCTTTCGTATTATTCTCTTCCTCCCGAGCCTTGGCCAGGCGCTGGATGGCCTGAATCTCCAGATTTTTTCTGTGCTTGAGTACTGTGTCCAGGGAAAAGGGCTTCATTGTTTAGCACTGAAAACATAAGGTTGAGTCGCAAGGGAAGGACCAATATCTATCGTGCATTGATCTGGTCTGCACTCCTGCGGTCTTTTTTTTGTTGAGCGTCATCCTTTCTCGCGCTGAGCAATTCACCCAGTTGTTCAATGGTCTGCTTCAAGGGTGTTGTCTCATTGATCCCCTGTTGCAGAAAATCGTTAATAGCGTCAATCCGGGTGATGGCATAATCAATCTTGGGATTGGATCCTTTGGCATAAGCACCTATATTGATGAGGTCTTCTGCCTCTTTGTAAGTTGCCAGGATGCTTCTGGCCTGACCGGCGAGTTCCTGATGACGAGGGGATGTAATGTCCCGCATTACTCGGCTGGCTGAGCCTAGGATATCGATGGCCGGATAGTGATTCTTGGCAGCAATGTCGCGTGACAGAACAATATGGCCATCGAGAATGGAACGTACTGAATCGGCAACTGGTTCGGTCATGTCATCACCATCCACCAGCACCGTGTAAAGGCCAGTGATTGATCCTTTTCCACTGAATCGTCCGGCACGCTCCAGAAGCTTGGGCAGAGTGGCAAAGACGGAAGGGGTGTAACCCTTGGTGGTGGGAGGTTCACCAACGGCCAGACCGATTTCACGCATGGCCATGGCAAAGCGGGTCACAGAGTCCATCATCAACAGGACATTTTTCCCTTGACCGCAAAAGAATTCAGCAATGGCAGTGGCCACGAAGGCTCCGCGCATTCGCAGCAGTGGTGATTGGTCCGAGGTGACCACCACGATTACAGAGCGAGCCAAACCTTCTTCTCCCAGATCCCGTTCGATAAACTCCCGCACTTCACGTCCGCGTTCGCCAATGAGGGCAATGACATTGATATCGGCCCTGGCGTACTTGGCCATCATACCAAGGAGTACACTTTTCCCTACCCCCGAGCCGGCCATGATTCCCATACGCTGGCCCATGCCGCATGTGGTGAGACCATTGATTGAGCGGATGCCAAGATCCAAGGGCTCGGATATGTTTGTTCTTTGCATTGGCCCCGGTGGGAGAGAATAGATAGGCTTTTCGTGGCTCAGTAAAGGGGGTGGTAATCCGTCTAAAGGATGTCCCATGGCATCGATAACTCTTCCAAGCAGGGTGTCGCCCACATGGATGGTGGCACTGTCTTTGATGACCCGGATCTGACTGCCCGGTCCTAACCCCCGTAGTTCGCCCAAAGGCATGAGCAGGGCACGTGAGTCTTTGAACCCGACGACCTCGGCATAAACAGGTTCACTGCCCTTGTCCAGCGGGGTCAGTTGGCAAAGGGAGCCAATGGAGGAGGCGGGACAGTATCCTTCGACCACGAGTCCGACGATACGGGTGACTTTCCCCCATACTTTTATGGGGTTGATATTAGCTATGGTGGAGGTAAGAGCGATCATGGTCTGGATACCTTATGGCTCTCCAGGATAACTGGAGGCTACAGGTGCGGATTCAGGTTCTGCTTCCAAAGCCTCTTGGACTACTTGCAGCTGGCTGTTGATTGTGGCATCAACTGTGCAATTGACAGATTCCAGCAGACAGCCTCCGCGATCAACGGAGCTGTCTGCCTTGAGGACAATATTGTCAAGGCCGCTGATCTCCTCGATGAGCTCATTTTTCTTTTGCTTGATGATTTCCAGATCTTCCGGATTTACCCGGATCTGAAATTCTTCTGATTTGACGGCTAGGCGAATTGCGTCTTCAATGGTGGCTAAAATTGTGTCACTTTGTTCTCGTATTGAGTGGCGGATAATCTTCTCGGCGATTGCCATGATCAGGCTGTGCATTTCAGCAAGATTATTCCGCAAGATGGTCTCATGGAGATGTGTCAACTGATCGCAGGCAGAACGAAGAGTAAGGGCGCAGGTGCCAAAATCTTGATCAGACTGGCGTCTTCCTTCAAGCACACCTTCAGAAAAGGCCTTTTTACGGATTGGTTCCAGGTCTATGGCCGGGGCCGGGGGTGGTGGCTTATCCTTGTCTTCTGTGGCTGGTGGCTTCGATGAAAGGGTACTCGCTTTATCTGTAGGTTGTTCGGGAGTTAGAGGTGCTAAAGATTCTGTGTCGGAAATTATTTCATACCCATCGGTTTTGTCCGGGACAAATGACTTTTGATCTCCGCCCAGAGAAGGGATGCCGCCATCCAGCTCCTGCCAGGCTGGTTCGATAGGATGCCCCTGACGGGGCAATATCTCTTCCGGCACAAATGATTCCGAGTTCTTATAAACTTTAGACAAGCTCATCACCGCCTCCAGAGCCAAGAACCAATTTGCCTTCCTCTTGGAGTTTCATGGCGATTTTGACGATAGTCTGCTGCATGGTCTCGACCTCGGAAAGACGTACCGGTCCCATGGCCTCCAGATCATCCCGGATCATATCTGCGGCGCGGGACGACATGTTGGCAAAGATCTTCTCTTTCATTTCTTCAGAAGCCGTTTTCAATGCCAGGGTCAGAGAGTCGTTACTGACTTCACGGAGAATCATCTGCAGTGAGCGACCATCGAGCGCCACCAGATTCTCAAAGGTGAACATGCGCTTGCGGATCTCTTCTGCCATATCCGGATCAGTTTGTTCTATATCTTCGAGTATCTCCACATCCATACTGTTTTTCAAATGGTCAAGCAGGTCTACAACCTTATCCAGGCCGCCCACCTGTTTCTGCTCTTTACCGGCAACCAGCCCGATCTCACGATGCAGGGCATCTTCAATGCGCGTAATAACCTCAGGCGAAACTTTTTCAATTTTGGCAATGCGGTAGATGACATCTGCCCGGAGTTCTTCGGGGAGATTGGCAAGGATTTCACTGGCATGCTCTACGTGCTGGGTGGAGAGGATCAGGGCCACGGTCTGGGGATGTTCTTTTTCCAGGAGCCCGGCGACCATCTTGGGGTGCATGAGCGCAATGGTTTCCAAGGGGCGTGTCTCGGTGCCGGAGACGAACTGTTCCATTAGATCGTTGGTGCGTTCCTCAGAACCGGAGGCCGCAATGGCATTTTTGGCAAATTCGGCTCCTTTAACAAAAATACCGGCAAGCTCTTGCTGGGTCTCACTATAACTGGCAAAGACCTTGTCCTTTATGTGCTCGGGGATATGATCAATGGTGGCCATGGTACGGGTAACCTGGCGAATTTCATCGTCAGACAATTCCTGAAATATCTTGGACGTGGCATCTTCGCCCAAACAGATGAGCAGGACTGCCGCCTTGTTGATTCCGGTAAGGGTTTTGATACTCATTGACTATCCTTCCTGTATCCAGTTCTTGATTATATAGGCTGTCGGCACCTGGTTTCTGGCAATTTCCTTGCGCAAGTGCAGGATCATTTCGTCAGGAAGGATTTCGGGTAAAGGTTCTTCCTCGATCGGAGGAGGGGTTGCTTGTTCCCGCTCCAAGTCGGCCACGGTTTTGTTGTGCTGGGTTACTTCCCCTTTCATCGTTTTGATCAGAGGCCGGATGAGAAGGAAGTAGATGAGCAGGAAGGCTAAGGCCATAAGGCCATATTTTATAAAGGGGAGGTAATGATATAGCATGTTGGCAGGTGGTGCTTCAACGACGGTAATATCTTTTGGTGTTTCGGTAAAGGGCAAGGAAACTATGTTGATACTGTCGCCTCGTTCCTTTACCAGCCCAAGAGCGCTCGCGACCATGGTCTCCAGGGATTTCAGCTCTTCTTCTGTCCGTGGTTGGCTGGTGGCCGGTTCCTTGTCTTTGCCGGGGATGCTTTTGTCCGCGACCAGGATGGAAACAGAGAGTTTGGTGACACCGCCGACAGGGGTGACGGTTTTACTGATTGTTTTGCTGATCTCATAATTGGTGGTGCGGGAGGTTTTGGTAGAAGTGGGGGTGCTGCTGGCTTTATCGGCGGTGTTGCCCTGCAGGTTGGATTCAACACCGGGTACTCCTCCACTGGTATTTCCACCACTCTCTTCCTGCTGCATTTGTTCGCTGCGGATAACCGGGTCATCGGCGTCAAAGAGTTCCTGGGTCTTTTCCACTTTCGCAAAATCCAGGGTTGCTGTTACCCTGACCATGGATTTATCTACTCCGAGAGTCTTATCAAGAAGCTCCAGGGCCCGGGTTTCCATCCGATGCTCAACTTCCTGCTGGAAGGCAAGCATGTCGAGTGAGACGCTCTTGTCAGAATTATCACTTTCGTTACCGTTTAAGACCTTGCCGGACGCGTCGATGATTTTGACATTCTCAGAATTCATACCGGTTACCGATCCGGCAACCAGATGGATGATCCCTTGCACTTGATCTTTATCAAGGGTTCTTCCTGGCATAAGGGTAACAATAACTGAGGCGGTTGCTGCTTTCTGCTGGTTTTCAAAGAGGCGCTTTTCCGGTAGGGCCAGATGGACGCGGGTGGATTCAACCGGGGCCAGAGAGGTGATCGTTCTGGAGAGTTCTCCCTGCAGAGCCCGGGTGTAATTGACCTTCTGGACAAAATCGGTAAGGGCAAAACTCTGTTTGTCAAATATTTCAAAGCCAACTCCACCTCCTGATGGCAGGCCGCTGGCGGCCAGCTCCAGGCGGGTTTCGTAGAGCTTGTCAGCAGGGACCCAGATGTTCTTGCCATCATTCTTCAGCTGATAGGGGATTTTTTGTCCTTTGAGCCAGTTGACCACTGATCCGGCATCGGCTTCACTCAGATTGGCGTAGAGCAGCTGTTGCGTGGCTGTTTGTGACTGGATGATGATAACCGCAAAGAGAGCAATAGAAATGAGGGCAACGGCTCCGAGAGCTAGCTTTCGGGAAAGAGGCCATTCACTGATCAATGTCAGGAGATTCTTGCGCTCAAGACGTTCTGCCAAAGCCGGATCTCGGTTGAGTGGCGAAGTTGTATTTTCGTTTGCCATGAAAAAAACCTTTTTTGAAACCGTTAACCTTTAAGCCGCCTGTAAAAAAATAATATGGCCGTTTAATTTCCCTGGGCGGCATAAGGAGCCGTAACGAAATAGGTGTAAATGGTCATGTTATTTCGTAACGGCTCCTAATCTGCAGGCATCAACCCTGTTATTAAAGCTGCATTCTCATTATTTCTTCGTAGGCCGCAAGGGCCTTGTTTCGCATCTGGACCAGCATCTTCAGGGAGATGTCTGCCTCTTCAACGGCAATCATCACCTCGTGGAGACTTTCTGCGTTACCGGTATTGAGCTGTTCAATGGCTTTTTCACCACTGTTTTGAGCTTGGTTCACTTGGTCGATGGTGGATTTCATGATGTCCGCAAAACCATTTTTGGCGGTGGCAACAGCGCTGGTGTCGGCTGGTCGCAGCGAAAGGGGTGCACCAGCACCGGTTATCTGGATACCCATGATCTGTTATCTCCCTATCTCGAGCGCTTTTAATGCCATACGTTTGGCAGATTTTATAACCGTGGTGTTTGCCTCGTAGGCCCGGGTTGCGGAGGTCATGTCCACCATTTCTTTTAACACATTCACATTGGGCATGGCAACATAACCATCGTCTCTGGCATCGGGATGGGACGGATTGTATACCAATTGGGGTTCGTCCTGGTCTTCCAGGATCTTTGAGACCTCCACTCCTTGAATGCTGTTTCTGAGATTTCCATCCAGATGTTCTTTAAAGGAAAGTGACTGGCTCTGGAAGTAAACAGACTTTTTCTTATATGGTCCGCCCTCAGGGGTGGATGTTGTCTCTACGTTGGCCAGATTGGAACTGATGGTGTCGAGACGAATCCTCTGGGCTTTAAGAGCTGAGGCACTTACGTCAAATGTATTAAAAATATCCATTAATGTCTCCCGTTAAGGCTTTGAAAAGGAAAATTGTAGTTTTTTTAAGGGCCGCTGATTGTTTATAGCCGACAATTTATTGACCACCCGAAATAACGTAGCTTAACTGGGTTAATTTTTTCTTTAATAATTGGGCCGCAGTCTCATAGATAAGCTCGTTTTCCGAGAGGTCCATCATCTCCCGATCTATGCTGACGCCGTTTTGATCGCCTATTCCAGTTGTGTCCGGATCTTTGACTATCGTGCCGGTAACACTGTTCAGATCGGACCCGCCAATGGGAATATGACCCGGATGGGTGACATGGGCCGATCCTCTTCCCTGGATTGCCTGTTGAAGCTCCTGCTCAAATTCCAGATGGGAAGGAACGTAGCCCGGGGTATCGGCGTTGGCAATATTTGAGGCGATAACCCGTTGATTGGCGGAACGAAGATCCAGCGTTTTTTTTAAAAGGGTAATATTGGAATCAAAAAGAGAGATTCTTTCCATGGGGAGCGCCTCCGTTGTGCCTATGTTTTGGGTTTTTTGAGAAAGACTGACCTCTCATCTCTCAAAAAAGTTTTCTTATTTCATTAAAGTAGAGAGTACCAGCTCTTTTTTAGCTAATTCCTGCCACAAAGGGTTCTCTCCTGTCTCGACAATCTGGGTGAAAAGTTTTAACGCCCTCTCCTTTTGTCCATTTTTTCGCGCAATCTCTGCCAGTCTGAATGCTACCTGATCTTTGTGTAAGCTGTCTTGCTGTAATGGGATAAACAGTTCTTCTGCTTTTTGAATGTCGCCCAGTTGATAGGTACTTTCAGCTAGCATGAAAAGAAGATCTGCTTGCTTGGTGGCAGAGGTCACCTTCATCTCTTCCAGAATGTTTTTTGTCCTGGCATAGTCATTAAGAAGAAAGGAAAGAGTTGCCTCGAGAGATTGAAAACGTGTGTCCTTGAAGTCGTTTCCGGACAAAAAGGAGAGAGCCTCTTTGTACTTATTATGAGTCATGAGGTTCTGCAATCGTAGATAGAGGACTTCCTCTCGATCCTGACCCTTTGGGTAGTAATAAGCGTATTGGTCGGCATATTCTTCAGCCACTTCAAAGTCTCCCTGCTCATAGGCGAGTTTGATCAAGGGGAGGTAGTAGGGCTCCTTGTCTTCCTGGGCGCTGACATCCAGGAGATAGAGGTATATTTTGGAGGCCTCATTAAAAAAGCCGAGTTGACGGTATGCCTCGGCCATGTCAATGAGCAGCCTGATGTCGATCCAGTTTTTTATGAATAGATCTCTATTTTGTTTGGCCAGGACCAGGGCCTCAATGTGTTTACCGTTTTTGATATCTTTTTTCAGGATATCCGGCAGGATCTCAATAAGCAGGGCAAGCGCTGTCTCATGCAGGGGGCCACTCTTGAAATCCCTGAGAAAAGACATGAGCAGATCAGCACTCTTGGTGTCCTGGCCAAGCATGTGGTAAACAAGGGCCACCTTAAAGGTTACTTCTTCCCGGAATGGGCGAGATGAAGCCGATTCAGCAAGAGATTGATAATATGTAAGTGCTGGCTTTTCCCAGTTCTTCAAGGTCAGCAGTTTGAGATCTATCTGTTTGAGTGCTGCCCTGGTTCCTGCCTCGGTGTTGGGGTAGGTCGATTCAATCTGAGCGAAATCATTTATCATCTCGGACTCATGTGTGGCTCCTGGCGTGCTATGGAGTTTGGCCATGTCCTTGCGGAAACTGATCATGTCAAGCTGCTGCTTCAGTCCACTGGTTGAGGATTGTTTAGCCAGGCGATCATAGCAGTCAGCAGCTTGATTGAATCGTTTGTGACGATAAAGGACGCTGCAGTATCCATTAAGTGAAAAATTGTGTTCTGTGAAAATACCTGTTCCGTCCAGAAGCTGGTAGCCGGCATGGGCCTTGACGAAGTCGCCTGTGGCCAGCCAGTAATCAGCCTGACGTAAGGCCTTAAGCGGAGCTATCCTTGCAGGAAAGGAAACGTCATCTTCCTTCAGCAGTGTGCCCATGTGTTCAAATTGTTTGCTTGCCAGAGCGGTTTCGATCTGGGTCAGAATAAGATAGGGGAGTGCCGGGTTGTTTTTATCCATTCTTGATCTGAGGTTCTTTAACTCAATAGCGGCAAGATAGGGGTCTGCATATTCTGCCTGCAAGCGTAAAAGAAGATATTTTGCCAGAATACCGATAGGTTCTGTGGCATATTGTAACGATAAAAGGTAGAATTGTTTATATGCTTCTTGAAAGTTTCCGGCACGCAGCAGGATGTCACCGTAGGTGAGAATCAGCTTCTTCTTATTGTCAGGGTTCTTTTCATTATTGAGCTGTTCAATGATCAAGGGAATCAGGTCGTTCCAGGACTTCAGTCTGGCGCCTTCAATGATCTCAGATGGCAGGAGAGCAATGTTTTCTTCCACGTCGGGGGGAAGAAGGGTGATGGCGGGAAAAGGAACCATGGAAAACTGTACTGCTGGTTCAATCTTGACCTCTGTCTCATACTCTTTTACAAAGCTCTTCCAATTTCCAGGGTAAGGAGATGCCTTGACCGGGTTTGAGAAATCCTCGGTCTTACGTTGCAAAATGGACATGCCTTGCAGTCGGCCTGCAGAAAATGGGCGTGTAGTTGTGAGCTCATTTCCTAGAAGGATGTCAAGGACCAACTTGTTTGCTTCTTGTCCTGGAACTACATTGACTTTTTGGGGTGGATAACGGAAAAAAAATGAAATGGTGGTCGTTTTATTTTTTGCTAGTGACAAAATTTTGACTATCTTTCCGTCGGTTTCAGGGAGTACAAGCTTGTCGGCTGGAATGGTGTCCTCCAGTGTCAGGTCTATTCGTTTTCCCTTGTTGTAGATGGTATATTTAGGGGGAGAACTGAAGGAAAAAAAGAGCTGGACACTATTGTAGCTGTAGCTTTTGTTGATCTGGGTAATAACCGGCTTTGACCATGCCTGTCCGGTTATGGCGATCAGAATAATTATAAGAAGGAAGATGAATATTTTTTTCATAATATTTTTTATAAAATAAGTTTTGTTTATTCAATGCAAGTTTTGTTCCATGACGATAACTTTCTGGTGTTTCTTGCGGTTGATAATGGAATAAGGCGTTGAAGAGAGAATTTTTGCATTTATTCTCATTATTAGCATTGACGAAAAAAATAATTATTGGCACCTTATATAATAAGGTAAGATTAACTTGAGCAGGTATACAATATATTTTTATGGAGGTTGTAATGGGGAATAATGTTTTATTGGTGGATGATTCCAGTACCATGCGGAAAATTGTAGGCAGATCCCTGCGTCAGGCTGGCTTGGATTTTGATAATATCTATGAAGCGGCTGATGGCTTACTGGCCTTGGAAGTGCTGGAAAAGGAGTCTGTGGATATTGTCCTTAGTGATATTAATATGCCGAATATGGATGGAATCTCCTTCCTCAGGGAAAAAGCTAATCGTGCCAATATGAAAGATATCCCAGTTTTCATGATTTCGACAGAGACTGGAGACGATATTATTGGTGAAGCAAAAGCCTTAGGTGCCAAAGGGGCGATTAAAAAACCATTCACCCCGGATATGGTGAATGAGATCCTTGGGCCGTTTCTCAAATAAAAAGGTGTGTAATGGATATTAATGAAAATATCATTGAGACGACCATAGAAATTTTTACAACTATGGTAATGATGGATATCTCTGTCGCCGGGCCTCCATTGCAAGGGAGTGGAACCTTATGTGATACTATTACCGGCATGATAGGGTTGGCGGGGACTCATAAAGGGGTTTTGGCGATTCATATCCCTAACCCTGTGGCCATTGCCATTACCAGTAGCTTTCTGGGTATGGATGTTGATGAGATAAACGATGATGTTCGGGATGCAGTGGGAGAACTTGCCAATATGCTTGGGGGCAATGTGAAAACTATTCTGAGCCAAAATGGGCGGGATATTGATCTCTCCCTTCCCTCAACCATTTCTGGTCATGAATATGGTTTTAAGGCCACCACAGATGTTGATCTGGTGATCTTGCCATTTAAAACTGAGAAAGGTGATTTCATGGTCGAGTTGCAGTTGGAAAAGTAAATTTTTCTGTAAATGTGATTAAGAATTTTATTGAGTAAGGAAAAAAGGAATAATGAATATAGGGCAGGATATGATAGATGCCACCACAGATGTTTTTTCCACCATGCTGATGATGGATCTTGTGGTCGGAGATCCTGTGGAAGGAAAGGGTGGAGAGATTTTATCGAATATTACCTCCATGCTTGGCTTGGGTGGTGATATCCGTGGAATGCTGGCGGTACATTGTCCTGCTAAGGTAGCCATGGCTATTACCGGTGGCTTTCTTGGTATGGATGTTGATGAATTAGATGAAGATGTGAAAGATGCCATTGGTGAGATTGCCAACATGGTGGCTGGAAACCTGAAAGTTGCCTTTGCCGGATATGATTTAAAGATTGAACTTGCCATTCCCACTTCAATCGTTGGTGAATCGTATAGGGTCGGCGGGATGCTGGGAGCGAGGCGGGTGGCAGTACCTTTTAATATGGAGGATGGGCAGTTTCTAGTGGAACTCAAATATATTGTGAACAGTTAAGGAAAATGTCACAGATCAATCCATAATAAAACATTCTCTTGATTAATTTTTTTATTTGTTTGCCGATAAGAATAATAACAAGGTGACCATTCTGGTTCTCTTAATTCCTTTCTATTGCTTTTGTCACTTTATCTTATGAAACAAGTGCAACAAAAATTTGATAAGATACTTGAATCTGTTGCTAAGCGCATTCAAGCTGAGGTCACTGGACTCATAGGTGCGACCTTTATTCTTTCTACCTCGCAGAAACAATTTATCTCCAAAGAAGATGCCTTTGAAAATCTCTCTGGAAAACAGGTTGCTGCCAAGCTGGACATCACTGGTGATATTCAAGGGCGGGCCTGTCTCCTGCTTGAGTTGAAAGATGCTATTCGTCTCGGTGGTACCTTGATTATGCTGCCGGATAATGCGTTGGAAGAGGTGGTGAGCTCTGAAAATTATAGTGAAGATACGGAAGATTCGTATGGTGAGATAGCTAATATTATAGCTGGGTCTTACACCAAAGTTTTTGAGGAGATGTATCCTGAAAACTGCCGCTTTGTAAGAAAGACTCAGGAAGTCATTGTCCCTGTGAACGTTGATGTCGGTTCCGATGAACCTGTACCTGATCAGCTTTATTATCAGGTTACCAGTGGTATGAATCTCAACAATAGGCAGATGGGGAATTTGGTCATGCTGTTGCCGGCAGCAAGTTTTGGTTTAGAAGAGGATGAACTGAAGGTTGAGACTACGGCAGCGTCGAAACAGGAAGACAATAAGGCAGAGAAGGATGTTGGCAGTGTCCCTGTAGAATCCTCTGTCGTCTCCGAACCACAGGTCGTCCACGAGGCAGAGCCAGAGTTTGACGTCAAGAAACAGCGGAAGCTTGTAGATACCCTACTGGGTATGTGCCATCAGAAAATGGGGGGCGAGGTAGGTGGCCTGCTTGGATTGGAAGTCGTATTGACTGACCAGGAGTGTCGGTTGGTCAGTAAGGAAGATTTTTTCCTCGATGAGGCCTCAGGTAAGCAGATCCTGGCGCATATGGATGTGGTGGGTGAGATACAGGATAAAAGCTATCTCTTCGTAGGTTTGAAAGATGCCATTTACATTGGTGGTACTCTTATCATGCTGCCGCCCGTTGAACTTGAGAGAGCGGTCTTAGATGAGGAATTCGGCGAAGATACGGAAGATGCCTATGGTGAGATTGCCAATATCATATCTGGCGTTTATACCTCTGTTTTTGAAGAGCAGTATCCGCAGAAGATTCGTTTTGTGAAGACCGGTCTTGAAAAAGTATTACCGTTGAAAGTTGAGACTGAAGCTGATACCCCTCTACCCAATCAGTTTTATTATATGAGTAGCAGTTCTCTGAGTATTGGTGGCAAGGCACTGGGGAGAATCCAAATGCTTTTCCCGGCAGCCATGTTGCAGCTCGAGGGACTTGTGCAAAAAGAGGAAGAAGCTGTTGCCCAGCAAGTACCAGAGAGTAAGGCATCTTCTCCTCTTGCCAGGGCAGAGGAAGAATCAACGGAGGCGCTGGGGCGGGGCGTTGATATCCTGGTGGTGAGCGATGATGTGCGGGAGACGGAAAAAGTTACTGATGTCCTTGCGCAGCGTCATCTGAGAGTGAAGGTCCTTTCCTTTAAGGAAAATGTGACGGATTATCTCCCCGGCGAGGTGAAGGCCGTTTTTCTGGTGATGACGAACGTGAATGAACAGGGTTTTGCGATGGCCATCAAAATAAAGGCTGCCAGTTCATTGCCCCTGATTGCTGCCGGTCCGGGATGGACCCGCAGCAAGGTGATAACAGCGGTGAAGTATGGTGTGGATGATATCCTTTTGACTCCCGCGTCCAGTGATGATATTGCGGAGAAAATTGAAAATATCTCGATCAAGCTTGCCGCATAACCCCCCTGCTGTCCCTCCCGACTACTCCCAGTTATCCTGTATCTCTTTCTTCTTTATTTTTTCCAGCAAGGTTGTTCGCTTCAAATTAAGGAGTCTGGCTGCTTCTTTTTTATTTCCGCTGGAAAACTTCATCGCTTTGATGATCAATTGTCTCTCGAAATCATTAATCAGTTCATTGAAATCCACTTGTCCGCTCTCCCAGCTGATATCAGAACCGAGGGACAAGAGGGCTTCAGTCTTTGTCTGTTCCGTCTGTTGTGGAGTAGTAGTGTCAGGTGATGGTGGTGGCTCCACAGAGGTGGATCGATCAAAATCCACTGTGAATTTTTCTGGTAGATCATCGAGACCGACATCTTTACCACTGAAGAGAATAGACATGTGTTGAACCAGATTCTCGAGTTCGCGCACATTTCCACGCCACTCATAACTCATCAGAGCCTTTATGACCAGGGGCTCAAAGCGAAGAGGCTCCCGTCCACGCTTCGTTGAGTATGTTTGAATAAAGGATTCAAGAAGCAGGGGGACGTCATCCCTTCTTTCTTTGAGCGGGGGGATGGATAGTGGGATGACACTGAGGCGGTAATACAGGTCTTCTCTGAATTTCCCTTCGCTGACCAGTTGTTCTAGATCACAATGGGTGGCGGCAACGATTCTGGTATCGACCGGACAAGCCTTGAGTCCACCCACCGGCTCAAACTCCTTCTCCTGGAGGACGCGAAGCAGCTTTGCCTGGAGAGAGGGCTTCATGTCACCGATTTCGTCGAGAAAAAGGGTGCCGCCATCAGCGTATTCTATCCTGCCTTTTTTGTTTTGGGTGGCACCGGTAAAGGCGCCTTTGGTATATCCGAAAAGCTCACTTTCAAGAAGGTCGTCAGGGATGGCGGCACAGTTCACCGGTACAAAATGTTTTTTATTCCGTTTACTGTGGGTGTGAATGGCCTTGGCTACCAGTTCTTTTCCTGTCCCGGATTCGCCTCTGATCAGAACCGTTGCAAATTCGTCTTCGGCAACCTTGGTAATCAGCTCAAAGAGTTGTTGCATGCGCTGATTTTGACCAATTAAACCATAGAAAGATGCTGGTTTTTCATCTCTGGTGGTGGAAGCTGTGTTTGCGTTACGTCGGCTGAGTCTCGATTGAGCGCGTTTTAGAGCGATACAGATCTCGGCCGGATCATAGGGCTTATGGATATAAAAGAAGAGATCAAGCTGAAGTACAAATTCAAGAAGATCTTCCGCTCCATTAGGAATAACGGCGATGATCAGCAGCTCCGGGTAGTCCGTGTGAATTTTCTGCAGCAGTGAGAGTCTACGATCTGTTTCCGGCAGGGTGAGGTCGTAGATGAGTACTTGCGGTAATGATTGGTTGAGAATGGAAAAAAGTTCTTGTTCAGTCTTGTAGTGTATGCAATCAAAGGCACTGTTATTCTTAACCTGTTTGTTGAGAATGTCTGTCTTATCGAGATCAGTGTCCGCAAGAAGTATGGTGAAGGGAGCTTGCATATTTTTATTTTGTTGTGATAAGAGGCAGAGTCATTATATATTTCTATATTATTTCCAGACTGAAAGGTGCAAATGAGAAAAAAGTGACAGTCGGAATTATGGTTGGATTCATTCCTTTGAATAGATGGTCGATGATTATTGCCATCATATCAAAAAGAGAAACAAGATGCCACCTTTCTTCTGTAATTATAACGAGCTGAAGAGGATGTCAATGAAGAGTGTTAATTTGTTGCCGAGGACGATCTCTTGATAAGGGAAGATGAGGGCGCTTTTATGTCTGAGAATGTCCAAGAGCGAGAGTGTTCTCTTCTGCTTTTTCGATCACGGAATCTTGGCGTTCTTTTCTTGATAGCATGTATCTTCATTTTCCTGGGAAATGAGTCCTGCCGGGCAAGTTCAGGCTCTGGTGCACTCTTCTTCTCCGCTTCTGTCGTGAAAATCATTGATGGTGATACGATTGAAGTGGAACACCTTGGGAAAAAACTGCGTGTCCGGTTGTGGGGAATTGATACTCCTGAATGGCAGCAGAGATTTTCTCATAAAGCTCGAGAGTTCACCCGTCAGCATGTCCAGGGGCGCCAGGTGGAGCTGCAGTCAAAGACATGGGATAAATATGGTCGTTTGGTGGCGATGGTTGAGGTGGAAGGCCGTTCACTCAATGAGGAATTGCTCACGGAAGGGCTGGCCTGGGTGCATATCTATTATTGTAAAGAGCCGATTTGCCGTAAATGGAGGCAGTTGGAGACAGATGCTAGAGTGGCCAGACGTGGGCTATGGCAAGATAACAAACCAGTTCCTCCGTGGAAATGGAAGCAGGATCATAAGTAGGTGTCAGGTGCTTATTATGCACGATGAATTTAGAAAATGAAAAAGCAAATCGGATAGTTGAACCGGTCATGGGAGATGGCGCTATGTTTAATGCGGAACAGTTGTTAGGAAAGATAATGGCAGAGATGGTTGGCTCTGGTAGTGGATATAAAAAACAGAAAAAACATAAGGGTGGCAGTGTGATGAACTCTCTGAGCACATCGCTGTTATCAGGGAAAGGGCTTATGACGGCAATTGGTCTCGGTGTCGGTGCGTATGAGATATTAAAGGCCAGACAGGAGGCACCTCCTCCACCTCCAGTTTCCTCAATACCCATACCTCCATCTGATATGGCATCTGTCACTACATTTTCTGCTGCTGATACTGTATCAGTTCCTCCACCATTGCCGGAAGTCGCGGTGAATCCTCTCAAATATCAGGTCGCATCAGGACGGGATGAGGATCTTGCTCTGCGTTTG
>JAQVER010000146.1 GCA_028697885.1 Desulfocapsaceae bacterium
AATGGGCGGCCAGAATCGCGTCGACGGACAAGCGGTAGCCGGAGCGATGCTGCAGGCAGTGCAGTCTACCTGCAAAAAGGCTGTCGCGGCTTACCGTCTCTTCCTGCCCGGACTCATCAATCTCCATTCAGGGGCGCCCACTCAGATCAGTCAAGCCTCTCTATCTCCTCACCATCGACCAGCTGATTGAAGAGCAGTCCGGTCATGATCTTGGGATAAAAGTAGGTGGATTTATGGGGCATGATCAGATCATGGTCGGCCACATCCTTGACCTGCCCGACTCGGGTCGGATTCATGAGAAAGAGCAACGGAGTAATCTGATCACTCAGCAGGCACTCCTTGACCGCCACATCCATGGCCTCGTCAGGATCGCTGTAATAACTGACCAGTTTCTCCTGTTCGCAGCGATGGTGGTCAAGCCCCAGGGCTTTGTCCATGATGATGTCGGAGAGGACAACCACGTCAAGCTCGCGCAGCGGTTCAGGGCGTCCCGCCAACACATCCATGGCCTCCTGCTTCAGGCTGAGCAGAAAGCATCTGTCCTCGGTAGGATGATAGAGCCCGAAGGTGGATGAACTTTTATCCGGCGACAGGCGTTCAAGTTCACCCATCCGCGCCAGCACCTCGCCCATCAAGGTCTCCCGGCTGCCGCCGGAGATCTCCTCACAGAGAAAATAACGGTCAAAACAGGTCAATAACTCTCCTGCCCCCATATTTCCCGGCCAGCGTAACAGCCTGTGGGTGGGCAAGACGGAGAGGCCTGGATCTTCCATGGGACAAAGATACATGATGATATGGTTTGCCGGATCATTTGCCGCCAACTCTCCTTTGGCCTCCCGCACCATCTTGCGATAGGCTAGGGCGGTGGTATAGCGATGATGGCCATCGGCGATATAAAGGGACTTATTCAAGAATTGTCGCTGCACCTCTTTGATGGCTTCCGAGTTTGTTACCCGCCACAGGCTGTGTACACAGCCGTCACCATCGGTTACAGAGCCAAGAGGCTCGCTATCCTGCTGTTCCAGGAGGGTCAGGACGGCATTTTGCGGATCGGAATAGAGAGAAAATATCTGACTGAACTGGGCCTTGCAGGTGGCAGTCAGGCGCAGACGATCGGCAATCACCGTATCAAAGGTCTGTTCATGGGGCTTGACCACGCCTTCAGAAAACTCGGCCAGACCGACCAGTGCGACAAAGCCCTTACGGGTCAGCCTCTTGCCGGAGGGGTGCGAGTACTCGGTATGGTAGAGATATATCCCTGGCTCAGGATCTCGCACCAGCACCTTTTCTTCAAGCCACTGGCTGAACAGATCGGCCGCCTCCTGGTAGCGGGCAGCGGCCTCATCACCCGGGCCGATGCTCTTGACGATGTCCAGCCGGATCATATTATAAGGATTTCTGGCACGAAAGGCATCTACCCCCTGGGCGCTGATCACATCGTATGGTGGGGTCACGACCTCATCGAGTTTACCAACTTTCTGCGGATTAAAATGTACTCCCTTGAGGGGGGCAATAAAGGCCATGCTCTTTCACTCCTTTTCTGCTACAATATGCGGCAATATAATAAATGGACAGTAAGTTAGAGAACAGCTGACAGATTTGATTTCGCCTGCGTCTGCCTTCTCTCCTCTCTCTTCTGTCCTCTGATTTCTGGCATACCCTACCATTTCAAGAATGAATTTTCCAAGGTTTTCAGCCATGTTCTGTTGAATAATAAATGGCTGCCATTACCGGGAATGATACCCACGGAGGAACACCGATGTTTGACATTTTTATCAAGACCCATTTTGCCGGAGCCCATCACCTGCGCGAGTACCCCGGTAACTGCGAACAACCGCATGGTCACAACTGGAAGGTTCAAGTTACGGTCCGGGCCACAGAACTCGATGAACTTGGTATGGGCATAGATTTCAAGGTATTGAAGAAACAGGTAAATGAAGTGGTTGATCAACTCGACCACCGCGACCTCAACGAGCATCCTGCCTTTCTCAACCAGAACCCATCGTCTGAGCATATAGCCGTCTTTTTATTTGAGCAACTCAAAGAGACCCTGCACCATGACCGCTACGACATATACAGCGTCACTGTGCGGGAAACCGACAATTCCGGATTGACCTATTATGGACCTGGCGTCGGTGCTTGATCGTTATAAACAAATAATACTCTTATCAAAAATGCAACAAGGGTATAAGGAGCCATAATGAAATGGTCAAAGCTGTAATGGACATTTCACAACGGCTCCTGAATATTTCAGAGTTATTTTATTCCATCCAGGGTGAGTCCACCTATGCTGGACTGCCCTGTGTTTTCATCAGGCTGGCCGGATGCAATCTGCGCTGCCGCTACTGTGATGCCCGTTACACCTACGAGGAAGCCCATGCGACCATGACCATGGATGCCATTCTCTCTTTTATGGACGGTTATCCGGGAACTCTGGTGGAGATCACCGGCGGCGAACCCCTGCTCCAGGAAAGTGTCCACTCTTTGATTGAACAACTGCTTGCCAAGGGTCACACAGTGCTGCTGGAGACCAATGGTTCTCTGCCCATCAACACGATTGCCCCGGAGGTGATTGTGGTCATGGATATCAAGACCCCGGACAGTGGGTCGGCAGAGACATTGGCCAGCGGCAATATTGCCTCTGCAAAAGAGAGAAACAGGACGATCCCGGGGAGCTGTGAGATAAAATTCGTACTGACCGGCAGAAATGATTATATATGGGCACGGGATCTGGTGAACAGGGAGGCCCTGAACATGAGCTGCCCTACCCTCTTCTCTCCGGTTAAAGGCGAGCTCAGCCCAGAGGATCTTGCTTCCTGGATATTGCAGGACCAACTGTCCGTTCGTCTGCAATTGCAGTTACATACCCTGATCTGGCCGCATCTGTCTCGGGGAATATAGAATAATCAGAAACTATTCAGTTTGTTCACTGATAAAAAAGAAGCTCGCGCAGAGACGCAGAGGCACTGAGAAGAACAAAAAAAGTTTTTCTCTGCGCCTCTGCGTCTCTGCGCGATAAATCTTTGTATAACAGTTGGTTATTCTTGTTTATGCTAAGTAGGCACAAAAATAATAAAAATCAACAAGTTCAGGATTGAAAATGAAAAAAACAATCGCCGTGGAAGAAGCCGTTGGCATGGTTTTACCCCATGATATCACAGAGATCGTCAAAGACAAATTCAAGGGCTGCGCCTTCAGGAAAGGCCATATCATCAGAGAGGAAGATATTGAGCACCTGAAACGGCTGGGCAAGGATAATATCTATGTCCTGCAACTGGGGCCTGAGGAGATCCATGAGAATGAGGCGGCCGAGAAACTGGCTGCAGCTCTGATTGGCGATGGAGTTACCCGTTCTTCTGAACCGGTGGAGGGAAAGATCACCATCATCGCAGATCGGGACGGCCTGCTGAAGATCAACGTCGAGGGTCTCTACCGTTTTAACATGCTGGGTGAAGTGATGTGTTCCACCCTCCACACCAATACCCCGGTGAAAAAGGGCGAGACCATTGCCGGCACCCGTCTGATCCCCCTGGTCTCGGCGCGATCCCTGGTCGATGAGGCCGTGGCCATTGCCCAGTCCTGCGCCCCGGTGATTGAGGTTAAGGCCCTGCGGCAGGCACGGGCTGGACTGATTATTACCGGAAATGAGGTTTTCCACGGACGGATACAAGACAAGTTTGAGGCGGTGCTGCGCACCAAACTGACGGCGCTGGGTTCCGAGGTCATCAAGGTTGTTTTTGCTCCAGATGATATCAGCAAAATCAGTGAGGCTATCCGCAGCTGCATTGAAACTGGCGCCGATCTGATCATCACCAGCGGCGGCATGTCCGTTGACCCTGACGATGTGACCCGCATGGGCATCCAGGCGGCCGGGGCCACAGAAGCTGTCTATGGTTCACCGGTGCTGCCGGGCGCCATGTTTCTCAGTGGCCGGATCGGAGACATCCCGGTCCTCGGCCTGCCTGCCTGCGGCATGTTTCACAAGATCACCATCTTTGATCTTATCCTGCCCCGGGTTCTGACCGGAGAGCACATCGGCCGGAAGGAATTTGCCAACATGGGGCATGGCGGGCTCTGCCGCAACTGCAAGCAGTGCCAGTACCCAGTCTGCAACTTTGGCAAATAACAGGCACGACACCACATACTATCTAAATCCTGTAATTACTTAAACACCGAGTCAGTCGAGATTTAGCTACTAATTCCAGAAATCATTCAAGTTGACATCGAGAAGTCAAGCGGCCGGCGATGAAGGTGTTGATTTGAATGATTTCTGGAATAATAAAGACTTAACTCACCGTCCTGGGGGGGCTGAAGAGCGTATCCCGCGTTGTTTAAGCATCTCTCGTAGATGAGCCGCTTCATCCTGTTTCGCAGCATTCTTTTTGGCGGCTTGCTCTTCCTGGAAACGCTTCAAGGCCTCGGCATCAGGCTGGGCTGGTTGTGCCTGGGCAGGAACCGGGGATGCCGGGCGCGGTACCACCTGAGGTTGTACCTGAACAGGCGGTTTTGCAGAGCGGATTCTCTCCGGATCTATGGTCGGTCTGCCCCTGAGCTGTTCGGGCATATTCCTTTGCTGAGGCATAGGTTGTTGTCCCCGAAACATGGGAGCAGTCTTTTCTGTACCCGTCGGGACTGGTTTTACCCGGGCAGGCATAGGTGCTGGAACCACCTGAGGTTGTACCTGAACAGGCGGTTTTGCAGAGCGGATCCTCTCCGGATCAATGGTCGGTCTGCCCCTGAGTTGTTCGGGCATATTCCTTTGCTGAGGCATAGGTTGTTGTCCCCGAAACATGGGAACAGTTTTTTCTGTACCCATCGGGACTGGTTTTACCCGGGCAGGCATAGGTGCTGGAACCACCTGAGGTTGCCCCTGAACAGGCGGTTTTGAGGAGCGGAA
>JAQVER010000068.1 GCA_028697885.1 Desulfocapsaceae bacterium
CCTCCGGCTATCGCCGAAATGGAAATTGCCTTTATACCATGCATTGTACTGCATGTTCCGCCTGTGTTCCTATTCGTCTGCATCCGCAGGAACTGCAACTCAATCGGAATCAGCGCCGGGTGATGAAAAAAAATCAGGATCTGGATATTGAGTTCGGGCCGGTGCAGCCCAGTCCTGAAAATCTGGCATTGTGTCAAAAATTTCTCTCCAGTCGCTATCCGCATAAAAATAATCAGGCTGAAAGCTATTATTCCGGTTTTTTCATGAATGCTATTGTCTCCTCTATGGAGATTCGATATCGATTGGCTGGTCGGCTAGTCGGCTGTGCCATCATTGATATGGGTGAAAATTGGATGAATGCTGTCTATTTTTATTTTGATCCTGACGAGGGTGGCCGCAGCTTGGGCACCTTTAATATCCTGACCATGGCGGAGCTTTGTCGTAAGCAAGAGACTCATTATCTGTATCTTGGTTATTATATTCAGTCAGTGGCGGCCATGAATTATAAAAGTCGTTTTAATCCCCACTATCTCTATCTTGATGGTGGGTGGCAACAGGGGCGGGTACCCTGAAAAAATGTCATTTCGCTTAATCTCAGCGTTGTTGTCAAAATTTGATCTCTGGCATATTTTTCTATGTACCTGGATGAAGGATAAATCATAACGTCTGGAGGCACGTCTGATGCATGAGGCACAATTGTACAGCCAGGGCAAAGAAGGTGAGGTGAGCTGTGAGCTTTGCGCCCATCGATGCCGAATCAAGGATGGGCATCGGGGTATCTGCGGGGTGCGCGAAAACAGAAATGGGGTTCTTTATACTCTCGTTTATGGGCATTTGGTGGCTGAACATGTGGACCCGGTGGAGAAAAAACCCCTCTATCACTTTCTACCTGGAAGCCAGTCCTATTCCATTTCCACTGTTGGCTGCAACTTCCGTTGCCGTCATTGCCAGAACTTCTCCATCTCCCAGCCAGGTGCCTTTGCCGCAGATGCTCCTCCTGGAATTCTGCGATCACCGGCATACGTGGTGGAGAGCGCCGTGCGTACTGGTTGTCAATCGATCAGTTATACCTATGTCGAGCCGACTATCTTTTTCGAGTTTGCCTATGATTGCTCTGTGCTGGCCCGGGAACAGGGACTGAAGAATATCTTTGTCTCTAATGGCTATATGACGGAGGCAACAACGCGGAAACTGGCACCGGTTTTGGATGCTATTAATATTGACATCAAGGCCTTCACCGATGATTTTTACCGAAAGATATGCGGCGCTCATCTGCAGCCGGTGCTTGATACGGTGCGGCTCATGCATGAGCTCGGGGTGTGGGTGGAGCTTACAACCTTGCTCATTCCAGGGCTCAATGACAGTGATGCAGAGCTGACGGAGATCGCTGAGTTTATAGCTGCCCTTGACCCCTCCATTCCCTGGCATGTGACCGCTTTTTATCCCACATATAAGTTGACGGATAGACCAGCCACGTCGGTGCACTCTCTACAGAAGGCCAGGAATATCGGACTGGCGGCCGGACTCAAGTTTGTTTATGAAGGCAATGTCCCCGGTTCCGGGGGAGAAAACAGTTCATGTCCGGCCTGTCAGGCTGCGCTGATCAGTCGTTTTGGCTTTACTATCGAGGAAAACAGGCTGGTTCATGGCTGCTGCCCGCAATGCGGGGCACAGATTGCCGGAGTCTGGCAATGACGAAGAAAAGGCTGGTAGCGGCGTGAATTTTGATCTTGCGCAGAGATGTAGAGGCGTGGAGAAGGACAAGAAAAGATTTACGCTGCACCTCTGTGTGAGAAAGATTGTCGAATGATTATTTGTCAGGAATGACTAGGTGTTATCTTTCCTTCTTTTTTGAAAAAAGCATGTAAAATTTCCCTGGGGTTGGGATCTCAAATTCCATCCGTTTCTCCGGGATGGTCGGATGGTTGAAGGAGAGGTAATAAGCATGCAAGGCCAGCCGGCGCAGGGGATTGGTCTTGGCGTCATATTTTTTGTCACCGGCAATGGGGGTACCATGGTCAGCCATGTGGACGCGGATCTGGTTCTTGCGTCCGGTGAGCAGGGTGATATCGAGCAGGGCGTAGGCGTCACTTTCTTTGATCACCTTGTAATTGGTCCTGGCCTCTTTTCCTTCCTCGCTTTTGTCTCTGATGGAATAGACTCGCAGGGCCTTTGATTCGGAGAGTCTGCTGGCAATCTTCCCCTCCTTCTCTCTGGGAACCCCTTCCACAATAGCGGTGTACCGCTTGTCAGCGTGCTCCCAGTTATCCTGAAGAATCTGTTTTGCCGCTTCGTTTTTGGCAAAAACCAGCAGGCCGGATGTCCCCTGGTCGAGTCGGTGGACGATGAAGATCCGAGATTTCGTTGATTTTGACCGTTCCTTGAGATAGTTGCTCAGCAGGTAATAAGCGGTTTTTCTTTTTTCTTTTTCAGTGGCAATGGTTAATAGTCCCGCAGGTTTGTCGATGACAATGATGGCCTCGTCTTCGTAGATTATCGAAAGCCCCGGGCAGGTTTTGGCCTGTTCGCGCATCTCCTGTTCTGAACGAATGCAGACCAGTTCTCCTGCCGATAGAAGCTGGTCGGCTCGTGTCGCCTCTTTGTCGCCTACGGTAACGGCTCCATGTTTAACCAGTTGTTTAGCCTTTGTCTTGGAGTAGCCGGAATCAGTGAGAAGGGTCAGCAAGTCTGCTTCATTTTTGCTCAGGATTTTTTTCATGAATGGGCTTGTTTCTCCGTGCGGGAACCATCTTTTTGATCTCTGAAGCGAATGGTGAGTCCTTTCAGGAAGCTTCTGAGGAACTGGTTGCCGCATTCCTTGTAATTTTTATGGCCTTCCTTTCTGAACAAGGCGCTCAGCTTGGCTTTGGTGATAGTGGCATGGGCCAGCCCCAGGATCTCCAGCAGGGCATCTTCTTTAAGCTCCAGGGCGATACGCAGTTTTTTCAGGATGATATTATTGGTGATGGGTGATGCGTTCTGTTCTTGTGCGGTTTTGTCTTCTTTCTGGCCTCTTTTATGAATAATAAGACCATCGAGAAAAGCATTCATGGCCGGATCACTGCACTCAAGGTAGCCTTCCTCATCTTCCTTTTTCAGGAAGGCAGTCACTGAAGTCTTGTTCAGCTCGTGTCCTCCGAGTTTGCACATCTCAACGATTGTTGTGTCGTGGAGGTCAAGCGCATATCTGATTCTGCGAAGAATATCATTGTTGGTCATGGGAAGTTCCTGATGAATCGTAGTCGGTTATTCGTCTTTAAGTTTAAAGCTGTCTGAGCTGTTGGAATACAATAACAGTTACATTGATATTTGATATGGCCAGAACGGCAGAAGGAGCCGTGACGCAATTATCAGGAATGTAATGGTTGTTTTGTAGTGACGGCTCCTGAAGTGTTGTTATTTGTGGGTTTCAGCGGGTGCTGGCGCTTCCTGGGTATCGGTTGCTTTTTCTGTAACCTGCTCATTGTCTTTCTGGAGGGTGGCGCTCATGTCACTTGCCGCCTTCCGAGCGGTATCCTTGATTTCTTCTGCCTTTTCAGCGAGGGATTTGGAGGCGGCTGCGGTCTTGTCAATAACTTCATGGGCCTTGTCAGCGGCGGCCTGAATGACCTGGTTTGTTGAATCTTTTACTGGCTGTTCTTTGGGCTCTTCACTGCTGCATCCGCCAATGATCAAGCTGGCAAACATGGCGGTCATAAAAAAAATCTTTTTCATGTATCTTTACCTGTTGTTGAGTGTTGACAGTGGATTGGAGATAATAATCTAACGTACAACATATCTTGTAAGATGGATACTAACTATTTGGGCTGACTGAAAGGTCAGCCGACACTTCTTGGCTGGCCGCCTCCAGGGCGCGTTGGCTTTGTCGGCCACCTTCAGTGTCGGAAGTATCAGTGCCCAGAATGGCTTTGACGATAGAACCTGGATCCAGTTTTTCGGCGGGCAGCGTAGGAAAGAGGGATCGGCTTTTGCTCTCGAAGTGGATGATATTTGCGGCAAGCAGTTGGTCAAGGGTTGATGCCAGAAGAGACGGCATGTGTCCAGGGCAGAGATCTGGGAGCATTTTGACTGTCAGTCGCTGCTGTTTGTCAAAAAATAAAAAGATCTGATGGGTGATGTCGAAGGCGGCGCTCAGTTGCTGAGCAGGTGTTGGTGGTATTGCAAATAGTTGATAGCCGTGACGTGTTTGGCAGGCAAAGGCGACCTGGGCTCCCGTGAGGATAAAAATCCAGCCGAGGTATAACCAGATCAGGAAAAGGGGAAGTGTGGCAAAGGAGCCATAGATGGCGTTGTAGTTGGAGACTCCAATTTGCAGGCTGATATAGATATTCTGGGTGATAAACCAGAGAAAACCGGCCAGGAGGGCTCCGATGAAGGCCGGCAGCGAGCGTACTCTGGTATTGGGAAAGACCATGTAACTGATCGATAAGGCCATGGTAATGAATAAGATTGGCAGCAGGAGAAGAAAAATGCTTTGCAACCGGAGCACTGGAAGGAATGGTTCGATCCTGGCCAGTAGAGTTGGGTTTTTGATAATAGTGGTGGCCGCAAAGCTGATATTGATAGCAATCGGCATGAGGACAAGTACGGCCAGATAATCAGCGACCTTGCGCAATGCCGAGCGGCCGGATTGCACTTGCCAGATGGTATTCATTGCCTTTTCAATGGTGTCAAATACCATGATGATGGTGATCAGCATGACCAGGACACCGATGGAACCCAAAGTGGTAAAATCAGTTTTGTCGACATAGTCAAAAAGCTTGTCCGCAGCCGATCTGAGATGAGCGGTCAGCGTTGTGCTAATGTTGTCTTTGTTATCGGATTCTATGGCAGTTGTTCCTGTAAGTTGAGAGGCTGCAGAATCGGTGGTGTTTGAACTCTGTTCAAGGGTGTCTATGTAGCCGTACACAACCTGTTGCAGCCGATTGTCGCCACCAAATCCTTTGATCAGGGCTGTGCTCATGGCCAGCATGGGTACCAGGGAGAGGAGGATGGTGTAGGTGAGGGCGCTGGCACGCAGTGAAAGCTCGTTTTTGTGGAATTCTCTGGCTGTAATCAGGAACACCCGGACGAAGGTGTGCAGTGCCTGGGTCATGCGGGAAAATGTGGTATTTTGCTGGTTTGCCCAGATAAGGATTCGCTTGCTTATCGACATTTTAGTTTGGCTGTGAGTGGTCATTGTCTGCTGTGACAGCTACCTTGGCGATATTAATGATTGCCGTAGAGCCTTTCTTCAAGAATTTTGAAGACGATTTCACGTTTGATTGGCTTGCTTATATAATCATTCATGCCGGCTTCAAGGCATTTTTCCCGGTCTCCTTTCATGGCATTGGCGGTCATGGCCACAATCGGAATATCGGCGAAACCTTTTTCCCGGATATGGCGGGTGGCTTCAAAGCCGTCCATCTCGGGCATTTGGATATCCATGAGGATGAGGTCAAACTGGTCCGAATTCCGGGTAAAGGTCTCAACTGCCAGGCGGCCATTGGCGACGACCTGAACCGTATATCCCGCCTTACTGAGCATCATGGTTGCCAACTTCTGGTTGACCAGATTGTCTTCTGCCAGAAGGATCCTGCTTGAGTGTTTCATCTCCTCACGAATTGAATACTGGGTAACAAGTTCTTTTTCTTCCTTTTCTATGCTGCTGTTCTCCGAACTGCTCAAGATCTTTGCCAAGGTCTTGAGCAGCATGGCACGCCGGGTTGGTTTGGTGAGAAAAGCGTTGAAACCGGCATCACGGCAGCGGCTGGCGATTTTTTCGGTGCTGGAGGTGTATGCAAGCAGAGGGATGTTGTGACTTTTCATATCTGTCCCGCGGATTTGTCTGGCAAGGTCAAATCCTGAAATAACCGGGAGCAGCAGGTCAAGGATAGCGGCGTCAAAGGGGGTGTTGTTCTGGTCTGCAGCAATCAGTGTCGGTATGGTTTGGGTTTCATCCATGATGGCAGTCATATGGATGCCATACTGTCGGAAAATCTTGAGCAGGATGTCAATGTTTGTTTTGTTGTCATCGACAAGGAGAATACGTGCATCTTTCAGGCTGCTGATATCTGCAGTTTTTGGTTTAGATCGTTCGGATTTTCTCATGGTGGCAGTAAAATGGAAAATAGATCCCTTGCCAGGGGTGCTTTCTGCCCAGACCTTTCCCTCCATTAACTGTGCTATTTTTCTACATATTGACAGGCCAAGACCGGTGCCGCCATATTTTCTGGTGGTTGAACCATCTGCCTGTTTGAAGGCTTCAAAAATGGTGTCTGTCTTGGAAGGATCAATGCCAATGCCGGTATCCCGGATCTTGCTGTGAAGAATAATCGTGTCTTCAGTTTCTTCTTCAACCTCTATGGAGAGCTCCAGCTCTCCTTTCTCGGTAAATTTGACCGAATTACCCAGGAGGTTGATCAAAACCTGGCGAAATTTGCCAGGGTCTCCTATAACATTTGCCGGTAATCGTTCGTCAATACGGCACAGCATTTCAATGGGCTTGCCTGCGATCTTGGGCTGTACCATATTGCAAACATCATGTGCTGTTATTTCCGGGTCAAAATCAATGGCTTCGATTTCCATGTGCCCGGCTTCAACCTTGGAGAAATCGAGGATATTATTGATGAGAGCAAGAAGGGCTTCACCGCTGCGTTTAATGGTGAGGGCGCTATCCTTTTGTTCTTCATCAAGTTCGGAGCCCAGCAGCATGTCGGTGAAGCCGATGATGCCGTTCATGGGAGTTCTGATCTCATGACTCATGGAGGCAAGAAACTCACTCTTGGCAATATTGGCTGCCTCGGCTGCCGCCGTGGCTTCACGTAACTGTTTGGTCTGGATTTCAATCTCTGATTGTAATGTTTTGGAATAATTATCCTGTTGCTCCTTGATCGTCTGATAACTTTTTTCGTTTTCCTCTAGGATGGTCTGGTATTTATTTTCCAGGACTGAAAATTTGCGATCAAACTGTTTCTTTTGAATATCCAGATGTTGTAATGTCTTTTTGCGCTCTTGCCGGCTTCGGAAGAGGGCCAGGCAAAGTTTGACGGTCCGGCAGATATTTGATGGTCTTGTCTCGTGGTGGCCATCATCAATGCTGAAGAGCAGGGTGGCTTTGAGATCGGGCAAGGCGAGGGCGTGATAGGAACCAGTGCTTGTGGTCCAAAAGGATTGGGAGTCCAGTCCCGTTGTTATCTGGGCGGCAAGCTCTTCCATGATCTCTGGGGGAGCTTGCCGAGAGGGCAGCCCGGCACTCTGTGATTTCCCTTGATGATCAATGCAGAGGTAGAAATGATCTTGGTCGGTCTCGGCCAAGAGGTCAAGAAGTTCTTTGATCTCGGGAGTAAAGGTTGTTATCTGGTTAAAAACTGCAAAACTGTTATCCATACGGGGGCTCCTGTACAGTGTGCCAAATAACCTTATCTTTTGTGACCTCTAAGTTTCGTAAATATCCTGGGCCTTTGCTATCTCTTCCGGTAAATCGTCAATCAGCACCTTGTATTCGGCCATGTTTTCCTGAAGGTGGAGCACCAGAGGGGGAGAGAGAGGGGATGTAATATCGGGCAGGGAGCTGTAACCCATTTGCCCGGTAATGTACTGGGCAATCTGGAGGATGCTGGTCAGGCTGCTGGGGTTTGCATTTTCCAACAGGGTGTGATGATCGCGAATGGCCTCTTGGATGGCGGGAGGCATCCCCCAATCCTGGGCAAGCAGGTAGCCGATTTCACAATGATCGGTTCCGAGAAAATGGTGTTCATGTTCAATAAGTGAGTCTGAAGGCTGGCATGCCTCACAGGCGGCAAGAAAATCGTCTGTGGCGATCTGTTCCTCGATGATTTTCCCGAAATCATGAAGAATTCCACAGAGGTATGCGTCGTCTCCGTTGATGCCAAAAATCCTTTCGGCAAGAATCTTGCTGCAGGTGCTGACAACGGCACAGTGCAGCCAGAGGCGCTTCCTTGAGAAAATACCGGCGCTGACCTTCTCTTTGAAGATATTTTGCAGGGCATCGGTGACGGCTAAGCTACGAAGGTTGCGCATTCCCAGGAAGGCCACGGCTCTGTCGATGGAGGTTACCTGCTGTGACAGTCCGTAGAAGGCACTGTTGACAAGGTGGAGCAGGCGTGCCACCAGGGTGGGATCCATCTTGATAGTGTCTTCAAAGTCTTTCATGGTTGTGTTGTCATCGGCGATCAATCGTGAAAGCTCGGTGACAACGTACGGCAGTGTTTTTACATTCTTGAATTTTTTGACAAATTGTTCGGCGCTAAGCATATTGGTCCTGTGGATGGAAGTTCTGAGTCTGTTTCTTCATGCTCTTTTTGTTGCAACTCTGTGTCCTGCTTAAAAAATAATCGATGGTTATTTTTTTTGTGTTCAGGGGTTTTATTGAATGATTACGCAATTCCGCTGAATGCTAGTCCTTGTTGCTTGATACGTTGATTTCTTCAGTCGATGATGATTTCTTTCTTGGCAATAGCTTCCGCCTTGACCCGATCAAGCAGTTCTGCCAGAACAGGTTTGATGTGTTCGCGAATGTCACCTGCGACGATGAGAAAGAGAAGGTCTTCTCCTGGCTGAAACTCTCCGCTTTTGGCCTCGATAACAATATCAAAGATGCCATCCCGGCGGAGAAATTCCTGGCGAAGGGCCTCTATTTTGGTGAGATCAGGGGTGACTTCCAATGCTTTAACTTTGCTTTTATCCTTTCTGGACCAATTTCGTACCACGCCGTTGTGGATGAGAATCATCCCTACATTGTCCTGAAATCCAGGTTGTTTTTTCATTTCAGCAATTCTTTTTGAGATATCCATGGCTGGCTCCTTGTATTGAAGTAAATAGATTGTTAGGTGTGGTTTTGGGAAGAGACCTATTGTAAGTAAATACGATTTTTCATGAGATTCTGGTTTGCTTTTATTGTAAAGGGCTGTCTTGTGTGGTTTTGGGCTGTGGCTGGAAGTTTCAGTTGATATCCCCGGGGGAGTCGTTTTTTCCCCTGAAAGGCTAAGTCCTTGATGGCAGGATTAAGTGCCTTGAGAGTGTTGATATTGACTTTGTAATTGCGACTGATGGTAATTACTGACGTATGATTTTTGAGGCGAACGGTAGTTGTTGTTGTAGGTTTATGGCGATGCAGGGACGGATCTTGTTCAATCTTTTTAGCGACCTTGAGGGCGGCAAGAAATTCCGGATAAAAATTGCGGGAGGCAAATTTGAAATACCCTTCCTGGTATCCCAGAAAGATCTTTTCATAGGAGCCATGGTTCTTTTTTGCCCGCATCATTCCTGCTGTTCCATAATTGTATGCAGTAAGGGCCAGAGGCCAACTTTCAAGCAGGGTGTGATTTTTTTTTAAAAATTTGGCAGCGGCGTGACTGGCAATAATCGGATCCTGGCGTTCGTCAATCAGATTGTCGATACGCAGATAGGCTTTTCCTGTTGACCGGGTGAATTGCCAGAGGCCGGAGGCTCCGGCTTTGCTGTAGGCGTCAGGATTAAAGGATGACTCCACATGGGGCAGATAGGCGAGTTCCTCAGGGAGATTGTATGAACGGAATATTCTTTTTATTTCAGGTAAATAGGCACCGGATCTTATAACCCCTTCCCTGAATCGTTCCTTCTGGCCAATCTGGGCGCGGATGGACTCGCTTGCCTTGAGAAGTTGTGATTTCCTGGCTCCTTTATACATGGCGGCTATGTGATGCTCTTCCTTGGAACGTGGATGATTGCCTTTGGCAAGATGGGTCAGTATTGCAGAATATCTCGTCTTTACTGTTTCAAGGATGGGTTTGTTGAGTTGGGCAGCGCCAGGCAGCAGATAATCAATAATGGGGACCACAGCATAAATTTTTGTCAAATCGTATTTGTCATGGATTATGGCCTCACTGGTGGAGTATGTTGAATAAATTTTTTCCCAGAAATTGACATTGGCTTGGATGGCGGGAGTTATGGGAAAATTTCTATTGTTGATACTCTCGGCCAGACTGTCAACAGTACCTGTAAGAGAGAGAAACAACATGGCGGCAATTAAGAAGGGCACCTGAAGTCTTGAAATGCAGGTCTGTCTGGTGTGGACAAAGGTATCTGAATTGGCTGATTTCATGCTGTTATAGTAAAAAGTAAAATTTAAATTTTTCCCCGTTTTCCTTGGCTGGTGACAGTCGTGTCGTTTGAACGAAATAGGGGAATTTTACCTCTATTTAATCATAAGGAGGAGATGATGTACACTCCAATATTGGCAACTCTTGGTTTTATTCTTTCTCCAGATGGTAAAGAAACATTAATGATTCATCGAAATAAACGTCCTGGTGACCCCCATTATGGCAAATATAATGGTCTTGGCGGCAAGATGGAACGGCAGGAGGATGTTTTTTCTTGTCTTAAACGCGAGGTCTTTGAGGAGTCTGGCCTTATGTGTGAGGATGCCACATTGCGAGGAACTGTAAATTGGGCTGGTTTCGGTAGTAAGGGTGAAGACTGGTTTGGTTTTATTTATCGAATAAATCGTTTCAGCGGGGTGCATCAGGCATTGAGCGAGGAAGGTGATTTGCAATGGTGCCGATTGGATGAGTTGCATCTGTTGCCAATGTGGGAGGGAGATAAATATTTTCTCGATATGGTCTTTGATGATGACCCCCGGATATTCCATGGCTATATGCCTTACCGGGATGGACGTCCATTGAGCTGGCATTATTCCAGAGGTTAAACGTGTTATTGTTTATGGCTGGGCCTATCCTGTTCTGGCGACGATATTGTCTTGCGGCAATAGCTTAATGCTTGCAGAGAATAAAGGGCGTGAGTATATTGAAAACAATGAAATAGCAGTGCATTTATTATAATAAATACAGGAGTAAATGATATGATGCAGGATAGTGAGTTAGGGCGTCTTGAGAATTTTGTTTCCAAACTGCTGGACAGATTTAATACCTTGCAGGCAGAGAAAAAGAGAATTGACGGGCTTTTGTTGCAACGGGAAGAGACAATTACAGCGTTGCAGGACGAGTTGGCCTCTCTCAAAGATGAAAGAGGAGAGATCAGCAACAGGGTGTCTGGCCTTCTGGATCGTATTGAAGAATGGGAGGCGGGTGATATCGAGAATGGAGATACCGGCAAGAGCAGTCGTAATGCTGAGGGCGGTGTACAGGGAAGTCTTTTTTAAGATGTTTTTTGAGGCATACCTATTGAGAAGAATATTATGCAAATCCTGACAATCGCAGGGGATTGATTTGGAAAGGCTTGTTCGGTTTCAGCTTTTAGGTCAGGAGTATACTTTTTATACCGGGGCTCCAGAGAGTGAGGTTGCCAATATCCTTGATCTGGTGAAAGAACTGGTTGAGGAAAATATGTCTGGAAGTGCCGGAACGATTCCGGTGAGCAAGGTGGCAGTATTGGTGAGTTTGAATATAGCATCCCGGTATTTTGATCTAAAGTCTAAATTTGATAACTATAGAGCAGACACCGAGCAGAGGATAAGCAGCTTGACAAAGCAAATTGATTCTGGGTTGTCTCCAGAAAAAGGAGAGGAGGGTTGATAATTCTCTTTTGTTTGCTTAAATTTCTGCTATAGTTGGTTAAGATGTTAGTCAATTTGTATTGTGTGCCTGATTTTTAGAATGATTTTTTTGAAATTCTGTTTCCCTGCCCTGTTGGTGATCTTCAGAATGTTGAGCCAACTCTCACAAAAAGGGTACCTCCTCTGTTTTCAAAAAGAAGATTGCTAGCAATCTTCCGGATGAGACTATGAGTTTGCCCACCTATTTAATAGGTTTAATCATCCTGTAGACACGGCAGGGTGGGGATTTTTTTTATTCTCGGAATAATGCATGTTATTTCGATTTTTATATCCAGGGCGCTTCGGAAAAGAACTTGTTGGGTCATTGTAGGTGGTGACCAATACAGACTGGGGCGAGTTGACTGGAATTCATCAGCAAAATTATTGATTGCAGATGGAATGACACTGAACAAGATTACGAAATTCGGGAAGAAGAACTGTGTTTATATTCTCAGTCACTGCTATACAAGGGAGTGAGATTTTTTGCAAAACCCCCTGAGCTGTGGACTGGTTTCATATGGTAAAATTTAGTATTCATCTCCCCTGATTAAGGGTGTTGTCGACAGGCGTTGTGTGATTCAGATACGACTGTGATTGTCTGGATATTGAATTCTGTGATAATTTTGCAGACTTGACTGCTATTGGTCTCTGGATCTTTGTTACTGCTTGGCTCACCCCCTCTCTCGTTTTTTTGTTTCTCTTCTGCGGTACGGTATTTGTATTGTCCGCTGTCATGTTCCTGTCCTGCTTAATCAGATATTGCCTACCAGGATTAGAGTGCTATGGAGATATTTAATCAGTCAGTTTTGCTGTTGCCCATCGGGTTACTGCTTGGCATAATAGGCGGTTTTCTTATAAGAAAACGCTTTGTTGAGAACCATCGGGCCAACATAGAAAGTCAGGGCAAGCAGCTCATAGAAAATGCTATTCTTGAAGCGGAGCGTATCAAGAAAGAAGCTGTGCTGCAAAGTAAAGAGGCTGCGTACCAGCTGAAACAGGCCGTTGAAGAGGAAATAAGAGCTGATAAGCTTGACTTGAAAGATGAGCGACGGCAGCTCAGTGAGAAAAAAGAGCAGTTGAGAAGAGAAACAGAGAGTCTCGATAAACGACAGGATGAAATCCAAAAGGGTGAGATTCGGCTGCGACAGCTGGAAGAGGGGTTACAGAAAAAAAATGATAAGGCTGAGCAACTTGTCCTCCGTCAGCGCGATGAACTGGAGAAGATAGCAGGAATCAGTCGGGAAGAGGCAAGGAAATTGCTCATGGATTCAATGGAAAGTGAGGCGCGCATGAATGCCGCTAAAAAACTCGCTCGCATTGAAAATGAGATGAAAATGGAGGCTGACAAAAAAGGGAAGAATATCCTGGCCCTTGCCATTTCCCGTTATGCCGGCGATTATGTTGCCGATAGAACCGTCTCCATGGTTCCTCTGCCTAATGATGAGATGAAAGGCAGGATCATCGGGCGTGAGGGGAGAAATATTCGTGCCATTGAGGCTGCCACCGGTATTGACATCATTATTGACGATACTCCGGAAGCGGTTATCCTTTCCGGATTTAATCCGGTACGACGTGAGGTTGCCCGTCTTGCCCTGCTGCAGCTTATTAATGACGGTCGTATCCATCCGGCCCGTATCGAAGAGGTGGTTGCCAAGGTTACCAAGGAACTTGAGGTAAGCATGCGGGAGGCTGGAGAACAGGCCACCTTTGATGTGGGTGCCCATGGAGTTCATGTGGAGTTGATTAATCTTCTCGGCAGATTGAAATTTCGTACCAGCTATGGTCAGAATGTTCTCCAGCATTCTCTGGAGGTGGCGTTCCTCTGTGGTATTATGGCTGCAGAATTGGGTATTGATGTAAAAATGGCCAAGCGGGCTGGTCTGCTTCATGATATCGGTAAGGCTGTTGACCATGAGGTGGAAGGATCACATGCGATCATCGGTCGTGATCTGGCTAAAAAATTTGGCGAGCCGGAGGAAGTGGTGTACGCCATTGGTGCCCATCATGAGGATCTGCCGCCGCAAAGTGTTCTTGATATACTGGTACAGTCGGCGGACGCCTTGTCCGGTGCCAGACCTGGAGCTCGGAAAGAGATGCTGCAGACCTATGTCAAGCGCCTGGAGGATCTTGAAAATATAGCAAATGCATTTGATGGTGTTGAAAAATCATACGCTATTCAGGCAGGACGTGATTTACGAATCATTGTTGATGCCAAAAAGATTCAGGATGCCGATGCCATTCTCTTGAGCCAGGATATTGCCAAGAACATTGAGGCACAACTGACCTATCCAGGACAGATAAGGGTCACCGTAATCCGAGAGACCAGGGCCGTAGAGTTTGCCAGATAGAGGATAGCTGAGTGCTGACAGCAGAATTGCTGTTTTCGTATTATTATCAACTGTTGGAGAAGAGAGCAAGTAAACCATGCCTTCCATTGATGAACAGATAAAACTCATTGAGCGGGGAGTCGTTGATTGTATTTCCCGCGAAGAACTTGTTAAGAAATTGGAAAAATCTGCGGCAACCGGGATTCCGCTGCGGGTGAAGGCCGGTTTTGATCCAACTGCCCCTGATTTGCATTTGGGCCATACTGTTCTGCTTCAGAAACTGAAACATTTTCAGGACCTTGGCCATGACGTGTACTTTCTGATCGGTGACTTTACTGGTATGATTGGTGATCCCACCGGTAAGTCTGAGACCCGAAAGGCCTTGACCCGTGAGGATGTAGCCAAGAATGCGGAAAGTTATAAAGAGCAGGTCTTCAAGATTCTTGATCCTGAGAAAACCAAGGTTGTTTTTAACAGTCAGTGGCTTGCCGAACTCGACTCCTTTGCCATGATCAGGCTCGCCTCGGAGCTTACCGTGGCCAGGATGCTGGAGCGGGAAGATTTCAAGGTTCGTTTCCGGGAGGGAACTCCCATTTCTATCCATGAGTTTCTCTATCCGCTCATCCAGGGGTATGACTCGGTGGCCATCAAGGCCGATGTGGAACTTGGTGGCACGGACCAGCTTTTCAATCTGCTCATGGGGCGCGATCTCCAGCGCTCTCGGAATCAGGCTCCCCAGGTGGTACTCACCCTTCCCCTTCTTGAGGGTTTGGATGGGGTGAATAAGATGAGTAAGTCTCTAGGTAATTATATCGGCATTACTGAGTCGGCCAATGATATCTACGGCAAGATCCTTTCTGTTTCTGATCAGTTGATGTTCCGTTATTATGACTTGCTCAGTGATCTGGGTACGGAAGAAGTGACAGTGTTGAAGAGAGAAATGGAGAGTGGTGTCCGCCATCCCAAGGATATCAAGAAACAACTAGCCCGTGAATTGACAGCACGTTTTCATTCACCAGAGGCGGCTTTACTGGCAGAGCAGAATTTTGAAAAAGTCTTCCAGAAAGGTGGATTACCTGATGACATCGTGGAAAAACAGATTACTGCCAGTGAAGACATATGGCTTCCGCAGTTGTTGGTTGATGTGGAGCTTGTTGCATCCACCTCTGACGGGCGGCGGATGATCAAACAGAACGCTGTCTCTCTCAATGGCGAAAAGGTGACAGATGTTAATACCGTGGTGAAACCCCAGGGTGAGGTCCTGCTGAAAGTGGGTAAGCTGCGTTATTGTAAGGTCTGTTTTCAGTAAAGGATATTTGAAATTCAACACAAAAAAAGGGGTTGTAACCTTACAAGGTTACAACCCCTTTTTTTGTGTTAATGGAGTTTGTGTGCTACTGATCAGTTGATACTTGTCTTCTGTTGAGGAGATTTTCCGCAATCGCCACAGAGTCCTGTGAATTCAATGTGATGGCCAAGGATTTGGTAATGACAGGCTTCGGCTGCTAATTCGTTGATATCATCTTGTATTGGAATCTTGATGTCATCAACCCTGCCACATTCCATGCAGCGGACATGATAATGAGGTGTTACCGTTGCGTCAAAACGTTTCTGAGTTCCGCCGACCTCAAGCTTGAGGATCATTCCTGTCTCGGACATTAACTCAAGATTTCTGTAGACAGTTCCCAAGCCTATGCGAGGAAGGCGTTTGCGCACCATGTCATACACTTCATTGGCGGTTGGGTGTGAGGTAACTTTTAAGAGCTCCTCAAGAATGATCTGTCTTTGGGTAGTTATACGCATCGGGTTATGTTCTTGCATGTGATATCCTGTTTGACGGAAGTGATTATAAGAGATTTTACTAATTGGTAACATATCTCAAGATAAGTAAAAAAACAAGAGAGAATTTAGTTGTTTCTGGTAGCTTGAAATATAGCCTTTTCATTTCAGGAGAGGTTATGCTTTAACTGAGAAAAGGATTGAAGTAACCAAGGCGGAGAGTGGGGAACCTTTTTTGTAGTTTGCGCAGCCAAGTACGCATGCCCATGGGACTCTCAGTGGAGTGGAAGTCCAGGGTTTGTAGATACCATTCGGGATCCATGTTCAAATTGCGTAACTGAATCAGGTCAGGGCGGTATGTTTCCACAAGAGCGGTGAGGGCTTCGAACTCTTCCCTCGAGTCTGTAACTCCGGGCTGGATAAAGTAGTTGAGGGAAACAAAACGATCTGCCTCTTTCATAACTCTGATCGATTTCTTAACATCGGCGAGGGTGAAACCAACAGGTCGATAGTATCGACTGTGGAGCGACTCCTGGGCTGAATTCAGGCTGACCCGGAGACTGTTTAGTCCCGCCTGTGCCAGCCGTTCCACTGCCTGTGGCAGACTGGCATTGGAGTTAAGATTGATAGTCCCGCGTTCGGTTTTCTTGCGGATGAGGTGAATAGCCTCCTCGATAACCTGGGCCTGAAGCAGAGGTTCTCCTTCACAGCCTTGGCCAAAGCTGACGATGGCGTGTTCTGCCGTTTGCAGATGGGGTATGGCCACTCCAGCGATTTCATCGGCGGTGGGGATAAAACGAATGCGATCCTGGGTTGCCGAACAGGAACCGGCAGGTTGCAAGGAGATGCAACCAACACATCGGGCATTACAGATAGGGGATGTAGGGAGTGGGGCTTCCCAGCGACCGAGAAAATAATTACGGGCAGCTGGACAGCCATAAGTCAGGCAGCATTTTCCTAAATGTTGTACCAGTCTGTTACTGTTGTATTCTTTCAGTTTCTTTCTGGTTTTTCTGATGATTTCTTGCTGGTCAAATTGGCAGGAATCTTGACGTATGTCCGGGTCGCTGCGAAAGGCCGTAACCCAAAACCGTCCCTGATGCCAACCTACAGCAGTATAGGCAAAGAGCGGCAGGCGTGGGGCATTGTTATCCCGTGTTTGATAGGCACTGTTGAAGATAGCTGTGTATGCTGGAGACATGAAGGCGGCAACAGCCTGCACTGTGGCTCCTGGTTGATAGGGGTCCTCTTCCAGAAGTAGGGGCTCGCCAGTGGTCTGGTCACAACCCACTGGCAAACGACCGGGAAGGACAAAGAGCTCACTGCCTTCAGGAAGAGGGATGAGATCTTCCAGGGCTGGTTGAAAAAACTGACTGCCACTCATCCCGGCCATGTTCAGAGAAGAAAAATCAGTGATGTTGCCCTGAAGATCGGCGAAAACCAGAGAGGGAAGGGTGTCTGGATGGATCACTGGGGGCGGAGTGTCTTGAAAATAGAATCTGTGGTCAGATATATCTCCAGATCCTCTCCATAAATATCCTGGATCGCTGAGTGATTGATCAAGTCTTCGATGATAAATTGGGTGAGATAAAGGCTGATAATGTTTGGATCCGGGACCAGGGTGCGGACGGGCGCAACCTTCAGCTGGATTTCAAACTCATCCATATTGGCCAGTTTCTTGAGCTGCTCTTCAAAGGTGTCATGCAGGCTTTGAACGGAAGTGGTTTCCACGATTCCTTTGTCGATCAGTCGTTGCACCAACTTTGCTGCAAACTCGTCGGCATTTTCTCTGGCTTTCTGGAGCATGAATCGCCTTTCCTGCTCTCGTTTGCGGTCAATGCTTCGTATTGTTTTGTCGGTGGCATTATTGGGGCTGATATGAGCTTTGGCCATTATGATATACTCTCCGGTTAGCGTATTGTGAACAAAGAGACTTGAAGGATATTGTCTGTCTCTTTTATGGTATAAGATAAAAATATGTGTGTAAATTCCCGGCAACCGAATGGTAATGAATTATGCCATCGCTTGCAGGGGAGCCGAGCGCAGGGCAAGCCCTGCACTGGTCTTATTTTCACTGCGAGTAAATAGAGAAACCTACTGCATCCGTACTAATCTTCCAATAAAAAACTCAACCCTTGTTGCAAAATTTCGTTATTGCCTGCCGCAGAACAAGCTAAAAGAGTTCTGCATAAAAATGATCGAAAAAGCCGCTAACTTTTCGTAACTTCGCTTAACTGTTACTGTTGTAAAGACTGCGGAAATGGCGCATTTCTTGTTTCTGCTCTTCAGGGAGACGCAAATCGTATTTCATCAGATATTCAGCTGCCATGCGATGGGTGTTGAATACAGGAATATTAAGGGCGAGGTTCATGACAGCCTTGTCAAGAAAAGCAGAATTGTTACCGGTCTGGTAAAATTCCTTAAGGATGGACGGCAGTGTCTGATAAAAAGAGGCCGAGTCTTCACTGTAGAGTAGCGTTTCTGGTGACTCACTGAGATTGGCTTCTTCAACAGGTCCTTCCAGTCCAAATTTCCATCCGGTTTGGCCATCGTGGTATCCTTCCGCCCACCAGCCGTCCATAATGGAGATATTGGGAACACCATTCATGGCCGCTTTCATGCCACTGGTGCCGGAGGCCTCCAGGGGACGTTTAGGACTGTTGAGCCAGGCATGGACACCGGCAACCATCATTTTGGCGATTTTCATGTCATAGTTTGGAATGAAAATTAAATTGGCCAGCCCGTTGCTCTTCTTGTACAGCTCCTTCTGGTAGTCGAGGATCAGTTTTATGACTGATTTTCCAGGCTCGTCGGCAGGGTGGGCCTTACCGGCAAAAATAAAGTTTATGGGCCAGTTGTTACTTACCAGAATATCGCAGAGGGTGTCTAGATTGTCAAAAATCAGGTCCGCACGCTTGTAGGTAGAAAAGCGTCTGGCAAAACCCACAGTGAAGACTTGGGGATTCATCTGCGTGTTGCGGTCAATGAGAGAAGAGAAGAAATTTGGAGGATCAATCCAGGTCTCGAGTTTCTGATTTCGGTGCTGCAGAAGCATGGTATTGATGAAATCGAAGAGGATTGCCGTGTCTTTTTTCCACGCTTCGCTCAGGTAGCTGCGAAATCTTGGGTCTTGGACCAGGGGACCCAACTTGGCGAAAACACCGGGGTCGTGCTGCCAGTTTCGCAACTCTGGAAAAATATTGAAGACCTCGGCCCTGGCGTCACTGATCCAGGTCAGATGATGGACGCCATTGGTGATGGCCGAAATTTTACGGGCAAATTGAGGAAACTGTTTATGGGTGACATCGCGATGCAATCTGCTGACGCTGTTAGCGGCCCTGTTCACCTTCATGGCCATGGTTGTGAAATTGTATGTATGGGGATTTTCCTCATCGTGGGCAAGTAGATTTAAAATCCGTTGACACGATGAATGGCTGATGCCGGCATAGAGTGATTTGTCAAAACGATCGTGTCCGGCTTTGACCGGTGTGTGAATGGTATAGATTGTTCGGAGGGCAACCTTGTCAGTGGCCTCCATGATCTGCTGGTCAGTGGCCTTGCTGAGATCAGGATAGCCGACGACTCCATGTAACTCTTCAGCGATCAGCTGCAGTATGGCCATGACTCCGTGCTGCTCGTTTAGGTGGTAGGTGTTTGAGGTAATGCCCAATTTTCGTAGTGCCGGGATGATTCCAGTGCCGAGCATGCGTCGTTGCAGGGCTTTTATAATGGAAGTTTCTGAGTTGTAGAGTTGTCCGGCAGCTATTTTAAAGAGTTCTGGCGTCTCTGGCAGAGAAAAGTCGAGGAGAATTTCCGGGATGAAATAATCAAGGGAATAATTGATCTCCATTTTCATCCAGACTTGCGCTTTTATCACTGTCATCTGATTGTCGGCGTTGTAAAACGGTATCTCGATATGCAGGGGTTTTTTAGGATTGTTGGGTTCATGCAGCAGGTAGAGTCCATGGGTGGCCTCCGGTTGCCACTTGACTGTCTGGACGATCTGGCCAAGTTTTGAATCAACGATCTGGGAAAAGTATCCCTGTCGATAGAGAAGGCTGATCGCAACGACTGGGATCTTGCAATCAGCAAAGCTTTTGAGGGTATCCCCTGCCAGAACCCCGAGTCCACCGCTATAGGTGGGTATTTTCTCAGGTCCCTGGAACAGTTTTTTGATAAACCCTTTCAGTCTGTTATCCATTGAGCTCGTACGCTCAAGGTCAATAAGTCTTTGTTTTACGGGATTGTACACATCGGGATCAGCACCAATCTCCATTGAGATGTAGGCGACTGAATTTCCATCCGGTTGGGTTAGGTTCGACCATACTGCTTCGAGAACCTTTTGGTGGATGCCGAAAAAAGTACCAAATTGATTAGATGCTATCAGGGTATGAATGTTGGCGTTGTTGATGGTATGGTTTGTAGTGGACATGGTTTGTTGTCAGTTTTGTAACATGTTGAATTTAGACAATTACTGCAAGAACCTATTTCTATAAGATATTTATAAATATGTATATGTAGATGCGTAGACCATTTTTTTCAAGCAAAAACGGTTGGGTTAAAAAAATCATGATGAAGATCATTTCATTTTTTATAAAGGAGGTGTATAGTCGCAACTATAGTAAGAGGAGCCCTGGTTCAGGGTATCAAAATAACAAATTGCCTTATTGAAGGTGCGTGTGATGAGCAGGATGCAGAATGTATTGTCGGTTGTTCTTGGTTTATTGATGTTGGCTCTGGTTGGTTGTGCTGACAAGGGAAAAACAGGTGAGGAAATGAAGGGCGGACAGGAAGGTGCCATGGGTGCTCAAGAATCTTTAGATTCAGAGCCGATTGGTATTATGGAAGGCCGTACCTCAGGGCCCATGGTACCACTTTATTTTGATTTTGATTCCTCTGCTATTCGTCAGGATCAGATTGCCCGTATGGATGGCAATGCCGAGTTTCTGAAATCAAAACCTGTAATGATAAGGATTGAAGGAAACTGTGACCCACGCGGCACCCAGGAGTACAATATGGCGCTTGGTGAGCGTCGTGCCCTCAGTGCTGAGAAGTATCTTGCGGATAAAGGTGTTGCTAAAGAAAATATGACTACCATTAGTTATGGTGCAGAACAGCTTTTGTTGCAAGGGCATGATGAGTTGTCTTGGGCTCAGAACAGGCGTGCTGATTTTGTCATCGTTAAATAAAAATTCAGATAGGTTGGGGAAACATGAGAGTAAATAAAATGATGATGTTAAGGCCTTTGGTTTTTACCGTATTATTATTTGTCATAGTCAGTTTTTGTGGCCAGAATGTCTCAGTTGCCAATGCCGCAGAGCTTAAAATAGGCGTGATGAATGTTCAGAAGGTGCTTCTGGAGTCTGTGTCTGGAAAAGCTGCCAAAAATTTATTTGAGACAAAGGCCAAGGAGCTGAAAGGAAAGTTCCAGAACGATGAGAACGCCTTGGCCGCTATGCAGCAGG
>JAQVER010000147.1 GCA_028697885.1 Desulfocapsaceae bacterium
GTTCTCCCTGGCGGCACAGGGAGTCCAAAAAGGGAGTATTTGCGACCTCCAGAGGGGTACGGTTGCTCAGTTCGGCTATGGGCAGGTCTCCCATGCCGTCGCCTACCAGTATCAGATATTACATCAAAAAAAGCCTTGGTCTGAATTTGCGGTTGTACTGTCAGGGGATCGGAGTGGTTTTTTAACGATTTTAATCCACGAGAAAGCGGATTTTGACCGTTGGCTCGGGGCAGAGATCCAGGGCGTCAATCTCGGCCAGAGCTTTTTGCACGGCTGCCTCCGATGCCTCATGGGTATGAAGCACGATGCTGACCGGTTCATTCTGTTGCCGACTCTTCTGAATAACGGATTTAATGGAAATGGTATGTTTGCCGAAGATACCGGAAATGGTGGACAGAACCCCTGGTTTGTCGAGAGCGGTGATCCGGAAATAATAGGGGCAGACGAGTTCGGTCATGGGGGTAATGGTGGGGAGACCGATGTGCTCGGGTAGATAAGAAAGCGCTGGCACCCGGTTGATTGAACCATGGAGGATATTTCTGCCGATATCAACCACATCTGCTGCCACGGCGCTGCCCGTAGGCATCTTACCGGCTCCCTTCCCGTAGAGCAAGACATCACCCACAGTGTCGCCAGTGAAATTGATGGCATTATAGGCCCCGTTGATATTGGCCAGCATGTGCGATTCCGGCACCAGAGTGGGGTGCACCCGAGCCTCCATGTGGTTGCCGTGGTGACGACTGATGGCCAGAAGCTTGATTCGGCAGCCGAACTCCCTGGCAAATTCGATGTCAATGGGCTGAATCTTGCTGATCCCCTCGGTGTTGATGTCCTTGAGCTGGACATGTTTGCCGTAGGCGATGGTCATGAGGATGGCCAGTTTATGGGCGGTGTCAATGCCCTCGATGTCGTAGGTGGGATCTGCCTCGGCAAATCCCAAGGCTTGTGCCTCTTTCAGCACTTCCTCAAAGGGTGTACCGTGATCGGTCATTTTGGTGAGGATGTAGTTGGCCGTGCCGTTCATGATGCCCATGATGGAGAGGATCCGGTTGGCGACTAAGCCCTCTTTCAGGGCCTTGATTACTGGGATGCCGCCGCCGACGCTGGCCTCAAATCCAACTTCGACATTGTTTTGCACCGCTGCTTCAAAGATTTCTTTGCCGTGGATAGAAAGCAGGGCCTTGTTGGCAGTGACCACATGTTTTCCGTGCTTGATCGCCTCCAAGAGAAAGGTCCGGGCCGGTTCAATGCCGCCGATAAGCTCAACCACGATATCAATGTCCGGATCGTTAAAGATGTCCCCGACATCTTTGGACAGGATCGTTTCCTGGAATTGTTCAGGGAGCTTGTTGAGGTTGATGTCTACCACTCGGGAAAGAACAACCCTGGTGCCAACCTTGCGCACGAGGCGGTCACTCTGCTCGAAAAGGGTCTGGGCCAGACCGCTGCCCACAGTGCCAAAGCCAATAAGGCCCACTTTGATAACTTTCATGATTTTTTACGCATCGAGTTTTGTTGAAGATAGGAAACTGAAGTAGAGAAAGGAAGAAAAAAATGGAGCAAGATGCTTCTTCCTGTTACTCTTTAAATAATTGAAGTGAAAATAACCGCTTTCCGAATGAAAGTCAAAAAAGAAGCACAGATATTTTGCTGGCCTCAATTTCTTTTTTGGATTATAGTTTTACGGTTATTTTAAGTGAATACACATATAGGGCTTGCGGTATGTGTTCTTGATTGCTGGTAAATTACATTAGGCGGTTTTTGAAAAAATCGTAAAATAAAAAACACTGGATGAAGGAGAACGGTATGGCGGTAAATATTCTGGCTTTCGGGCCAAACGGAAGTGGCAAAGGTACCCAGGGCGCTATTGTGAAGGATAAATATGGTTGTAATCATATTGAGTCCGGTGCTATTTTCCGTGAGCATATCAAAGGCGGTACTGAGCTTGGCAAGAAGGCCAAAGAATATATTGACCGCGGTGATCTGGTGCCCGATGAGATCACTATTCCCATGGTTCTTGAGACCCTTGCAAAATCCAAAGAACAAGGATGGCTGCTTGATGGCTTTCCACGCTCCCTGGCCCAGGCAGAGGCGCTGGATAAGGCCCTGAAAGAGGCCGGAATGGCCTTGGACTATGTGATTGAGATTGAGCTTGACCGTCAGATCGCCAAAGAGCGGATCATGGGACGCCGTCTCTGTGCCAATGATAATAACCATCCCAATCATATTGCCTTCGAGGCCATCAAGCCGGTTGAAAAAGATGGCAAACTGGTATGCCGTGTCTGCGGTGGCGAGCTGAGTGCCCGTGCTGATGATCAGGACGAGGCGGCAATCGGCAAACGTCATGATATCTATTATGACACCAATACCGGTACCATGGCAGCGGTAAATTATTTCAAGAAGGCCGGTGGCGCCAAGGTTATTTCTGTTGATGGCTCCATCTCCATTAAGGATGTGACTGCTGCGATCATGAGCCAGCTTAACTGATGGTGATTTTGACGGTATTCCCTGAGTATATCTGGCTGACTTTTTAGGGATTCCGGTAGTATCTATTTCTAGGGACATGTCGGTACCTGTTACCGGCATGTCCTTTTTTTTTGCCTTTTTGTGCAGGATATCTTAGAGTCGTTTTCCATACGGTTTACTCGCTTCAAGCTGTAATAATTGGAGGCAAGGGTTGAAATAGCGTTTTTCAGTCCTTTTACATCCGTTTTCTGATTTTTCTTATTTGATCATAATGCACCAGATTATCCTCACATCCTTAAAAAACTCGATCCTTGCCCAGGAATCTTTTGCCCAGACGCAGGGTGAGGTCATTATTGCCCTTGTCCAGCAGATGGTGACGACCATTCGTCGGGGAGGGAAAATTCTCCTTTTTGGCAATGGCGGAAGTGCTGCTGATGCTCAACATATGGCCGCTGAGTTTGTCAATCGTTTTTTGATCAATCGTCGGCCCATGGCGGCCCTGGCACTCACCACCGACAGCTCGGTGCTCACCTCTATCGGCAATGATTTCTCCTTTGATGAGATCTTTGTTAAACAGGTGCAGGCCTTGGGAAAGCCGGAAGATCTGGCTCTGGGTATCTCAACCAGCGGCGGTTCGGTCAATGTGCTTAAGGCCATGGAGGTTGCGCGTGAGATAGGGATGGTGACGGCCGCGCTTACCGGCGGACTGGCTGGTGATGGCGGGGCAGTGGGACGAGCGGCTGATTTTGTCCTCAATGTGCCTTCTGATAAGACTCCGCATATTCAGGAGACCCATCTCTGGGTGGAGCATCTGCTTTGTGAGCTGGTCGAGAAGGAGATTTTTGGTGATGATGCCCAAGAAGATGCCTGAACCCCTTGATTTCAGCGGACTGCGCACCTATTCCTTACATGGGCGGCCTTCCAAGGTGACCGTAGAGAACTTTGGAAGGCCCATTCCGGCCGGCAGTACAGTGCGAGCCCTTATGGATTCCCTGCCGGATCAGTTGCTGGGGCGTGATTTTCCAGAACTGGTACGGCGTCTGGCCGCAGTGCATCGTGGAGGATATCCGCTTCTGGTGGGGATAGGGGCACATGTAATTAAGGTGGGTTTGAATCCTCTGCTGATTGATCTGATGGAACGCTCCATTATCTCCGGCATTGCCATGAACGGGGCCTGCATTATTCATGATGCCGAGATCGCCATGGCCGGTTTTACCTCGGAGGAGGTGGGCAATGTCTTGGGAAACGGTGCCTTTGGCGCCGCCAGGGAGACAGGTGAGGTCCTCAATGGTGCTATTAACCAGGGTGCCAAAGAGGGAGTGGGCATGGGTGCTGCCGTGGGGGCCGCTCTTGTTGCCGGGAACTTTCCCCATAATGATAAAAGTCTGCTGGCCACCGCCTCTCGTCTGGGAATTCCGGTCACAGTTCATGTGGCGGTGGGCACGGATATTATTCACATTCATCCTTCGGCCTCGGGCGAGGCGATTGGTGCAACCTCCCATCTTGATTTCCGGATCTTTTGTGCCCAGGTCGCAACTCTGCAGAGTGGGGCCTATCTGAATATCGGTTCGGCGGTCCTTTTGCCGGAGGTATTTTTAAAGGCGTTGACGGTGGTTAGAAATCTGGGCCACCGGGTGGATGATTTTACCACTGCAAATTTTGATTTCATGAAACAGTACCGGCCCTTGGCCAATGTGGTGAACAGGCCGACGGCCGGAGGGGGGCGCGGCTACAATGTGACAGGACATCATGAATTGATGATCCCTCTGCTGGTTGCCTGCCTGCTTGATGAATTAGGAGCCGTTGCGCAATAACATTACACCTCTGACCGTTTTGTTATGCAGGCCATGGATGGCCTGGTGTTGTTCGCTCCAGGGGGGATGACGAACGATCGGCTCTTTCTGCCGGTCACAATGGTTTAGAGAAAAACATTCAAATGTATCTTCGTATCTATTATGGAACAGCAAACAAAGAACATAAAACCTGGAAAGGTGTATCTTGTAGGGGCCGGTCCCGGCGATCCCGGGCTCATTACCCTGCGTGGTAAATATCTGTTGGAGCGGGCTGAGGTCCTTGTCTATGATTATCTGGCAAGCCCCAAACTGTTAAAGCATGTGCCTAAAGATGCCAAGCTTATTTATGCCGGGAAAAAGTGTGGAACCAAGCATACTCATACCCAGGAAGAGATCAACCAGATGCTGGTTGATTGGTCCCTTGCCGGTAAGACTGTGGTTCGGCTCAAGGGCGGTGACCCTTTTATCTTCGGTCGAGGCGGTGAAG
>JAQVER010000069.1 GCA_028697885.1 Desulfocapsaceae bacterium
CCGATCTCATCTCCACTGCTGACGGCATCACGAATAGCGCGCAGGAGAGCCGGGGAATTCTGTTGATACAGGGTGATAATCTTTGAGAGGACATTGGGCCTGTCCGGACGCTGCAGGGAACGAATCATATCCAGTCGTCTCTGATCAAGCAGCAGTTTCGCTTCAGACACCTCGGCAGGTGCAGCTCCTTCTGTGATTACCTGCCTGGCAATGACGAATGATTTCAAAAATTTACCCATGACCTTCTGCAGATCATCCATATAAAAAGGTTTACTCAAATAATCATCCATACCGGCAGCCTGACATTGCTCCTTGATGCCCATCTGCACGTCTCCGGTCAGAGCAATAATAGGCACCCGCTTGCCGCCACTCTCCACTTCATGTTTCCGTATTTCCCTGGTAGCGGTAAAGCCATCCATTTCCGGCATATGACAATCCATCAGGATGAGGTCATATTTCTTTTCAGAGGCGGCAGCCACCCCCTCTCTCCCATTTTTCACCATATCAACCCGACACCGCATCATGCCAAGCATATATTGGCAGACATCCTGATTGATCAAATTATCTTCAACTACAAGGATATGGGCATCAAAACCAACAGTACCAGACGACAGCCCCACTGATCCGGCCTGAGGGACCACACCTTCATCCTGATGTTTTTCCAGCAGAGAAAGAAGAGCATTATACAGCAGCTTCCGGCGGACCGGTTTGGCAAGATAACAGTCAATACCTACCTGGCTGGCCAGGGAAGACTGATCGTCAAAAGGGGCAGAGCTCAGCATCACCAGGGAGATATCACTGATGAATGCATCAGCCCGGATCTTTCGCGCCAGCTCAATACCGTCCATTCCCGGCATATGCCAATCAAGCAGGGCGACATCATAGGGCAACCTGTCAATGGCAGCCTTTCTCAATAAATCCAGGGCCTGTTCCCCGCTCTCCGCAGCAGCAGCCGTAATCCCCCAGGAGCGCACCTGATTTTCCAGTATTTCACAGTTGGTGGCGTTATCATCCACAATGAGAAGACGCAACCCGAGAAGATTGTCCATGTTTCTTTCAACATATTTCTCCTCGAAACCCGGACGGCAGGGAAAAGTCACGGTGAACCGGAAGACAGAACCCCGTCCCGGTTCGCTGTCAACACCAATCTCACCTCCCATGAGCTGCACTAGCTGGCGCGAGATGGCAAGTCCAAGTCCGGTACCTCCATATTTTCTGGTCGTGGAGCTATCCGCCTGGGAGAACAGTTCGAAGATATGACCTTTCATATGTGGCGCAATCCCTATACCGCTATCTTCCACACTAAAACGAACAGTTACCCCCTCTCCTTCTTCTGCAATATTTTCAACACGCAGCACCACTTCCCCTGAATCGGTAAATTTGATGGCATTACTGAGAAAATTTACCAGCACCTGGCGCAACCGGTTCGAGTCTCCCTGAACAGCGGTGGGCATACGGCCCGTAAACACAGGGATGAGCTCAAGGCCCTTAGTGTGGGCTCGATCCGCCAGCATCTCAGCCGTATCCTCCACCAGCTCGCGCAGATCAAAAACATGCTCCTCCAGTTCAAGCTTACCCGCCTCTATCTTGGAAAAATCGAGGATATCGTTAATAATAGTCAAAAGAGAATCAGCGGAACGCTGGATTGTGCCAACGAAATAGTGCTGTCTCTCTTTCAGGCCTGTATTGAGCAGCAATTCGGTCATCCCCAGGATCCCGTTCATCGGTGTACGTATCTCATGGCTCATAGTGGCCAGGAATTCACTTTTGGCCTTGCTGGCAGCCTCGGCGCCGACCAGGGCTTTTTTCAGTTCCTGCACCGTTTCTTCCAGTTCTTTCTTGGCCGCTGACAGCTCCCCGGTTCGGGAAGCAACCCTCTCTTCCAGGCCAGTGCTGTAGTTCAGCAGCTCATTATCTCTGGACTGGATTTCAGCGATCATGTCATTAAAACGATCAATCAAGACGCCGAATTCATCTTTACTCTCTCTTTTCACCCTGACTGAATAATTTTTCCCCCGTGTTATCTCCCCCATTGATTGCATCAGGGAAAAAAGTGGACCGGTAAAGACTTTCTGCATCCTGGTGGCAACGAGGAGAACAACAGCGAGAGAGAAGGCAATAATAAGAGAGATAACGACATAAAAGGAATCGAGCCTGGTACGCAGCTGGCTCATATCATTAACCAGATGAATGGTCCCCACCCTGTTCTCGGCAAATTTGACATCCTGCATGATATGCAGATAGCCATCTGACATAAAGCTGATCGAACCTACCTGAAGCTCGTCACTCTTCAGCCTTATTTTCTCATCCAGATTCCGGTGCATCGTATCACCGAGATTTGCATCACTCTGGCCATCAGAGCTATATTCTGCGAATAAGACACCCTGTGCATCATGTAAATCGGCATGGATTATTTCAGGTTTAACCCGAAGGCTTTTCAACATGCCCCGGGCAGCCTCCTGATCATTAAAGGCCAAAGCTGCGCCGCTGTTTGAAGCGATTACCTCCGCCATAGAAGACAGCTCTTCAGCAATATATCTACGGGCATTTACTTTCTCGTTCCAAACCAGCGCACTGGTGACAAGGATCAGAGCCAGCACGGTAGTCATACTCATCATCAAAAGGAGCTTGGTCCTGATGGAGAGATTATGACCTTGCAATAAGCTGCCCATGTCAGTCACTCCACGATGCTTGCCAACTGCAGGATTCGGGAACTGATTTTCAATCGATGCCGCTCTGCCTCCTGAGGGTTGATCTCAAAATGCAGCCTGCCATTTTTACTGATAAAATTAATAATCCCTCCGATTCTGGCAAAGTCAGGTGTTTCGCCGATAAGTAACACAGGTCGGTCTTTAACGGCAGTCAAAAACCTTAACAGAGTGGCACGCTCAATTGCATTGCTGACAAAAAGAATCTCACACCCGCGGCAGTCAGCTGCCGTGGGCATGAGACGAACGCGCAAAATCCTGTCACCAACCTGCTTGCCATCAATGGACCTAAAGGCCATGGCAAGCAATTCATCATCTCCGACAAGGCCGACATCAATGGTTGCAGGAGAGTCAATAAAAACTTTTTCGGGCCAGATGGTGACTTTGGCAAAGTTGAGGATAAACGCAGCCTTCACCGCATACTCCTCACCTTCTCTGGCGAATATTTTATCGGGCAGCAGCAGAGTACTTCCCAGGCACCAGAGGCAAAGAGAGATGACCAACGCCCAGTTGTTCTGTATGGTTAGCTTAAACACAGACACGGCCTCGGCTTAAAATTTATAGGTCAGCTTTCCATACACAGCCCGACCGACTTCGGTGGGAAGGGTGAAGGTCTCCTGAACAAATTCAACGTGACCTCCGTCCAGCAGATTCTGACCAACTAGCGACAACTCGATCTTGGCCACGGGCCGCCAGGCCAGGCGGAGATCGCAGGTCGCATACTCATCGATCGCATACCAGCCATTCTGTGACAGAAGATAAACCGCGCTGGCACTCCCCACATAACGCAGCCAGATGTTCAGGTCCAGGTCGTCCCGTAGATTAATAAATCCCCGTAACGAAGCCTGATGCGAAGGCTCCTCTCCAACCTGCCTGTCGAGCTCCATATTACTGTCAAGATAACTGTAGGCAAAATCAAGCTTCAGCCAATCGCTGGTCTGCCAGGCAAGGGCAAGTTCCAGCCCTTTGGAGGCGGCAGAACTGCTATTGGTGGCCAGGTTGGTCTGCACAACACCGGTTGCAGTAAAGGCCGTACCCTGTGCTGTAAATTTCCTCAGTTTATCATAGTCATTATAAAAGAGAACCGTGTCCAGTGAAAAATCCCGCGACAAGAGGAAACGATACCCCAGTTCATAGGCTGTCAGTTTTTCCGCCTCCAAATCATCACTCCCCACCATTTGTATCTTTACCGGTACGGGGTTCAGTGGATTATAAAAGGGACTGGCGGGATTAAAACTGTCAGGATAAGGCATTATCATGGCAAGAACCGTCCCGTCAACCTCCACCCTTGAAGGCGTGCGTACTGCCCGGGACACTGAGCTCCACAGTTTATGATTGCTCTGTGGAGCCCAACGGAGACGAACACTGGGTTGAAACTCAGAACCGGTGTAATCGTTATGCTCCAGCTTTGAACCAAGGGTCAGCCAGAAGCGGTCACGGGCAAGCATGATTTCATCCTGCAGAAAGGCACTGTAGAGACTATCCTGGCGGCTATCCGGATCCATTGTCAAAATGGAGACGTCTGCATTACTGAAATCATCCCGGCTGGAACGATAACGGGCACCCCAGACAACATCATTCCGCTCCCCGACCTGCACGAGATGCTGCAACTCAACATCAAAGCTGTCTCGCTTCTCTTTTACAAAGGCTTCATTGCGGTCGGTCCTGTCATAATAGGCCTGCAGGGTAAATTTGGATCCTGATGACAGCACATGCTCCCAAAGTGCAACCAAGTTTTTACCGGAAACGTTCGTGTCGTCCTGAATAAAACTGGAGAACCCGCCAGGAAGAGACCAGGTAGAGGAAGGGACACTCATCTGCTGATCAATATTGCCGCTATAGATATCACCATGGAGAGTAAGGCTGTCTTTTGTCGTCAATGAAGAATCAATACGAAAGCCGCCACGTGCCATGTCCCAGTCATCATTGGCATCTCCACCGGTTAAATACTGAAAATCATTTCTGGCAAAGCCTTTAGCATAAAAACGGCCATAACTATTTTCACCGAAGGACGCCCCATAACGGGCGCCGGCAAAGGCCTGCTCCTGATTACCACCCCCCAGGGAAACAAGGCCCCCCAGAGTCTCAGCCGCATGTTTGGTGATAATATTGATAACGCCGTTTACCGCATTGGCTCCCCAGAGGGTGGCACCTGGGCCACGAATGACCTCAATGCGGTCGACATCCTCCAGCATGACGTCCTGCACCTCCCAGTAGACACCGGAATAAGTCGGAGTATAGACACTGCGTCCATCGATCATTACCAGCAGCTTATCGGCAAAACGGCTGTTGGCAGACCGGCTGTTTACCGCCCACTTATTTGAGTCGATTCGAGCCACATTGATTCCGGGAACCATGCGCAGGGCATCTGGAATATTGGTTACACCGGATTTTCTCAGATCATCATTGGTAATGACAAAGATAGCAGCGGCGCTGTCAGAGAGGTTCTGCACCTTTTTACTGACCGAGGTAACCTTGAGGGCCATCAGTTCCTCAATGCTTAATCCGGTCAGATCCGAATCCTGAGCTCCCGAGACAGTGGGCTGCTGCAACAAAACAAGCAAGACCAGAGCACATAAAAGCTTGTGTCTTTTCACATCTTGAAAAATTTTTCCTGTCCCAGAATGCATACGAAAAACTCCTTTCTCTCTTTGGGAAGATCGATTAACTCTGCAGAATTTAACTACGCCAACATAGCAGAGACAGACGCCGGTTAGCAAATAACTTTTGAGTATTTCATTGTTTTTCGAGAATATTTGACCACAATATACCAGCAATCCGCACAGAAATATAACGAGGAAGACCGATATGAACTGAACATAGTCGAGGACAACACCTCTGGTGTTGTACGTTAATATTCCGCAGATAAAATCATCGCCTTATGGTATATTCGAAAAATTCGATCAATCCAGAAAATTACCTTTATATGAATCAAATAATTGAAGTCATAAAGCTCAGTAAACTCTTCGGAGCAAATAAAGCAGTAGCAGATGCCTCTTTTTCCGTCAAAGAGGGCATCTGTTTTGGCCTGCTGGGTCCCAATGGTGCGGGTAAAAGTACCACCATGGAGATCGTGGAGGATATTATTGCCGCCAGCAGTGGAGAGATCCTCTACAAAGGTCAACCCAGAAGCACGTCATTCCGCGAAGAGATTGGAATCCAATTCCAGCACACCTCGCTGCTCAATTTTCTGACGGTTGCAGAAACCCTGCTCTCGTTCCACAAACTGTATCAAGAGCCTGAAGACCTGCAAGCCCTCATTGAGCGCTGCGATCTCTCTCCCATTTTAAAGAGACGGAACGATCAACTCTCCGGAGGCCAGTTGCAACGACTGATGCTGGCCTTAGCCCTTGTCAACAGGCCTCGCCTGGTCTTCCTCGATGAACCGTCGACCGGACTTGATCCGCAATCACGCCGAAATCTATGGGATATTGTCCGCCAGATCAAGGAGGAAGGAAAGACCATCATCATGACCACCCACTCCATGGAAGAGGCGGAATACCTCTGCGACGAGGTGGCGATCATGGATATGGGCAGCATCATTGCCTGGGACACCCCGACCCGGTTGATTCAGGCCCATTGCCAGGGCAACTCCATCCTCCTGCCCGAATCAGCTTTTAAAATGAACTTGGACACTCTGCCTTTTACCTGGAAGCGGCGTGACAAAACCATTGTCCTGGAAACCGCCCATATCCATGAAGGACTGAACAAATTGCTGCACCTCGATATCGACCTGACCGACATGGCTATCCACTCATCCAACCTCGAAGATGTTTTTTTATGTCTGACCGGCAAAGGGCTGCGGGATTAAAGGCGGAGCTCGCGCAGAGGCGCAAAAAACCTTACGAATCAAGTATTCATACCAAATTATTACAAAAATTCTGCCATGAACTTCAAACGCATGTGGGCCATGTTTACGGCCAGAAATCACGAGTTTTTCCGAGACCGGGCCGCATTCGGCTGGAATTTTGCCTTTCCCTTCCTGATTATTGTTGGCTTTGGTCTCATTTTTGGAGGCAAGGAGCATCAACAGTTTAAAGTTGGCCTCTTTACGAATACGCCGCAGATACAGGGAACGAAAAGCACGGTACCCCTTGCTTTTCAACAGGGAAAATATCTGCAGTTCATTGATTTTTCCAGTCAAGCAGAGGGGGAAGAGAAACTGCAGCATCTCAAGATTGACCTGCTGCTCGACAGCCACTCCCCGGAACACCACTACTGGATCAATGATTCTTCTCCAAACGGCTATATTACGGAACAGATATTCCTCGCCTCCCTGATAAAAGACCGTGATAAACTGGCCAGGAAACAGATTGTCAAAGGGGTGCAGATCCGCTACATCGACTGGCTCTTCCCCGGAATACTGGGCATGAACATGATGTTTTCCGCCCTCTGGGGGGTCGGCTATGTGGTGGTTCGCTATCGCAAAAACGGGGCTCTGAAACGCCTCAAAGCCACACCTCTCACCCCCCTGGAATACCTGAGCGCTCAGATGCTCTCCCGCATCTTTCTCATCATGTTCACCATTTTTGTGGTGTGGATCGGCTCCAACCTGATCTTCCACTTCCAGGTTCACGGCAGCTATGGCGCCCTGGCCCTGATCTTTTTCCTGGGCGGTCTCAGTCTCTGCTCCATGGGTCTGGTTCTTGCCGCCCGCGGCACCAGTGAAGAGTTCACCAGCGGCATCCTCAACTTCATCTCCTGGCCCATGATGTTCCTCTCGGAGGTCTGGTTTTCCCTCGAAGGCTCTCCCGCCTGGATTCAGGGGTTCTCCAAAATTTTCCCCCTGACCCACCTGCTGACCGGGGCGCGCAAGATCATGAATGACGGAGCAACGCTTGCCGATGTCCAAGGCGAATGCCTGGTGCTCATAGCCACCACCCTTATCTGCCTCGTTATTGCCGCCAGACTCTTCTCCTGGAATGAATAATGATGGCGACAGCCAGATACCTTGACAGCCACTGCCACCTGCAGAAAAGAGGTCTGCCCCTGGCAACGGACGAAATTATGGCGAGGGCCAAAAATGCTGGTGTTTCCAGGATGCTGTGCAACGCCACCTGTGAAGGCGATTGGCAGGCAGTGGTCGATCTGGCAGCAAGCAGCCAGGAGATCATCCCTTTCCTGGGCATCCATCCCTGGTTTGCGGAACATGCCGAAAGAGGATGGGAAGAACGCCTTCGGGGCATGTTGAAAAAGATTCCGGCTGGTATTGGCGAGACCGGCCTTGATAAATGCTGTCGGACTGATTTCTCGGCACAACAACAGATTTTTACCACCCAGTTACAGATAGCCTCAGAGCTGAAGCGCCCTCTGGTGATCCACTGTGTCAAGGCCTGGGGTAAGCTCCTGGAGATACTGGAGGCTTATATATACCAGCTGCCGCCAATGATGATCCATTCTTTTTCCGGTTCCCGCGAGATCCTGCAACGGCTGATCCGGCTCGGCTGCTTCATCTCCTTTTCCGGCAGACTGATCGCAGACAGTAAACTCCACCCCTGTTTTCTGGCAACCCCCCTGGCCAACCTGCTTCTGGAGACCGACGGCCAAGGACGGCCTAGTGTCGCTGGTGTCATGGACGGCGCAGGAGCGACCGACGCACCGGCTCAACCCTATAACCAGACACTCTTCTCTGATGAGCCAGCTGCCATCAGTCATCTTTACCAGTTCGCAGCCAGGATGCGAGGAATGGTTCTGGACGAATTTTGCCAAGGAATATGGAAAAATGGAGAGATTTTCACGCATACAATCCTTCCTCGGTGAGGAAGGATTCAAACAATTGCAACAAAGCTTCATCACCATCGTCGGGATCGGCGCGGTGGGCGGTCATGTCACCGAAGGGCTGGCCAGAGCAGGGATTGGCCGGCTGCGCCTGGTCGATTTTGATACCATCCACCCATCCAACATCAACCGCCAGATCATGGCCCTGGACACCACCCTGGGCCGTCCCAAAGTCGAGGTGGCAATAGAACGCATTGCGGCCATTAACCCCGCCTGCCAAGTGGAGGCGCTGCAACTCTTTGCCGGGGATGAAAACCTGGAACAAATCCTGACCCCGGTTCCCGACATCCTGATCGATGCCATCGACTCCATGAACCCTAAGGTACAGCTGCTGACTGCGGCCCACACCCGCGGCATCCCCATTATCTCTTCCATGGGGGCAGCCCTGCGCAGCGACCCCACCCAGATCCGCGTCACTGATATCATGGACACCAAAAATTGCCCCCTGGCCAAACGTCTGCGGCAACGACTCAGACGTGCCGGCATCGAACGAGGCATATCCTGTGTCTTTTCTACTGAAGCGGTCTCCTACCATTATGATGAGCCGGAAGAAACAGCTGCCCCTGACGAACCTATGGCCAGCCGGGGACGTCAGCGCCGCAGTCTGGGCAGCCTGCCCACCCTGACCGGTATCTTTGGTCTTATCATCGCCAATGAAGTTATCATGAGACTTAGCAGCAGACAGCTGTAAGCTCACCTCTACACACGGGAACAACCAAACATGAATGGCAGAGCAATACGTACCCTTCATCAATAAATACTTTCAACAAGTCACAAAGAAATCAATATGGATTAATATCTTTTCCAATCATACCTGAAGCCTCAAACGCACTCTAATCTGAGCCATTCCTGTTTCACTTCTTTTCCATCAGACATTGCCCATTCCCTACCCGGCAGCAATTCAGAAAATTCACACCTTCTTTGAACTTAAAATTTTATTTCCTGGCGCTGATGCGCTACAATAAAAAAAAATGGTAATCATATCCATACAAGCAGGAAGAGGTCACCATGCAATCCAGAACTCACAGACAGATTGAACCTTCTCTGACCTTTACACTCATGAAGTTTGCCCTCCAGGTCTTTGAAAAAAAGGTCGTCGAGTTGACCGTGGAAGAATATGCAGAGGCCTATCTACAGGCCTGCCACGAGATGTCCCTGCAGGAAAAGATCCTTCTGTCAGAAGCAGCCTGTGGGGTTATAATTCCACAAAAAACAATTATGGCCACCCTCTCCACTCTCCTGGCTGAGCATGGCGATCCAGAAGATTTCTTCCACTATCTGCAAAAAAACAACCTGCAACTCGATGACTACCTCATCGCCCTGCGCAATGATCTGACTGTTGAGACCATTCTTGCCAGAATTGCCTTTCATGCCGAACCCGTAAGCCTTCAGGAGCTAGAAAATTATTACGATGACCACCTGGATTCATTCTATTCTCCTGAACGACGCAGCAGCCGCCATATCTTCATCAGTACCGAGAGCACTTACTCGGACCGGAAGGTAGATGCTCTTCGACGTCGAATACGAGTTCTTCACTCCCGACTGCAGGACGATCCGCAGAGCTTCAGTCGGGAGGCCCAGCTTCATTCTGATTGCACCACAGCTAGCGACGGCGGAGATTTGGGACGGGTCGGCCCCGGTGAGCTCTGCGCCACTCTGGACCATGCCCTTTTTCGACTTGCAACCGGTGAGATCAGCCCAATCATCCGGACAGCACAAGGATTTCATATCCTCTTCTGCGAGGCAATCCATCCGAGACAGCGCTTAACCTTCCAGGAGGCCTCTCCGCAGATTCAGCAGATTTTAACCAAAGAGAAAAAGATTACTGCCTGCAGGACCTGGATCAAATCCTTATTATATAACCTCAAATAAAGAAACCAACTTATGTCAACCCCCGGCAAGCCTGCAGACACCACCATCACCACCTGTTTTACCGTTAAAACAATCTTCCTTGAAAAGGAAGATTCGGTTGAATCGATTGAAACCATCGAACTGGTCAGGCCCGGTCAGATCATTGCCTCACTTTCCGTTGATAACAACACTCCAGCCCCAGCCTCCCCTTCGGCCACACACTCCGTATTGATCCCCGGCCCCAATACCCAATTTTCCGCCAGAGGAGATTCCCTACTGGCCATAGTGGCCGGCTACCCCCGGATTACCAGAAAACAAAACGGTAACGAAGAGACAGTCATCTTCACGATCATGCCCTTGGTCACCATCAGCCCTGATCAGATGGAGGCCAACCTGACCCTCTATCCACCCCTGCCCAAAACGCCCCCACTTCAGGTTGACGAACTGGCAGAACTCATCAAGCAGGCAGGGGTTCGTTATGGCCTGAACAGAGAGATTCTGCAAAGCTGCCTGGAGCAAAGCACAACAGAATTGAAGATTATCACTGACGCCCTCATTGCCAAAGGCTCACTGCCCATTGCCGGTCTTGATGCCTACCTCCGTCTCGAGGTGGAAATTGGCTCTATCCCCGGAAAAATCATGGGGAATGGAAAAATTGATTTCCATGAACGGAAGATGTTTATCAGTGTACGCAAGGGGCAGCTCATCGCCACCAAGGTACCAGCGACCACCGGCAATCCAGGAACCAATGTCCTGGGACATCCCATTCCACAGCAGCAGGGACAGAATATCACGGTCAGCGCAGTCGACAATGCCAGCTATGACGAGGAAAGCGGTGAGATTCGCGCCATAAAACCCGGCGTCCTCTCCGTTGTCAATAACACGATCAAGGTCAGCTCAAAATTAACCATCCCGGGCGACATCAATTACAGTACCGGTAATATTGAGGCCAATGACGCAGTGGATATCGGAGGTTCGGTCCTGCCAGGATTTCAGGTGAACGCCCAGGGAGATCTGAGAATTAGCGGTGGAGTCAGATCGGCAACCGTCATTTCCCAGGGCAATGTTCTCATACAGGAGGGAGTCAGTGGCAAACAGACCGTCATGCGGGTCACAGGTGATGTTGATATCCCCTTTGTCGAGCAGGCCACCATCACCGCCGGGGGAACTATTATTATCCGCAGGCAGGCCTATTACAGCCGAATCTTTGCCGGAGGCGATATCCATTGCCAGGAGGAAAGTAAGGTCATTGGAGGCATAACCATGGCTGGCGGCAATCTCAGCCTGGGCCAGGTGGGATCAGACAATGCCGTGCCTGCCCTGATTGCGGCCGGTACTGATGGGAAACAATACCTCAGATATGAGGCCCTGTTTCAGGAAATCACGGACAAGGAAGATGAACTGGAGCACGCCCTGCAACTGCACGGCCACAACAGCCAGTTGCCTTTTCACCTGGCCATGACCGAGGAACTGGAAGAGATGAACAGCGACCTGCACAAAATGAATCTGGCAACAGACAAAAAGGCAGACACCTCTGAGGAGCTGGCCTATCGACTGAGGAGTCGAAGTATCAAGGTTCATGGCCAGATCTACGCAGGTACCCTGCTGCGTATCAGCAACGTGACCAAGCTGGTGGAGTCAACCACAAGCTCCCGGAAATTTACCCTCTCCGAGGATCTGCAGGAAATCATTTCTCTCCCCCTGTAAAATTGTCAATAATTACTTATTATTGACAATTTTACTCTATAAGGATTAACATCAAATGCGTGTCCCCTGTGGGTATCTATTACACCTCTCTTGCTAATGTAGCACAAAAATGGAGCATGTCATGTTCGTCAAACTGTGGATGAAAAAAGATGTCATTAGCATAACCCCCGACCAAACTCTTGCGGAAGCAACAGAAGTAATGCAACAAAATCGGATCAGACGCCTCCTCGTTACACAAGGTCCAACCCTGGTCGGCATCATCAGTCAGCATGATATCCAGAAGGGAATCCCTGCCAATGGCGATGAAAGCACTCGAATGATTGCCTCACAGAGCAAGGTGGAGGCATATATGACCCACAATCCCATAACCGCAGGGCCTATGGACCCCCTCGAAGATATTGCTCTGTCGATGCGTAAAAACAAGATTGGCGGGATACCGATTCTAGAGGATGGTACGTTGGTCGGCATTATCACCGAATCCGATATTTTCCGGGCGCTGACTGAGATTCTGGGTGCCGGCAGGAATGGAGCACGCGTCGAGATGAAGATAAGCCATAGCTCCAAAGAACTCTTCCAAATCGTCAAACTCTGCAAACAATTCGATATTGCAATCACCGCCATTTCCATCTACCAGAATTTCAGCCCGGAACATGACTTACTCACCGTCCGCCTGGATGGCGAAGAGCTGGATGGTTTGATTGATGCCTTCTGGGAATCGGGCTGTCAGATCAACAGAATTATGCGCTTTGATAAAGAAGGAATGGCTGATACTTAAGGGGGGCCTGCAATCTGACAGTTATTCTTGACAGCAGCTATCAAACTTTCCACACGGGACCTTCAGAACGGACCAACCACCTTGTCGGCACTGGCCATGCTGTCCAGAATCTCGTACATATTAGTGATCGTCCCCACCTGCAGATGCTTTTCCAGTTTGAAAAACTCAAGGCAGGTGCCGCAGGATAAGATCTTCACCCCTTTTTTCTCCAAGGCCTGCAGGGCCTCGAGAGCCTTACCCGCAGTCGCCACCAGCTTGACCCCACCATTATAAAAAAGAATCCGGCTGGGTTGAGGTGAGATCTCCTTGATGGTGGCAATATAGGTCTGCAACAAGGCCCATCCTAACTCGTCACTGCCCCGCCCCATGGAGTCGGAAGCAATGACATAAACCAGATTGCACTCCGTCGATACTTCGCCTGGAATGGCACAGCTGTAATCAGCCTCATCAAAAGGCACAGACGACTCCCCCCCCTCCTTCTTCTCTCCCGCAAATTTCAGGAGAAAGGAGCCATCTTCAAGCGTCGTCAACTCCACCCTGCAATCCCGGCTGTGACCAAAACGCAGGACATTATCCCTCGAGGCCTCATTATCGACAAGAATCTCAAATGATCCCACGCCCTCTTCCAGTGCAGCCTTGGCCCTTAACACCGGCTCCGGACACGCCAAGCCCCGACAGTCTATATGCGCCATATCAACCTCACTCTTTTATAGGAGAAAATACTATTTTAGTCAAAAAGTACCCTCTTCTATCCTATCGGTCAAATAGATAATCCCTATCCAGCGGACAGCGTTTATGGTAAAAAGAAATATAAACATACTCAAAAGAGAAGCCCTTAACCTAAACACCAGAGATAAAGAGCATGGATCTCCACAAACTCGCGGTCTATAGCAAGGTCATTGAATTAAAGAGCTTCACCAGGGCTGCTGAGGCTATGCTTCTGTCCCAGCCGACAATCAGTGAACATATCCGGGCCCTTGAGCAGGAGGTTGGACAACGGTTGATAAACCGCCTTGGCCGTGAAATCAGAGCCTCTGAAGCCGGCAAAATTCTCTATGGCTACGCCAGAAAGATGCTCCGCCTGCAACAGGAGGCATTAGAGGCACTGGGCCATTATTCGGGCAACCTGACCGGCCGAATGGCCATAGGCGCCGGTACCATTCCCGGCGCCTACATCCTGCCGAAAAAGATTGGCGCCTTCAAAAAAAGCTACCCTGATATCACCATCACCCTGCGCATCGCCAGCTCCAGAACTATTGCCAATGAAATCGTGTCCGGTGAACTTGAAATGGGAATCCTGGGAGCACAATGGCGGGAAAATGGTCTCATCTGGCAGGAGATCTTCAGCGATGAACTCATCCTGGCCGTGGCCGCCGATCATCCATGGGCCAAACAACCGCAGATTACCCTGCAGCAACTGACCGAAGAACCTTTCCTCATGCGGGATCACTCATCAGGGACGAGGCGCGCCCTCGGTCGGATCCTGGAGCAGCACGGCCTGAATCCGGCCCACCTGAATGTGGTGGCCGAAATGGGCACCACCGAGGCAATACGGCAATCGATCAAGGCCTCTATCGGCATCTCCATCCTCTCGTCCCAGGCCGTCAAGGATGATATTGCCCATGGCAGCCTGGTGCAAATCGCCATCGAAGGAGTCAAGATGATCCGTCCTTTTTACATGGTCACCCGAAAAAACCAGACCCTGTCACCCCTCTGCACGGCCTTTATCGAGACTCTGACCGTGGCGGGAGGCCAAAACGCCGAGATTTAACAAGAGCTGCCTACACAGCCTCTTCTTCAGGCAATATCCGCACTGCTCCTTTATCTGCCGAAGCCGCAAACAGGGCATAGGCTCGCAGTGCCGTCGACACTTTCCGGTTGCGGTCTGTCGGCCGAAAAGCCCGGCCTCCCTTCTGTTCTTCCCGTTCTCTTCTCTCGGCTAGTTCCTGCTCAGAGACCATGACCTTGATGCTCCGCTCCGGAATATTAATGTCAATAATATCCCCATCAACAACCAGACCGATTGCCCCGCCAGCGGCAGCCTCGGGCGAGACATGACCGATCGACAGCCCTGAAGTACCGCCGGAGAAACGACCATCAGTAACCAGAGCGCATTCCCTGCCCAGATGGACTGATTTAAGGTAGGAGGTGGGGTACAACATCTCCTGCATCCCCGGCCCTCCTTTCGGCCCCTCATAGCGAATGATCACCACATCCCCGGCCTTGATCACCCCATCCAGAATGGCATCACAGGCCGTCTCCTGCGAGGAGAAGACCCTGGCGGTGCCGGTAAAATGAAAGATGGAGGGATCAACCCCGGCAGTTTTGACGATACATCCCTTGTCGGCAATGTTGCCATAAAGGACCGCTAAACCCCCATCCTTGCTGTAACAATGGGCCACATCACGGACACAACCCTTGACCCGGTCAAGATCCGGCTCCGTGTACATGGTTTTCTGGGAGCCCATCAGCAGATTACGACCGGCAGAGGCGGGGGCACTCAGATAGAGCTGTTTTGCCGCCTCACCTGCAGTGCCGCCTCCAATATCCCAGAGCTGCAGTGTTTCCGCAAGTGTTGGCGCATCCACCCTGCAGACTGAGGTGTCAACCAGTCCGGCCCGGGCCAGCTCACCCAGAATTCCCATGATCCCGCCAGCCCGGTTCACATCCTCCATATGATAATGGGAGGAAGGGGCCACCTTGCACAGATTGGGCACTTTTCTCGACAGGGCATCAATATCCTTCATGCTGAAATCCACCTCAGCAGCATGGGCAATGGCCAGCAGATGGAGCACCGTATTGGTTGATCCGCCCATGGCAATATCCAGAGTCATGGCATTCAAGAAAGCCGCTCGACTGGCAATGGTCCGGGGCAGGACAGTGGCATCTTCCCGCTCATACCAGGCAGAGGCCATCTCCACAATCCGTTCTGCCGCGCGGACAAAAAGTGCAGTACGACTACCATGGGTGGCCACCACGGTACCGTTACCAGGCAAGGCCATACCCAGGGCTTCATTGAGGCAATTCATCGAGTTGGCGGTAAACATCCCCGAGCACGATCCACAGGTAGGACAGGCGCAACGTTCAACCACATCCACCTCCGCATCCGAGACCGCCTGGTCGGCCGCCATGACCATGGCATCCACCAGATCATAGCGCTTGTCCCCATCAACACCCGCCTCCATGGGTCCTCCGGAGACAAAGATGGCGGGGATATTGAGCCGCATGGCCGCCATAAGCATGCCGGGGGTGATCTTGTCACAGTTGCTGATGCAGATGATGGCATCCACCGTGTGGGCATTGCACATATACTCAACACTGTCGGCAATCAGCTCACGCGATGGCAGGGAATAGAGCATGCCGGCATGACCCATGGCAATTCCGTCATCAATGGCAATGGTATTGAACTCGGCCGCGAAACAACCAAGCTCGGCAATCTGTTTTTTAATCTGCTGGCCGATCTCATGAAGATGTACATGGCCGGGCACAAACTGGGTAAAAGAATTAACAATACCGATGATCGGTCGGCCAAACTGTTCTTCGGTCATGCCATTGGCCCGCCAGAGACTGCGAGCCCCGGCCATTCGGCGACCAGCGGTTGTCGTCGCACTGCGTAATGGAATTGCCATCGTATTTCACCTGGTAGAGAAGAATCAATAAGCCATCATAGCGACAGGACGTTATCGCCCGTAAAATAAAAACGGCATGACGGTTTATTGTGAAAGAACCGGAAGGGGAAAAGTTATTTTACCCCTACACCCACAAAACATTTGAATATGTTGTTACTTTTATGCCAATATACTATGAAAATAAGTTCGATTGCACCTTTTTTCAGGAGAACACCGATGAAACAATCAGAGATCGATTACTGGATCACGTCTATGCTCAGATCCTATCCGAATATTTCAGACCTGAACCTGACGGTTGGCAAGCCATTGCAGGTGGAGTCCGCCGGCATACTCTTACCGGTACAGGTACAACCGCCAATACTCCAGCTTACCCCTTTTCAGACCGAGGTCTTCGCCCTGAATCTGATTGGCAATGACAAACGACTCCTGGCAGACCTGCTGCACACCGGTTCCTGTGACCTTTCCTACTCCCTGGGAGATGAGGCCCGTTTCCGCGTTAACATCTTCTCCCAGAAAGGCTGCTACTCCATTATCCTGCGAAAACTTGAGACCACTATCCCCACCATTGAAGGCATGGAATTTCCTGAGATTTTCCATAAAATCGCCAGCGAACAAAACGGGCTAGTCCTTTTTACCGGTGCCACCGGCAGCGGTAAGACCACCTCCCTTGCCGCCCTGCTGCACAAGATCAATCATGAACGCCAAGTGCATGTGGTCACCCTCGAAGACCCCATTGAATACGTCCATCCGCAAGAGAAAGCCACCTTCAATCAACGAGAGCTGGGCAAAGACTTCGACTCCTTTGCCTCCGGCGTACGCGCTGCCCTGCGCCAAGCTCCCAAGGTCATTCTGGTGGGCGAGATGCGTGACCGGGAAACCCTGGAAACAGCCATTGCCGCCGCGGAAACCGGCCATCTTGTCTTTTCGACTCTGCACACCATTGATGCCGGCCAGGCCATTAATCGTATCCTCGGTTTTTATGAGCTGGAAGAACAACCACAGATCCGTAATCGATTGATTGACACCCTACGCTGGGTGGTCGGGCAACGTTTGCTGCCAAGGGTCACAGGAGGACGAATAGCCGCCATTGAGGTCCTCTGCACCAGCCTGCGGGTCAAAGATCTGATTCTCCATGGCGAACGAGGAGACGAGAAAACATTTTACAAGGTCATTGAGGCCGGATCGGCGGTCGGCATGCGTACCTTTGATCAGCACATCGTTGAACTTTATGATAAGGGCGTCATCACCGAAAAAACTGCTATGTCTTACTGCAGCGAGCGCACCTCTGTCGCCAGAAAACTGGATACCATCAAAGCCGCACGAGGCGAGGCAACATCCACCCTCTCCGGACTTGCCATGGAAGAAGAAGAACAGGATCGGCGCTGGTAAGACCTGTATCGCGCAGATTATTTAGGCTGCAGGGGTGAAGGCTAGTCCGCCTGACAAGCTGAACACCTGCAGACTAATCAATTTGAATGATTTTACCCATCCACAACCGGAAAAGAGAACTTAGCCATGATAACAGACTGCCCCAATTGCCGGAAAAAACTCAAACTCAGTCCCAAGATTGAAGACAGCCTCAGGCTGCTAAACCCGGGTAAGTCCCTCCGCATTAGCTGTCCTCAATGCGGCAGTGCGATTCTGCTTGATACCGGCATGCTGACCCCGGAAGTACCCCTCGGGACAGTTGCTTCTCCACGGCCACAGACCACAAGGCAGCAGGTCACCCCACCTTCGCCGCCTGATCTCTCAGGGCTGGACACCAGTTCATATGAGGCAAAAGGAGTCGTCGAAGATATTCCCAAGGCACTCATACTGATGTCCGACTCTCCCGATTTCCACCTCATAACTGAGGCCATGGAGTCCTTAGGCTACCAACCCTCTTTTGTTCATTCTGCGGAAGAAGCCATGGAAAAAATGCAGTTTGCTACCTACGCCGCTGTTATTCTCCACTCTCACTATGAAGGTACCTCTCTGGAAGACAGTCCCTTTCATCAGTTCATGCGTGCCATGAATATGAACAAGCGCCGTTATATTTTTTACATGCTCATCGGTCCTGAATTTCATACCCTTTATGACCTGCAGGCCCTTGCCTGTTCTGCTAATCTTGTGGTCAATGATCAGGATCTGGCGCAACTCGCTCTTATCCTCCGCAAGGCCATCCCGCAGTACGAAACAATGTTCGGAGCAATCATGCAGGAGATGCACACTCTTGGTCGATAACTTAACCAAGGCAAAGAGGATCAGCTGACAGATGAACAACCAATATAACAGCAATGACGCGCGGAACTTTATCAGCACCCATCCCCATTGTCATTCAGACCTGGCCTTACGCGTTTACACCTCCCGCCTGATTGGCCGGGAGACATCTCTGGTCCTGCATGGTGGCGGCAACACCTCGGTCAAGGCCACGGTGACAACCTTGCTTGGCGATCAGACAGACATGCTCTTCATCAAAGGCAGCGGCTGGGATCTGGCAACTATTGAACCCCAGGGTTTTCCGGCTCTAGACCTGAACTATCTGCGTCGCCTGCGTACACTTGAATCACTCTCGGACGAAGAGATGGTCAACCAGTTCAAGACCCACATGCAGGACAGCAGTGCCCCAAACCCATCGATTGAGACCCTGGTGCATGCCTTTCTTCCCCACCGTTTTATCGACCATACCCATGCCGATGCCATCGTCACCCTGACCAATATGGCAAACCCGGAGCCGCTCCTTCAAAGCATTCTGGGGGAAAAGGTTGCCATTCTCCCCTGGACCATGCCGGGTTTTCCGCTGGCACTGGCGATTGCCGAGTGCTATGAGAATCGACCTGACATTGAGGCCATTATCCTGCGCAACCATGGGATCTTCACCTTTGCTGATGACGCCGAGCTTGCCTACGGTCGTATGATCTACTACGTCACCCTGGGAGAAGAGTATCTTCAGGCCAGTCAAGCCGTAAAAAAAGCGAAGCCGGCAAGCACCACCGATGCCAGCAGGCATTCACGGCTCGACCCGGCAATAATCCTGCCCCTGCTGCGTGGCGCCCTGACCATTGATGCTGTCAGCCCTGGCAACATTCCTCCCTTTCTTCTACATGTGCGCGATAATGAAGTTATCCAGCGCTGTCTGGGCAGAGATAATGGTCAGACAATTTATACCACCGGCGTTCTCACCCCGGACCATGTGATCCGCACCAAAAATTATCCTCTCTGGCTTGACCTGCAAGGCCAGGATGAAGATCAGGCGGCCCAGACTATTTCTGAGGCAATGGCAACGTATGAACAGAACTATCTTCGTAATTTTCATACCCAAGTCACAGCCAAACAGGTAAAACGAACCCTACTTGACCCAAAACCCCGAGTCATCCTGATTCCTGGCCTGGGCATTATCACTGCCGGAGTCACTGAAAAAGCAGCCACCATTGCCGCCGATATTGCCGAGCATACTCTGCTGGCCAAGGCGCTCGGTGCCGCCATTGCCCCATATCAAGAACTGGCCGAAGAACATATCTTTGACATGGAGTACTGGAGCCTCGAACAGGCCAAACTGCAGAAAGGACGCCCCTTGCCCTTAGCCGGACGAAGCGCCCTGGTAACGGGCGGCGGCGGAGCTATTGCCTGCGGCATTGGCCGGAAACTCCTGGCAGCAGGGGCCACAGTTTTCCTCTCAGATATTGACGGCAAACGACTTGCCAAGGTATGTGAACTGCTGGCCCGGGAGTTTGATCCGGCTCTCATCAACGGGATAACCATGGATGTAACCGACAGCGCCTCCGTGCAGCAGGGCCTGCAGGAAATCATCCTTAAATGCGGCGGACTGGATATCCTGGTGCCCAATGCCGGGATGGCCCACGTGGCCACCTTGGCCGACCTTGACGAATCAACTTTTAGAAAGGTACTTGATGTCAACCTGCTGGGAGTTTTCCAGGTAATAAAGGCTGCCATCCCCATCTTCAAACGACAGGCACGGACCGGACACATCCCCGCCCAGATCATCATCAACAGTTCCAAAAACGTCTTTGCCCCCGGTGCCGCCTTTGGCG
>JAQVER010000148.1 GCA_028697885.1 Desulfocapsaceae bacterium
ATCAGAGGGAATGCGAAACCACTTCTGGAGCAGCATGGCTTTCCCTCCGGGCTGGAGGCCCTACGGGCCGGAAGCAACAACATCAGGGGTGGGTATGCATCAGCCCCTTCTGAACTTGTCCCAACCTCATAGTGTTCCATCAGCAGCGCCTCGATGTTGCTCCATTTAACGACTCTCCAAAAAACCCTACGAGCCATAGGCCTTGTCTATCTTCTCCATCATCTTGAGGCTGCGATTGTGCTCCAGAGACTTGGAAACTGCTAAGTCAGCAAAGCTTAGGTTCTTCCCTATCTGCTTGTATCCCATGGCCCCCCCTCCTTTATCCCTGTCATCTGACAATCTCTAAGAAGGACCATACCATACAAGAGGTGCTAAGTCAACAAAATTATTACTTTAAATCATATTATATTAGATTTTATTATATTGAAATACATCTGATATCATCGGGACTTGGCTTTTTTAGGACATTATCTCGTCTGACAATTCTTGGCAGGTTGTGCAAAGGTCTCTCAATATCAAACTTGGGGACTGAAAACAGGTACTCCTCGCTTCTAATTTCGGGTAACATAGCCTGCCTCCTTTCGTTAAAAGTTGGCAGATTATATTACGTTGTAATCGTCAAGTCAACAATGAAATGCACTTAACTATCGTTGTTTATTGACGCCGCTGCAAAAGGGTACCAAACCCGCCGGTTAGGAAAGGTACCGGGATAGGGATTGGGCATAGGTGTGCGTATCTGGAGGTTGAAAAGCCCAGGGATAGGCGATGGGGCCTGAGAGGTGACTCAGGCCCCCTGGATGGTTTAGTTGTTGATCTGCCTATTTTTCTTTTCTTCGATAGCTTGGACCTCCCAGGATAAGGACCTCGGAGTTGTGAACGAGGCGGTCGGCGATCGCTGTGGCCACGGTAGTGGAATCGAACACGTTTCCCCATTCAGCGAAAGGGAGATTGGTCGTCAACAGGGTTGACTTGATCTGATGCCTTGCGCTGATGACCTGGAAGAAGAGGTGTGATCCCTGTTGGCCCAGGGAAAGATACCCTATCTCGTCACAAACAAGGAGGGCCGGAGATTGATAATAGTGGAGTTTTTTGAGGAGCGAGTGGTCTGCTTCGGCAGCGATGAGATGATTGATCATATCGATGGCGGTGGTAAAGAGGACCTTCACATTGGCATTGCAGGCCGCATAGGCGAGTGACTTGGCCAGGAAGGTTTTTCCAGTGCCCGGGTTTCCGATCAGGATCACATCTTTGCGCTCTTTTAAAAACTCCAGGTTGAAGAGGTTGAGGATCTGAGTTTTCTGATCCTTTCGGGACGTGTGATGGTTGAAGTCGAATTGATCGATGGTGAGTTTTTGGTTTAGCCTGGACTGCTGGAACCTGAGCTTGATGGCGTTTTGTTGACGATGCCCTGCCTCCATGTCGACAAGCCTATCGAGGGTGGACAAGAAGTCGGCATTTTTCTGGTTGGCATCATTAAGGACAGCATCCAACTCCTGGGCCATGACCTTGAGGCGGAGGGTGACCAGTTTTTCCTTGAGGTTTTGCAGAGCAGTCATGGTTTTTTCCTCCTCTTGACGACCCAGGCGTCATACTCGGCGAGGGCGGGTTGTTCGAGACAGATATGGTTGAGGTTTTTGTCTTTGAGCCTGACCGGGGGATGATGGGTTTTGGGGGTCATTTCCTGGTAGAGGATGTTTTCGATGTAATGAGCGCCATAGGCGTTGTGCAATGTGGCCTTTTTGATGGCCTCTACGAGGGCGTAGGCCCCGTACTCCTCTTTGAGGGTGAGGATCTTTTTGAGACTGTTTCGAATGGGCTGATGGGTTTCGGCCAGACGTTCGAGATAGACTTTGGCCTCTTCTCCCAGACTGATGAAGGCCTGAACATATTGGGATTGCCAGAACCTGCGTTGGTGTTTCTGAGCCGCCTCCCGGTGGGCGGGCAGTTCGACGCGCTCCTTTCGTTTATAGGAACGGACATGGGTGGCGATGGCCTTGTCCTTGAGATACACCGTTAAGGTATGGGTATCGGCCTTCACGGTGACCTGCCTGCCGACGGCCCATGGAGGGACCGTATAGCTGTTGGCATCGAACCGGACAGAGAAGTCGGAGTAGACCTTTAGGGAGGCCGTGTCCCTGCAATCTGGCAACCATCCGGGGAGAGGTCTCATGGCCTCTGGCTTGAAGCGGTCGATGGGTCGCTGACCCGTGGTGCTGTGGATTCTGACATTGGCCACATGGTCCCGCCAGTGGTTGGCCTGGGCCTGAAGGTCTTTTAGGTCATGAAAGGTTCTCAGGGGGAAGAAGTTGTAGCGGATGTAATGGATGGCGCCCTTTTCCACCTTTCCTTTCTCATGAGGACTTCTGACATGGCAGGCAAAAGGGACAATGGCAAAGGGCCTGAGGAACTCCAGAAAGGATTCATTGAACCGAACAAGTGACCCATCCCTTTCGATCACTGCGGTGAGCATGTTGTCGGTGACCAGTTCCCTGGGGGTTCCCCCAAAGAACTGGAAGGCATTGAGGAGACACCGATGAAGGGTCTCCTGCCTCTGGGAGTGAGTGAACTCCAGGTAAATCAAACGGCTGTGGGATTCAATAACAGCCAGGCAGTAAAGCCTTCTTTGGGTGTCGCCATATGAAATGGAACCGAAATGCCCCCAGTCGATTTGGCACTGGTGTCCCGGGGCCGATTCAAACCGGATAAATGCCTGTCGGCCCCTTGACCGGTCTCGTTTTTGGTATAGATACTTTCTGAGGATGGTGATTTTACCATCGAAACCGGCATGTTGAAGTCGCTGGAGGATGACGGTGGCATGGGCCTTGGGGTCCTTTTCAAGGAGCTGGTCGATCAGGTCCTGGTAGGGGTCCAGTTTGGAGGATCTCTTGGCCTGTTTCGAAAAGGTTCGTTCGGGGTTTTTGAGGTACTTTCTGACTGTTTTTCGGCTAAGCCCGAGTTCCCGCGCGATCCGTCTTAGTGGCCAGCCCTCGTTTGTGAGACGATGGATCTCGAAGATGGTTCGTTTATCCAGCATGACCGACCTCCTTGATAGAATGGTTAATGAGATGGGCAATGGGGTCCTGATGTTTGGCAGTTGGGGGCAGGTCGAGGACCTGAAAGAGGGTGCCGTCAAAGGCGATGAGATCCTTTTTGAGAAGGCTGTTTCTTGCCTCGATGTAGTCGTCGACGTCAAACCCAAGCAAGGAACAGATGGTGTCATAGGCGTAATAGGAAAGACCGTAGCGGTCTGAAGCCAGGACAAGGAAAAGATACAACAGAAGCTCCTTCTGGCTGAGCGCCGCGAGGAACCCATCCGTTAGAAAGCGGTGGGGAATAAAGCTGAATCCCCCGTCAATGCGCCGGACTCGTTTGGAATCGATGATTTTTTTGGTAACCATGGCCGTCTCCTTTCTGTTGGATTTACGGCCTGATTATCATGAGTAATGATGACCTCCTAACGAATCCATCTTTGCAATCAGGGGTAACATAGCGGAACCTTGACGATATTGACTTTTAACGCATCCATCTTTGCAATCACCGGGATGAGCCAGAACTGCCCAAGGGGTTGAAACCCATCCCCTTTTGACGCGTCCATCTTTGCAATCAGGGGCGTCTCCATCTTTACATGGGCATTTTTTGTTCTGGCCTTTCGGTTGCGGACGGCCTGAAGGACCCTGTTCCGATCCGCTTTTTCGGGATGGTTTTTACGGTATGTTTTCCAGTAGCCCGGATGAGTCCTGGCCCACTCCTTCTGGCTGATTTTCTGGTATGCACTGTAGACAGGGTCGGTTCTCATCTTACGCCTTTGCCACTCGGCCTTCCTGGCCCTTTGGCAGGCTGGCTTTTTGCAGGCGATCTGGTTTTTATGCCTGGGGCTTGCTTCAAACAGATCCCCGCAATAAACGCAAAGAATCTCCATGGTCACTCCTCATCTGAGAAAATGACCTAACGAAATTGCAGATCTGAGAAGGGAATGAAAGGAATGAAAAGGAGTTTTCTCAAAAAACTCCAGGAATGATATGGATGGGGTAAAATTACATCGGCTCCAATGGTACCGAATTATATCGGCGAAACTGGTACCGAATTATATCGGCGTCAATATCGGATCTCCTTTTCCTTTCAAAAGACTATCTTTCGAATGATTACCCGTAGGTCATCATGAGGGCCCAAGACTACAATATGTTTGGTGTATGATGCTTGCGAACAAAACTTTTTTTCTGTCTATGTTTCTCCTAAGGATGACTAAAATTGTGATTTCCGGCAGAATATGACAGCACTGAAACGAGGGGAAGCACCCGTCACTTTATATTGAAAAGGGTAACCCACATATGAGTTACCCAGTTACCTTTAACCGCCAACTCACTTTTTCATAAGAAGTTCAAGCCCAGCGGCGCATGCTCGGCTCACAGTGTAGTCAGGCTTTTCCGTTTGCCCGGGCATTCTATCCCACCCTCCCTTTTCGATGTATTCAGCTCTCTTCCATGAATCCAATTCCGCTAATTCTTTGAGTTTCTCTTGATGGTTCGGTTGCTGCATAAATTGGGCGACGCAGATCGCTGCTTGGCTGGCCAAGACCGCCTCATCGGAAATCTTTTGGGTCGTGCCGGAGGTTGTCCAACCTCCCCATGC
>JAQVER010000149.1 GCA_028697885.1 Desulfocapsaceae bacterium
GCTGCCAGATTGACCGCCGCCAGTTCAACACCTTCCAGAGCCTGAACCACTCGTTCAATGCGGCTGGAGCAGGCGGCACAACTCATCCCTTTCACCGCAACGGTTTTTTTTTGTATGGACTGCATTACCTACCTCCACTCAGGGATATCCGGCAAAGGATCAGACATCTTGTAAATGAAAACGTCCGTGAAATTTTGAAAGAATAAAAAAACATCATTTTATATAACGTTAAGTATCTTCTTGCGAATAGCTATGCTTACACAGAACGGCTGCAGCGGCATCTGAGACAGGAGGGGAGCTACCTGCGCGGCCTGTCCGGGAGGTCATATTACATACATTAGTCAATGAGAGCAATCAAGATGACTACAGCTACAAAATATGTCCTCTGGAAAATTGACTAATTCTTAATCTTCCCCTACACTGAAGATCAATACCTACATTTTTTTTCCAGATACGACTTTCTCCATTGGGTTTCTACAGCAAGGCAGCCTTAACACACTATAAAAGTGGATAATTACCTTGAAAAAATCAGTCTCTAATCTTTTGCTGGTTTTCGGCGTTGCACTTCTCTGGTTTCTTGGCAGTGCATCCTTTACATCTGTGATTGCTCAAGAAGGGGACTTCAAGGACAATGAGCAACCAGTAGGCCTTGCGCTTACACATGAGGAACGTAGCTTTCTGGAGAGGAAAAAGCAAATCACCATGTGTGTCGATCCTGACTGGATGCCGCTGGAAAAAATCGAGGACGGCAAGCACGTGGGCATGACTGCCGACTACATGACCCTCATCCGCAGTTTACTTCCTGTTCCCCTGGTGATGATCCCTACGAAAACCTGGTCGGAAAGTATTGAGTATGCCATGGCCAGAAAATGCGACATCTTTTCTCTGGCCATGGCCACCCCGGAACGTGAAAGCTACATGAACTTCACCCGCCCTTATCTACACATTCCTCTGGTCATGGTTGCCAAGATGGATCGTCCTTTTGTCGATGACATCACTGCTATTACTGACCAAAAGCTGGGGGTAGTGAAGGGATATGCCTTTGGAGAGCTATTGCAGACACGCTATCCAAAGATGCAGATTGTGAAGGTGGAAAATGTTAATGCAGGCCTCCAGCAGGTTGCGGAGGGGAAATTGGATGGTTTTATTGAAACTCTTGCCACAGCTGCATATTCCATTCAAAAATCTTTTCCCACCGAATTAAAGGTTGCCGGTAAATTTGATGAGCGCTGGGAGCTGGGAGTGGCCACCCGGAATGACGAGCCCCTACTTCTCTCCATCTTTGAAAAAGCCATCGCCGCCATCGACAGGGAAGAGCACCAGCGCATTCTCAATCGCTGGATATCAGTTAAGTTTGAGCAAGGCCATGATTTGAAAATTCTCTGGCAGACACTCTTTTTTGTCGGGATTGGTGTCGCCCTGCTTCTCTATCGAAATATCACTTTGGGGAGATATACCCGGCAACTGCAAGAACAAAACCAGCAAATTTCAAGCCAGTCAAAACAGTTACAACTGGCAGAGCGGAAACTCCTTTTCACCCAACACACCGTGGATTCCTGTGCTTTTCCCATTCTCTGGGTAAAAAAGGGAAAAACTTTGGCAGAAACACACATTATCAATGCCAACAAGGCAGCCACTGATCTCCTGGGATACAGCCATGACGAATTGTGCACTCTTGGCATAAGTGATATTGACACGGAACTCACCGAAGAATTGTGGCAAGAAGGATTATTGAAAATCTCACACGGCCAGAATTCCTCTTCTGTGAGACGCATACACAGACGCAAGGACGGCTCTACGTTCCCTGTTGATATCTTTGTCAGTTCCTTTGACTATAACGGAGCAGAATACCAGTTTTTCTTTTTCCTGGACGTGAGCCGGGAAAAAGCAATGTTGGAAAAACTCCATCGTTCAATGAAGATGGAGATGATTGGCATGATGGCTGGTGGCGTTGCCCATGATCTGAACAATATCCTTTCCGGCATTGTTACCTATCCGGAACTACTGCTCATGAAGATTCCTGAAGACAGCGATCTACGCAAACCTTTGGAGGTAATACGTGATGCAGGAAAACGGGCCGCGGCCGTTGTGGCTGATTTACTCACCATGGCCCGTGGGGTCGCAGCTGCAAGAGAGAATGCAAACATAAACACCTTGATCCAAAACTATCTCAATTCTCCAGAATATCAACAAATGCATTTCCATCATCAGGAGGTCGAATGCACTGTTGATCTTGATCCGGAACTGCTCAATATCTCCTGTTCTCCTGTTCATATAAACAAGTGCCTGATGAATCTTATCACCAATGCAACCGAGGCCGTAGGCGAAAAGGGCCACATCTGGATTGCGACCAGGAATTGTTTCATTGACCAACCTCTGGATCAGGTGCAGTTCCTGGAAAAGGGGGAATACGTGATGCTTTCCATCTCTGATGACGGCCCCGGCATTGAAGAGGCTGATCTGGCACATATCTTTGAACCATTTTACTCTAAAAAGGTCCTGGGGAAGAGCGGTACAGGACTGGGGCTTACGGTGGTCTGGAACAGTATTCAGGATCATGACGGCACTATTACAGCAGAAAACATTGAGGGCAAAACTGTTTTCACCCTTTACTTTCCAGCCACTCGCAGTAAAGAAACGACAAGTACAGCTGAAACACAGAATATTAGTCAACTGCAAGGCAACGGAGAAAGTATCCTTATTGTTGACGATGAGGAACAACAGCGGGATATAGCTGAAAAGCTGCTAACCTTTCTCGGCTACAAAGTGGATTGTGCAGAATCAGGAGAAAAGGCTATTGAGTACGTCCGCATAAGGCAGCCGGACCTTATCCTGCTTGATATGATCATGGACCCGGGCATGAATGGACGCAGAACCTATGAAGAAATATGCAAGATTCGACCAACCCAGAAGGCCTTAGTAGCCAGCGGCTTTTCGGAGAATGAAGAAGTAAAGAAGGTACAAACTCTGGGGGCCAGGACACTTATCAAAAAGCCGTACACCTTACGCCAGATCGGCCTTGCCGTTAAAGAGGCACTATCCTGAGAGGGCTTATACTATTTCCACTTTGATCGTACCCATAAGAAGATACTCCCCACTCTTGGGCTTCCTTCTCTGTTGCTGTCTCTTACTGGCCCAAACAGCCTTCGGACGGTCGTTATCCTGGCAGGAGCTGGCCGTTCAGGCCCGTCTGGACCGTGATGGCCGCCTGCACGTCCGCGAGCTTCAAACCATGATATTTTCGGGCGACTGGAACGGCGGAGAACGAAAGTTTTATGTCGGCGCCGGCCAGCACCTTCAGGTAAACCGGGTCCTTCGAATCGATGCACCGGGCGGCCAGGAGGTGAAATTAGTGCGAGGCAATCTGGCTCAAGTGGATCATTGGGATTATCACACCGGCACAACTATCCGCTGGCGCAGTCGGCAGCCATCGGACCCTCTCTTTCAGCACACGCCTCTTACCTATATTATCGAATACACCCTCTCAGGGATTATCATTCCTGACAAGGGAGGCTATCGGCTCAACCATGATTTCGCCTTTACGGAACGTCCCGGACCGATACGACATTTCCGCCTCGACCTGGAGCTCGACCCTGTCTGGCAGACGGAAGTTGATCTTCCCCTGCACCTGACGCGGGACAATATCCCGCCTGGCAGAGGAGTGCTCCTCCAAGCCAGACTGAGCCACAGCGAAGGAAATCCGGCTGCAATAAACAGACCGCCAAAGCCACCGCTTCCCATTCCGGTGCGGCATACTCCCTCCTATGTCCGTCTCTTGCTCTTCAGCACTGTTCTCCTCTTCTTTCTTTGGCGCTTTGCTGTTTTTTTTCGTTACGAAAAGAAAGCCGAACGGTTTCACACCCTTGTACCTCCTGAAGATGTGGACCAACAATGGCTGGATCAGCATCTCTTTCATCTCTTGCCTGAAATAGTGGGAGCAACCTGGGACAAGAGGACCAGCGGCTCCGAAGTGGCTGCAGTGCTTGCCCGTCTGGTTTTAGAGGGAAAGATGGAGAGCTGGTTGGAGCCAAAAAAAATTTCAATTTTTCAATATGATCTCTTCCTGCCCTGGCTGCCACCGGTTTTACAACTCCGACTTCTTCAGCCAAGGGAACAATTCAACGGCTATGAACAGACCCTGATTGAAGGACTTTTTATCAACGGAGAGGTCACGGACACCGACACCATCAGGAAATATTATCAGGGGAAAAACAGCAGTTTCGACCCGGCTGGTAAACTTCGAGAGCCATTAGAGAAGAAGGTGTCTGTCCTCACTACCGCTCTGAAAAATCCCCTGGAATTAATCTGGATCCCCACTCTTGTTTTGGGAGTGTGTGGTTTCTTTTTGCTCCTCTTTAATGCAGTCTTACATCAGGATGAATTCGGACTGCAGATGATCTTTGTTCTTGTAGCTTTTCTCCTCTACATTATCGGAGTGATAAGGGCTATTGGCTACCGTGATGCCTCCACGTGGCTTGCTGGCAGAATGCTCTTTTTTGTGGGAATAGTTGTACTCATTGGGGCTGGATACACCTCACTGCTTTATGTCGATGCATCTCTACTCCTCCTTCTCGGCACATTCTGCCTTGTTTTGGCAATGATGAATAACATTCTCAATATCGCAAA
>JAQVER010000070.1 GCA_028697885.1 Desulfocapsaceae bacterium
GTTATTAAAACGTGCTGATACCCGCGACCGAAGACCCAAGTCGGAACCAACGAGTCGTTTGTCAAGAAATCTGATTTTAAGATGGGAGCTTTGTTTCGTTTTTTACCTTCTTCCAATCTATAGGGGATTTTTATTTCTTGACAACCAGAGGCCATATAGATGTTGGGCGCGATATGTCTTATTTACATATTCCTGCAATTTCTATTTCTGACATTGTTATTTCACATGACTGTAAGTATGAATTAATATGGTTTTTATCTGGTGCACCTGATTTACAGTATGTGTCCTCGTAAATAGGTTTATTTTGATCACATACCATAACAACAGCAGTGTCTGCTATAACACCAATTTTCAATTCGTAGTTGCGTTCAGTAAACCAACTCAAAACATTAGAATTTTTAGTGCGGATGAACTCTATAACAGCCTGCTCCCCTCCTGTATTAAAAACGCCATCTTCTACAGCGATTTGAGCCTTGTTCGTCAATACGTTAAGCATCGATGGGATTTCTTCATATTGTTGAAGGTTGCTTCCATGAAATGCACACCCAGCAGAAACAAATATTAGTATTAAAATTTCAATTAAGAATATTTTTCTATTTCTTTTCATATTTCTACTTCCCACATAACTTTAGCGGTTTTAACTAATTGGCCACTATCAAGGTTCCAAATTTTAATTTTTTCTTGAAATGAATCGTCTCTACCATATATTCCATCAGATATTAGTTTCCAAACTTTGATGACATTTTCTTTCGCAAAATCAAAAACTTGAGCATATGTCTTAATGCCATCAGGAGTTTTAAGTTTATCTATAAATCTTGTTGAATCTATTTCATCAAAACGAGGATATGCAATTCCACCTCCTGTTAGCAACCCACGAATATGCCTGGATGGAATGACAGAAATTTCTTCAGCAACATTATCAAGATAAAATTGTACAGCGTCATGCCACTCGTTAATATTTACAGTGTGTTTATCATGAATTTGAGGGAAGGTTTCTGCAAGTAGACTGTTCCAAAAATTTGCAACTCCAGGATCAACTTTTCTCCTATCATTAGGGTCTTCGCATGAACCAATCACATTTTTAATGTGCTCTGATTTAGTAACATCCCCATCCAATCTAGTTTTAAAAATATACACATCTTGATGAAGTTCTGATTCACGATGTGCAACTTCGTTGTCAGCTTCATAGTCTCCTACCAAAAGATTAGTTACGGGGTGACAAGTAACATCAGCTGTAATATGGGAGACATAACCCATAAACCAAGCTAGGCATTTTGACTGATTGTCACCAGTCAGTTTTTTAATGTGATTTATGCCAACATGGAGAATGTTTTTTTCAGTACTTGTTACATATTTATGGTGCATAGCGTTCGCCCAGATTTCAGCTGTGCCATCCATAATTCTAAGGTAAGGATAATCGGGGCTTATTGCTCCCATGTGACAAAATTCGGGGTAAAGCATAAGGGCTTCTCTGGCTTCAGGCATTTTCATTCCATTGAGGACATTACCCGAAGTTAAGAGACGAGCGATTGATATGTGCGTGTATGCTCCTGGCATGTTCTTAGTCCCCCTTTATAATGTATTCAACTTTAGTTTTAAGTTTTTTGCCCAACGTCACTGTTGAGCATCGAGCATCGGAGGCTTTGTTGGGTGGTTTTATTTTCTTTTGCTAGCGGAGACTTTTAGAGAACCATCAACAAAGATGATATCAGACGTTGGCTTTCCTTTGCTTCGATTGAAATTCATAATATTTAATATGTCTCGGTCTTTATTTCCCATTCTACCTACATCAATAACAAGATAAGTTGCTCTCTTGGTTTTTTCAGCAATAGCATAGATTGCTAATTGTTTTTCATACCCTGATACGACATTAGGATTTGTTGATAGTTTTATTTCAACTAGGACTCTTGACTCGTATCCGAGAGAAAACTTAAAATCAACGGCTCCACTCCCTGTGTCTGCCTCTGGAGTTATATCAAGGTTATTAGCCTTACAATATGAGTCAGCTACGGCAAAATATACCATTTGTGATACACGCTCATGGTGTGAATTTATTTTGTCACGCCAAAGCAGTTTAGATAGACCACGTTTCTCAATTAAAAATTGAAATTGTTCGTTAATTTTTTTCACAATATCGGAAACACTATCTATATTGAGATTTTCTTTTTGCTGAATTTCAAGCGGGTAATCATTTGAAATTGTTTTTAAAAGTTGACGCCAACTCAATAAGCCTGATGGATCAGAAATAAAGTCGTAGGAAGGAGCCGGTTGGCATTGGACTGCATTAAGAAGAGCGTTAAAAGCCTCGGGACTCGACAAGACATTTTCTTTTAATTTCTTCTTGTCTTTGCGGTGCTTCGCTTGCCAAATATGGCCTATATATTGATTTACCTGGCTACGAATTGTTGAATTTTTAGATGCAGCATCAGCAACTTCTGACCAATCAGTGGCAACTGGAAGTTTGCTCAAAATATCCTTGGGTATCAATATTATAGGAGTGTTGTTTCTCTCAATCGGATTTTTGGGTAACAGATAGGTTTTACCATCAAATTCATACTGTTCAGTTTTGATGGAAAGTTCTTCTGATATATGAAGTGTATATTTTGCTAGTTCCGGCAAAATAACTTTTGTTGTCATGTCACTGATACGATCAGGCCCAATATCGTTTTCCAGCAATGGAAGGAGAATGAAAAGTTTCGGGTTTTCGATTCCCAAGGAGATGATTTGCTTTGCTGTATTAAGTAAATTTTCCCTTAATTTTTTTCCAAAAGCACTACCTCTTATGGATGCCGCTCCATACCCTAAGCATGTCCCTGGTATTTCGTGGAACTCCATTCTCCGGTCTGCTTCTCGCCATGGAAGGTCGCCTTTTGATGAAGAGGCCTTCAGTAAAGTAATAATGTCCTCAAAATAGGACGTTAATCGGTTGTTGGCGTGATTATTAATTAACTCGATTGAACTATTTTCAAGTAAAAGTGGATCAATAAATAATTTTGTATCTACATTTAGTGTCGGATTAAATGCACCAAGGGTCTCAAATTGTTCCAATTCAATATTGAAAAAATCAGAAAACAAGACTGGATTTACTATTTTTGCCATAAAATTCTCTCATTTTGTTGGCACTGATTGGATTGATCTATCGACACGCAACGCAGCTGTTGAGCCTCGAGCATCGTAGGCTGTAGGGCGAGCGGCTTTTAGGTTTTTCCTAATTTCCCTCATCGTCATAAAAACAACGTTGATTCATTCAATCACAGGTGAAATATTTTTAATAGGAATTTTGGGGAAAGAATTAAAAAGATGCCAGTGGCAAGGTAAGCAATGGTAGGTGAGCAGAAAGAAGAGCTTCTTCCAGAAGCATCTTTGGATTTGGTAGATAGGAGATATCTTGACTTTGGGGGTAGACAAGAAAGCGTTAGAGAATCCCAGAGATATAAAAATGAAGTGCTACTACAATTTTGTTATGGACGAAAAGAAAAATCATATATTTTCATTTTAGTTTGGGCACACAGATTTGATATTTTAGTAGCCGTAGATTTTGAGCGCTTTCTACTATGAGTTTCGAAATCGCCACCTGTTACAACATCAAACAATTTATTTGCAGATTGCTCCAAAACTAATCCCAAGGGTTTTTTGGGAGATCTCTCACCTATAATTTCATTAAGCAACCCAACTTGGCTTGCAAATAGCTTCAGAATTGACTTTAATTTGATTTCATAAACTTCAATTGAAGATTTTTTTTGTATGTCGAAATCCTCCAGCCAATATTTTATTGCAACAGGCTCCAACTCCCCAAGCAGGGAAACTAACCCATCAGCAACTTTTGTTTTCTGATCAGTTTTCCTGACCACCTTCCAATGTAAATAATTAAAGAACCAAGCAGATAAAGCCCCAACCACAACAATAACCAGTGAGAACAAAACCTGGCCAGTTGTAAGACCTGACACACTATTCATAGTATCAGTCAAGCCAGTAGTTAACTTTGACAGACTGTTATCAATATTTTTGTTCAACTCTGTTAACACTTTGACAACTTTTCCGTTGCTGTCAACTAGGGTCTGCACATATACAGCGTTTGACGTTGAAACCCCTTTAATTATTTCATCACTTGAAACCTTGATAGCTTCATTTAATCCAAGTCCAACACATCTAGGATCCACTAAAATTGATCCATCAAACGCCTCCCTTATTTTCTGCACCTCAGTTATTATTGCTAACTCGTCCATTGTCTTCACATTTTCTGATTCTATTGTGGGTAAATCTCGGAAGCGTATTTTGCTTCAGTTATATATTGAATAATTCTATTCTTATAGAATTTAAAATCTTCATCTTCATATTGTATATCCAACTTTGCCAACAGATCAGCACCTTTTATATATCCATATTTGACCATACCAGCGAACCCTTCTGCTAAAAAGGAAGACCCATAACCTTCAACCCCATCATCAAGAATAATTACTATCTTCTCGTCGCCTTTCAACTGATCGATCATAGGCCTTAACACTTTCTCCCTAAAAACCTCTCCATTTCCAGGTCCATCTGAGTTGAAGCGCCCTGCAGGATCAGGAGAAAAATCTTTCCCGATATTTATTTTCTTCATATCATTTACCCCGAGTACTATTTTTCTAAAACAACGTTCCAAATAATTAAAGTGCCTAACAAACTTCTTTCAAAGCTCACAGACTTAACCTTCTCTCGACCTCTTTTCATAGAGTATTTATACAAACCTTTGTGGCTAATTATAGATAGATACCCATTATCTCGCTGTTTGATAAATTCTAAAAGATCTTGTAGCCCTTTGCCACGATCGTTCATTCCTGTACTTGTTCTATCCATTTCTACAGCGGCTTTAAGTAACACTTCATCTTTCTTTCTATCAATTATAGGGATCTTTGACAAAAACACCAATGCTTTCTCCCAAACTTTCGAAGCTGGTAACGATTTAGGAATTCCTATCCCCTGGTCATAGAATACGATTTTCAGCACTTTCTGTTTTTCATCAAAAGACCCGCTTAAATACCAATTCTTGTCTCTACGAGAAAATTTCCCTTCATCCGGATAAGCATGGTGGGTTACATTTGTGACAGCTTCAGTTAGGCCACTATGTAAGAATGTCCACTTATTGACATCTTCACCTACTATTTCTCTAATTCCCTTCTTTAAGATCCTTGCCTTACTACTATCACCACATTCTCCTTTTATATAGGGGACCAACTTCACATCATAGAAATAATTAATATCTTTCCCTAAACCTTTAAAAGGATTGTTTTTGAAGAGATCAAAGTAGCCTAAGTCATACAACTGCCTTACTATTTTCGAATTCCACCTATTTGGATCGAAAGCCAACTTTGACCTCACAGAATCATCCCATTTAGAGATCTCAGCTGTCAACACCAATGCGGCAGATGTGGACAATTCCTCCAAATCATCAAAATATACAGCAGCAAGTTTAAACACTTTTTTTGATTTTCGCTTTTTCTCCGCAAGCTTTCTAATTGCCGTTAGGTAGAGTGTGGTTAGCTCATAATGATTCGAAAAATTCATCTTCTTAGGCAGGGTCAACATGACCCTGGTTCCACGAACCGTTATGTTAAGTCCTTCTTGGGATTTTTGTTGAATCCAAGCATTGAGTTTCAGAAATTCATCATTAATAATTTTTCTTCTACGGTTTCTTTTATGACTTCTAGAGTTACTAGTTCTATGAAGATACGCTATCCAAGCATCACGTTTCCGCCTTTTCGAGGTAATCTTTTTCATTTCTATCGAATTCTAATTTAGAACAACATCGATTGCTTTTCTGACAAGACTTCGCCTTGATCTACACAACTATCAGCAATGTGGGAAGCTAATACAACAACCCAACAAACATAGTTACTGAGAAAGAAACTACTCCAATATGGAATAAAAACAAAAAAAAGGTACAGATCTATTTATCCGAGTCAACAGTCGAGTAGCCCGAGGGAGTTTCACCCTCAGGCTCTCACAGATCCGGACATGAGCCTCTCAACTCATCCGGCTCCTATTGTCCAGCCGGAGGACGCATACCAAGTATCTGCCAATGGGCAAACAACTGAGGCTGCCGGAGAGCTACTCGTCCTAACCAATGTGTCGCTTTCCGTTGACGTCCTCTGAAATTCCTGAATTTCCTCATGACCCATTTTGTTATCATACGATTCAGAATGTGAAACACTTTGTACATCTCTGATTTATAAAACTTCGCATAATAATTGATCCATCCTCGCAGGATGGGATTAAACATTTTCGAAAAGTCCTCAAGAGATTTGTCTGTACGGTTATGAATTCGCCAGCTTCGCATTTCGTCGCATATTGACTTGATGGCTTTGTTACTCATGGCAGGCAGGAACCCAACAAAAAATTTCCCCATTTTACTTACCGCAACTCGGGGCCTAAACGTATAGCCCAGGAAGTCAAACGTATAATTTGGATAGCTTCTACGCCTATTATCTTCTTTACAATAGATAATCTTTGTTTTCTCGGGATGTAACTCCAGCCGACACTCCAAAAGTCGTCGTTCAATTGCACTCCATAACGTTTTAGCTTGTGACTCACTACTACAGTGACAAACCAGTCGAGTAGCCCAAGGGAGCTTCCCCCTCGGGCTCTCACAGAACCGGACGTGAACGTCTCCGCTCATCCGGCTCCTATTGTCCAGCCGATGCATACAACAATCTCCAGTGAGCAAACAACCTTGGCTGTTTTTGTGCAATAACAGTCAACCACTGTGCTCCTCGTCTCTGGTGATTCCGTAGGCGTTTGTATTTCCTCGTCGCCCACATGACAAGGCGGCGTTCCAGGCATTTCAGGGTCGGGTACAGGGCAGACTTGTAATAGCAACCATAATAGTTGATCCAACCCTGGATGATCGGATTGAACATCCGAGCCAGATCCTTCAGCTGCTTGTCGCTCCGCAAAGGCCAGTTCCAACTTCGCGAAGCTTGCCGGATAGTCTTTGCCGCTTTGTTGCTGATCGCCGGCGTGAAGTTAATGAAGTATTTTCCCCAGCGATTCTTTGATCTCCGGGGCCGAAAAGTATATCCCAGAAAATCAAAACTGGTCTGGGAATACTCACCTTGTCGGTCGTCATCCTTACAATAAACAATCTTTGTTTTCTCAGGATGAAGCTCCAACCCAACTTCCCTCATCCGGGCGCTCAGCTCCTGCTTCAGCCGCTCCGCCTGAGCCTCGCTCTTGCAATGACACACACCATCATCCGCGTATCTTTCAAATGGTATTTCGGGATGTTCCCGCTCCATCCATTTGTCGAATGCATAATGCAGAAAGAGGTTCGCCAGCAATGGGCTGACGACTCCGCCTTGCGGAGTCCCTTTCTGGCGATAAATCCGAGTTCCGTCCTGTTTTTCAACGGGGGCTGTTAGCCACCGCTCTATGTACAGAAGTACCCATTTCTCTCCCGTGTGCGCACGCACCGCACGCATCATCAACTCATGATCGATATTATCGAAGAAGCCTTTGATGTCGAGTTCAAGAACCCAGTTGTTCTTCCAGCAACGCTTACGCGCCATTCCTACCGCGTCCAGGGCCGATTTCCCTGGGCGATAGCCATAAGAGTCAGGATGGAAGCATTTCTCCAGTTCCGGCTCTAAAAATTGCTTGGCTACCGTCTGGGCTATTCGATCAGCTACAGTAGGAATACCCAAAGGCCTCATCCGCCCGTCTCCTTTGGGTATCTCTACCCGCAGGACAGGAGGCGGAAAGTAGCTGCCGGAAGCCAGACGATTCCACAGTTTATAGAGATTGTCTTTCAAATCATCCTCAAATGCCTCAATCGTCTGACCATCAACTCCAGCCGCGCCTTTGTTGGCCTTGACCCGTTTATATGCCTCCCAAACCTGCTGTTTGGAAATACAAAACGGCTTTGCTTGTTCCAATTGAATCCTCCCGTTTCCGGTTGTTCGCTTTACTTCAAGCTGGACAATGCTTCCCCTTCGCTCCAGTCCCATTACAGAACCTTCATCACTACTACGGGTCGCTCCGCCCCTGTGCTCTGCATCGGTACTCTCACACTTGTGGGGCTTCCACTTGTATTTCTCCCTTAGCATCAGAGCGACGGGTTCCCACGTTCCACACGAAAGCCAAGATCATGTTCACGCCACCTTTATACCGGCCGCCGTTCGGGCAATAAACAGGCTCTCCCCGAACTTATCCTGGGATGGAAATAGGTCCCAGTTTTGACGACACTTTAAATTTTCGACACCTCATCAGTGGTTCGGTTTTACTCGTCTCCATGACCCATACCTGACTCAGTCTCGCCGAGCCTTTTCCTTAACGCTCACTACCATGACTCTTGACCACAGCAGCTTAAGGTGGTTTGAGGCCTGCTCCTGCAAGCCGACCCCGAGGGACCTACCCTCATCTTTCGTGCAGCCTCGTGGCACACTATTTCCAAAATATCCGTAACATCTGACATTATCTTTATCCATGCCGTATCTTGAGTACCAGAACACACATTGCAAGGGTGAAACTGACCGTATTTGCCAAAATCAATGGTAGATCCATAAGGAGAAACCCATAAATCAGCCACAGAAACAATCCTGTGCTGAGAATGGTATACATCAGGAGAGAAACATCATTGGTTCTTTTTGATCGCAATATCTTGATAACTTGAGGCAAGAATGAACAGGTCGTACATGTTGCCGCAATTAATCCAATAAGTGTGGTCGTGTCAAATTTCATAACAAACCAGCTGTCTTGACCACAGGCAACTCTTGCCAATTAGTGGTATAAGCTGGTGACTTCCGTGTCTGTTGCATTGCCCATGGTTTATCCTCAGCTATCGTCATACCGTACTGAATTGTACTTCGCCCCCATTTGCTATTGATCCTGTCCAGTGCTGTCATCAACTGTTTATCCTCTTTCTCTGTTGGCCGAAATAACGAGAATAAATCCTGCTGTTTGTATCCCTGTTTTACGATACCGGCGAGCATAACACCAGCTTTTCGATATCGATACCCAGGTTTATACAACGACTTGAGGCATTGCAGAGCTGCGGTTATGAGCTCTGGTGTTGAAGAAGTAGGCTGATGAAGAGTAATTGTTTGATTATTGGAATAACTGGCCTGTTCGTCAAACGGTCCGGTTGTAATAAAGAGGTTGAGAGTATCTGCCTCAACGCCTTGTTTTCGTAGTTTTTCGCCAGCTATCGAGACATAGGTAATGACGGCACCTTTGAGGTTGTCAAGGTCGGTAACCGGATGCCCGAATGATCTGGAAGTAATGATTGATTTTGGACACGGAGGAGCATTTTCAAGCGAAATACATGAAATACCGTTCAACTCCATGACAGTACGAGCACCAACAACGGTTAACGTCTTGCGAATCCATGTTTCATCGGCCAGTTTGAGATCAAGGGCAGTATAGATGCAACGTTTGTTCAGTTTTTCGGTAGACCGTCTGCCGATCCCCCAAACATCATTCACTTCAATCTTCCCCAATACCTGGTCAAATTGATTGTTGCCGGCAAGATCGAAAACGCCATTGAATTGTGCCTCTTTCTTGGCTACTCGATTGGCGATCTTGGCCAGCGTTTTGGTTGTGGCAATACCGATGGATACAGGAATGCCAACCTGTCTTCTTATTCTCTCTCTGAGTTCTGCTGCATATTTGACCCGATCCCATACTTTTGTTACCGGCAGTGATATAAATGCCTCATCAATCGAATATACCTCAACATCTGGTTCCATTTGCCGCAGGACATCCATCACTCGATGTGAAAGATCTCCGTACAATGCATAATTTGATGAAAAAACATGCACATTATGCCTGGCAACCAAATGTTTAACCTTGAACAAAGGCTCTCCCATTGGGATACCGAGAGCCTTGGCCTCATTTGATCGGGCAACGACACAACCATCGTTGTTGGAAAGTACGATAACCGGCTTGCCATTCAGCTCTGGTCTGAACAGCCGCTCACATGAAGCATAAAAATTGTTACAATCAACAAGAGCGAAGACTTTCTTCATTGAATACGCCGGTTAGAATTGATGGATACCACTGGTGACTATTCCCAAAAAACCCTCACAACATACACCTTACCGCTCTCTTTTGGTATTGCCGATTTTTCATATCCACTTCTACGAAGAAGAGCCAGGCAGAGACCTTTTCACACATTCCGGACCATTATTTCTTGGGCTGTTCACCTTACTGCTGACCGGATACATTTCTATCAAGGATTCCGGATACGGTTCAAGCATTGCCAGTAAATCGGCCTGTCCTTGGCCGGTGTCAAGCCAGGCAGCTATGTTCATATCCCCAAGGATAACCGGCATCCTGTCATGGATCTTCTTCATCTCGGCATTTGCCGTAGTGGTAATAATGGCGCAGGAGTTGACGTCTGCACCGTTTTCACCTCGCCAGCTATCCCAGAGACCGGCCAGGGCAAAATATCGGCCATCGACAGGACGAATAAAATACGGCTGTTTATGCTCTTCAACCTTTTGCCATTCATAAAATCCACTGGCGGGAATAATGCAGCGCCTGCGCTTGAATGGATCGCGAAAGGACGGCTTTGTCTCAATGCCTTCGGACCTGGCGTTGATGAGAGGAAATTTGGTTTTGCCATTCTTTGACCAGAAAGGTACCAGTCCCCAATGAAGCAGTGTGTACTCGGGTTGTCCTGTTCCCGGCGAAGTGCGAATGGCGAGAATATCTTGAGAAGGGGTGATATTGTAGTTTTCAAAGAGGGGCGGTTCCGGGAGATGGAGCGATTCATAACCAAAGGAACCATTGCCGAAAAAAGCGAAACGTCCACACATTTTGTTTTTATGTCAAGTGATGAGTTGGTCAATAAAAAGGGACAGAGTAGAATGGCGCTAGTTTAAGGGCGAAGGCCAGCAAAACCGGGACTGTCCCCGGCCCCATCGGGGGCTGTCCCAGGATTTTGCGAGTTGAAGCGGCAGCAGTTGCAAAAAGCCTAAAACTCAGATTTTTGTGGCGCTGGACACCATTGTTGCATCAAACCCGTAAACTTGGGACAGCCCCAGATAAGGCCGGGGACAGTCCCAAGTTTACTCCCTGCGGTTTTAAAAAACGCTTAAACTATCGCCATTGGCGAGTGGCCCCTATTTCCTTGTTTATCCGCAACGAATATCAAAATTTACTCTCATCTGTAAAATGAGCTTTTACTTTTTTTTGGTTAGCTATAGACGCTTGTTCTTTATCAAGCATGTCTTTCATGATTTTATCTTCATAAATTAAACTCAGATCTCCATGAGAACTTTTTATGGTTATTTGTGTTCCATCGTTTACACTCCAAAAAAATTCATCGGCAAAAATGTTTCCATTCAACTTTTTTGCCGCCCCATATTTTTGTTCTATTGTCTTTTTTACATCATTTGTAAATTCTGATTTTTTCCCCTGCTGGCGCTTATTCCATACTATGGAAACTTGATATACTTTTTTACCTAGTGGTGTAAGCAACAAATTAACTTTTGCAAATTCTCCCAACAAATTAACAGGATAATAATAAGCAGTTGCAGTATCTCTATATTCTTCACACATAAGCGAATTATATCTTTTATTTGTCGAGATAAGTCCTTCTTTGTGCAATGGAATATCATTCTTTTTAGCGATAGAATAAATTGTATTTATATCCATCCCCGATTCCCACTGATCAAACACGAATGCAAATACTCTCAAGGGAGCTAAAAGTATAAAAAATACTATAAATACAGATAGTTTTGTTTTCATTTTTTTGATCGTATCAGAATTCACTGTGAATCACGCTAATTCCGTGGCTGTGAAGATAATGGGGAATATTGCAATCAACAAGGGCGAAGACTTTCTTCATTGAATACACCGATTAGAATTGATGAATTACACTGGTGACCACTCCCCAAACATTGAAATCAGTATCTTCAGTGATTTCAACAGGAGGATAGTCAGGGTTGGCAGCAACTAACTGACAGGATGCGCTGTCTTGTATGAATCTTTTTACTGTCAGTTCGCCATTAACGATAGCGATGACAATTTTTCCACTCACAGCTTCAAGGGATCGATCAACCACAAGGATATCTCCATGATTTATCCCTGCATCTTTCATTGACTCGCCAGCTACCCTTACAAAATACGTTGCAACCGGATGCTGAATCAACAATTCATTCAAATCAAGCTTTCGATCAATATGGTCTTCGGCTGGTGATGGGAATCCGGCAGAAACGCCGCAGGTAAAGAGAGGGCATACCACCTTGGTCTTTTGTTCAACTTCAAAAATGGCATTTATTGAGGAGTCTGTTTTCATGCAGGTAAGAATATCACAGATTCCAAAAAATATAATGTTTCATTACTCATTTCTACTTATTTTTCAGCGCGTTCAAGTTCTCCTTTATGGGTATAAGTGTAAACCTCAGCACTAATGGTGTCATGTTTGGAACTGCTCAGGCTTTTTGAGTACTGCGTATGGGTTATGTTGGGGAGTAAAATTGCTAGGAGATGCACCGGAATATACCGGAACGAAAAAAACAAAAGGCCAGCAACTTAATGAAGTTGCTGGCCTAATTTACATATGGCACTGAAGATCGAAATTTCTTAGATAGGTTTGAACTCACACACTTCAAAGAGAGTTTTTTTCATGTCGCTAAATGTCGCTAAATCTCAACATTCCAAAAAAACGTAAATCCTTTAAAACTGGTCGGGGTGAGAGGATTTGAACCTCCGACCACTTGGCCCCCAGCCAAGTGCGCTACCAGACTGCGCTACACCCCGTAAAACAAACTCCATGGTATGTACCATGGCTTTTTCCTGCTGTCAACAGAAGCTCAAGGACAGAGAATATTTCAGCTTATCCCTTATCCTTTCCCTTGGCCTTCAACAAGGCACTCATCTCAAGAAGCTCTGTTTTTATCTGCTCCAGACATCCCGATGTCTTCTGCGGCACAACTGTTTGGTCATTCAACGCCAGGCCACTTTCGAGAAATTTTCTTGCCCCGGCAATGGTATATCCCTGTTCATGGAGAAGAGCCTTAACGGTAAGAACAGTTTCGACATCAACACGTCGATAAAGACGCTGTTGAGAGTTGGCCCGCTTGGGTCTAATTGAAGGGAATTCAGTCTCCCAATAGCGCAGAACATGGGTTGCAACTCCAGCCAGTTTGCTCACCTCACCGATCTTAAAATAAAGCTTGTCCGGTATTTCAGGTCTCATCTCAAGGCTGCCCCTATCAAAATTTAAAAATTATTCGTTAATCTGCTCCCTTAATCTTTTACTGGGACGAAATGTTACCATCTGTCGCGGCTTAATGGTAATAGTCTCTCCTGTACGCGGGTTCCGTCCCCGCCTGGGATGTTTGTCTCGAACCGTAAAGGTCCCGAAATGGACAAGTTTGATGGAATTTGCATCAAGGAGAGAGAGCTTCATTCGCTCAAGAAAAGCATCCACCAAGGCAGCACAGCTGTTCTGCGAATAGCCAAGCTGCCCATTAATGACCTCTGCCAATTCCTTACGGGTAAGATTATCCTTATTCATATCATCCTTCTCTGAGGGTTCCTTCAAATTTTGAACCCAGCATGTTGACTATTTTTACGTGAACCTTTTCCACATTTTTCTCGGTAAGCGTTTTCTGGGCAGAACGGTAGGTCACCGACAAGGCGACACTCTTGTAACCTTGCTGTATCTTACTCCCCTGATATACGTCAAAAATTTCACACTGCTCAATAAGCGGCTCTCTGGTCTGCAGCACAGCATCAACCAGCTCCCCTGCGGCCACATGCTCCGGCACCAGCATTGCGATATCACGTTTGACGGCAGGGAAGACAGGAAGCGAGGTAAAGTTTTTGGGCACAGAACGCAGTTGGCAGAGGGCGTCAAGATCAAGGTCAAAAAAGAACACATCCTGCTTGATCCCGAATTTTCTAAGGACACCAGGAATGAACCTGGCAAGATACCCCACTTCCTGCTCTCCTGCCTTGATGACAAGAAATTGCAGGGGATCAGTGAATGGTTCAATTCTGCCCTGATCAGGCAGAGCAAAACTGAGAGGAGCAAGCGCTTCCACGCCTAACAACCGCAGCTCATGGAGAAGGCACTCCACGGCGCCCTTGGCATCGAGGATATCGACATCCTGCTCTTTGAAATGGTAGTGGGAAGACTCACCGAATCGATTACCACTTAACACCCCGGCACAACGTGTCTTTTCCAGGGGCTGTTCATTGTCACCCTTGGGGGTAAAGACTTTGCCGATCTCAAAGAGTTTAATTGCACCCTTCTGAAAATTAATATTGCGCTGGACATTTTCAAGGAGACCCGGCAGGAGCATGGTACGCATAACTGACTGTTCTTCGTTCAGGGGATTGATCAGTCGAACGAAACGACAGCGGGGATCATCCTCAGCAAGTCCAAGCCACTGCAGATGTTTTTCAGCGGTAAAACTGTAATTAATGGCCTCGAAATAACCGATCCCGGTAAGCACTGCACCGATTTCTGCCTTGATGGTTCTACTTCTATCCTGCTCTGGATAGCTCAACTGGACGGTAGGCAGTGTTGTGGGGATAGTATTATAACCAACCAGCCTGGCAACTTCTTCCACCAAATCGACTTCACGCTCTATATCAACGCGGAACGAGGGAGCCCCCACCCACAGGCTGTCGGCATCTTTCTGTTTGCAGCGGAAACCAATGGAGGTCAAGGCCTTTTCGATTATTTCATAGTCCAAAGAAATACCAAGGAGATCCGAGGTCCTTTTAATTCGCAACGTGAGTGTATTAAAAGGCTTCTGGCCCAAATATTTGTCGACGCTGCCGGACTCCGCAGTCCCGCCGGCTACCTCGCAGAGCAGTCTGACCGCCCGTTCCATGGCCAGCAGACAACCGCCAGGATCAACGCCTCGTTCAAACCGGTAGGAGGCCTCGGATGACAGGTTCAGCTTACGTGCAGTTTTTCTGATGGAGATGGAATCAAAGCAGGCACTTTCAAGAAGAATGGCTGTGCTCGAATCACTTACCTCTGAGTTCATTCCACCCATGACTCCAGCCACAGCGACAGGCTGCACACCATCACAGATCATCAGCACGTCTGGATCAAGCTTCCGGACGACACCATCGAGGGTGGTAAAATCCATTTCATTTTGGCGGGGATGGCGAACGACAATCTTTTTATCTGCCAGCTTATGAAAATCAAAAGCATGTAAGGGTTGCCCATATTCCATCATCACCAGATTGGTGATATCGACCACATTATTAATCGGGCGCAGCCCTATGGACAAAAGACGTTTACGCAGCCACCAGGGCGACTGGGCAATGGTAACCCCGGTAACAAGCCTTGCACTATAACGAGGACAGAGCTCCGAAGATTCAATATCTACGGTAAATTCACCCGTTGAAGGTTGCGCCTCAACACTTTTCACTGGCAGGCTCAAGGGCCTGCCGATAACTCCGGCGACCTCTCTGGCGATACCGATGACAGAGGCACAATCTGGCCGGTTGGGAGTAAGATCAACCTCAACCAGGGTATCGTTCAATCCGAGGGCCTCGATAAAGGACTGACCATGAGGGGTATCAGCGGGCAATTCCATGATCCCGCTATGGCCGGTGCTGAGTCCCAGTTCCCGTTCGGAACAGAGCATGCCAAAGGATTCTATCCCCCGCACCTTTGATTTCTTGATTTTAATGCCGCCTGGTAAAGTCGTGCCGGGCAAGGCAATGGCGGTCACCAGACCGGCTCTGGCATTGGGGGCACCGCAGACAATCTGCAAGGTCTCCGGCCCCACGGCAACCTGACACAGACTTAAAGAATCGGCATCAGGATGACGCTCTACCGAGACGAGCAGCGCGGTTTTAATGGGTGCCAGGTCCTGAAACATCTCGGTTACCGCATCAACCTCAAGACCAAGCATCGTCAAGTGATCAGCCAGTTCCGCAGGGGTGAACCCGTCGGTATCTACATACTCGTTTAACCAGTCAATGGTGAACTTCATGACATTCAATCATCTGTAAAAAAAGAGAAGACTGCCCTTGGGACAGCCATACGTCCAGCAGATCTGGATTGTGCATTGTAAAAAACACAGAACTGTTTTTTCAACTCACTAAGCCTTCATTCAAGAATAGCCGTAACATTAAAATGCCGTGATCGGCAGTCGCTCTTCATCCATCCATGGAACGAGCGACACTGGAGCATCCATGCTCTACGTAAAGAGCCGCAACGAAATGGTCAATAGAAGTAGAGATTATTTCGTTACAGCTTCTAAAATTGTGACAGGAAGCGCAAATCGTTTTCGTAATAGAGCCGGATATCATTGATCCCGTACTTGAGCATGGCAATACGTTCAATGCCCAGGCCAAAGGCGAAGCCACTGTAGATTTCAGGGTCATAACCAACCATTTTAAAGACCTCAGGATCTATCATTCCAGCGCCAAGAATCTCCAGCCATCCTGTCTGTTTACAAACCCGGCACCCTGAGCCACCACAGATAACACAGGCAATATCCACCTCGGCACTGGGTTCTGTAAAGGGGAAGAAACTTGGCCGGAATCGCAGGTCCAGATCCTTATCAAACATCTTTTGGGTAAAGACGGTAAGAATCCCTTTCAGGTCAGCAAAAGAAACCTTGGTATCAACAAGAAAGCCTTCCACCTGATGGAACATCGGGGTATGGGTGATATCAGAATCACAGCGATAAACCTTTCCCGGAGCAATTACCCGCAGAGGAGGCTGCTGACTTTCCATGATCCTGGCCTGCATGGGTGAGGTATGCGTACGCAGGAGAATCGACTCACTGACATAAAAGGTATCATGCATATCCCTGGCAGGATGATGCGCCGGGATATTCAGGGCCTCAAAATTATAGTGGTCATGCTCAACATCAGGCCCCTCAGCAACGGAAAAGCCCAGGGCCTCAAAAATCGAGCACACCTCATTCATGATCTGAGTCACCGGATGCAGGCTGCCTCTCTCAGGATATCGGCCAGGCAGGGAGAGATCAATCAGAGCTGCCCCCTTCGCCCCAGACTGAGGACTGCTGGAAAGCACTGCCTTTTTCTCATCAAAGGCTTTCTCGATTTCCGCTTTGATGGTGTTAGCCAATTGACCAAGCCGGGGTCTTTCTTCGGGGCTCACAGTGCCAAGCTCACGCATGATGACACTGAACTGTCCCTTACGGCCGAGATAACGAATACGAAAATCTTCCAACTGCCCTTGCTCGGCAATCTGGTCAAGATTTTTTCTGGCTTCGGCCTGTAGACTGAGTAGCTCTTGCTCCATGACTCTCAACTAATGTAGATGCTTATTAAATCGCTGTGAATAAAAGACCCTGGATATTCCGATACCAGGAACGGAATCAGTATTAGCGCGGGAACAACAAAGTCCCTAAAACAACATGCCGGTTTCGATGGACATCAAAACCGGCATATACTGACACACGTTCCCTCTCAGGAAAGAAGGATCAAGCGTTGGCTGTTGCTGCTAACTTCACCACTTCCGAGAAAGCAGCCGCATCAAGGATGGCCATATTGGAGAGAACTTTCCGATCCAGTTCAATCCCAGCTTTTTTCAAACCGCTGATAAGCCGGCTGTAGCTGATATCATTCATATGGGCACCGGCATTGATACGGGCAATCCACAAGCGGCGGAAATCACGCTTTTTGGTCCGTCTGTCTCTGTAGGCATAAACAAGAGCCCGGTCAACGGCCTCTGTGGCTGTACGATAAAGACGACTACGTCCACCTCTGAAACCCTTGGCCAGTTTCAATACTTTATTTCTTCTTCTTCGGGCTTTAAAGCCTCTTGTCGCGCGTGGCATTTTCTACTCCTTTTGGCTCTATTGCCCTTGATAATGAAGGACAACAGGAAAAACTAAAATGTTTAAACAATCTCTTTAACAGCCATACATAAGAGGAATATTACAGGTATGGTAAAATCCTGCGAATTCCTTTGACATCAGCGCAATTCACAAGAGCTGACTTTCTCAGATTACGCTTCCTCTTAGTGGTTTTTTTAGTCAGAATATGGCTGGTATAAGCCTTACCACGTTTAATCTGTCCTGATCCGGTCACCTTGAAACGCTTTGCTGCGCCTCTTTTCGTTTTCATCTTTGGCATAATCGTGCTCCTTTCCACTTCCTATAGATACTGCCCGCTTCTTTTAACCAAAGAATGCCATGCAGCTTATATTCAGTATTGTCTAATTTCTGATAGAATAAATTATTTTTACTTTTTTATCAACACTCTCACGGCTTGGGGCCGACAAACATCACCATCTGGCGACCTTCCATTTTTGGTTCCTGCAGGACAACAGCCTCACCCTCCAGCGCAGCTGCAATATTCTGCATGGCCTCCAGGCCAATGGTCTGACAGTATACAATTTCCCGTCCGCGGAAACGCATGGTGAGCTTCACCTTGTTTTTCTGCTGCAGAAATTTAATAACGTTTCTGATCTTGAAATTCAGATCATGTTCATCAGTTTTGGGACGAAATTTAATTTCCTTTGTCTCAACTGTCGTTTGTTTCTTTTTTGCTTCCTGCTCTTTTTTGGCCTGTTCGTAACGAAACTTATCGTAGTTCATTATCCGACAAACAGGTGGATCAGCATTCGCTGAAACCTCCACTAAATCAAGCCCTTCATCATCGGCTATTTTTAGTGCTTCGTCCACGGTTACCACACCCAACGGACTGCCATCACTGCCGACAAGTCGGATCTGAGGGTGACGAATCATCTCGTTGATATTGGCCTTTACCTCACGTTGAACCGGGGCTCTTTTTCCTCTTTGTTTAATATCTCTACCTCCCTACGCTTACGAACTGAATAATTTTAACGACCTGCACATTAATGACGGACGTTAAGCCGTTATTCACAATAAATCCTGCCCCGAAATTTACGGGATCGGCACCAGGATTCGTCAATCCCGAATGAGACAGACAAGCATGTCTTATCAAATCCTAAATTCCACGAACTTCTTTACATTCATCGGCAACCTTTGCCGCAAACTCAGCAACCGTCATCTCCGGCAGATTTTTGCCATCACGCAGACGAACCGTCACTGTGCCATTCTCTTTTTCTTTGTCTCCGATAATGAGCATGTACGGAGTCTTAGCCATCTGCGCTTCTCTGATCTTAAAATTCAATTTCTCGTTGCGCAAATCTTTTTCTACCCGTACGCCCAGTTTTCGCAACTGGGAATAAAGCTGCTCGCAATAATCTGCCTGAGCATCGGTAATATTCATCACCCTGGCCTGCACAGGAGCCAGCCACAAGGGGAAGGCACCGGCATAGTGCTCTATCAGCACCCCGATAAAGCGTTCCAGAGAACCCATCAGGGCCCGATGGATCATGATGGGTTGATGTTCCTGATTATCCGTGCCGGTATAGCTCATATTAAAGCGCTCCGGCAGATTGAAGTCAACCTGAATCGTGGAACATTGCCAGGAGCGGCCCAGCTGATCCTTGATCTTGATATCAATCTTGGGACCATAAAAGACACCTTCGCCAGGATCAAGGGAATAGGCCAGGCCTTTCTTGTCAAGGGCCTGCTTCAGGGCCTCGGTTGCCTTCTCCCAGTTCGCATCACTGCCGACATACTTTTCCGGCCGGGTGGAAAGATAAATATCGTACTGGTCAAAACCAAAGGTCCTGAGGATCAGCAGGTTCAGCTCAAGAATATTGACAATCTCATCTTCGAGTTGATCCGGCTGGCAGAAGATATGGGCATCATCCTGAGTAAAACCACGAACCCGTAACAGACCATGCAGGGCGCCAGCACGTTCATAGCGATAGACGGTCCCCAGCTCACACCAGCGAATAGGAAGCTCGCGATAACTTCTTTTCCGGCTGTTGTAAATCCCGATATGAAACGGACAGTTCATCGGTTTGAGCTGATACTGCACCTCGTCAATAGCCATGGAGGAGTACATATTCTCCCCATAGAAATCAAGATGGCCGGAGGTCTTCCACAGATCCTGGCGGGCTATATGAGGGGTGTACAGCAACTCATAGTCATGAATATAATGGGCCTCTTTCCAGTAATCTTCAATCAGTTTTCTCAGCAGCGCACCCTTGGGCTGCCAGAGAATAAGACCCGGGCCGATCTGATCCTGAATGGTAAAAAGATCAAGCTCCTTGCCCAGTTTACGATGATCGCGTTTTTTTGCCTCTTCCAAAGTGAAGAGATACTTCTTCAGGGCCTTTGGATCAAAAAAAGCAGTTCCGTAGATTCGTTGCAGGACATCGTTTTTTTCATTGCCGCTCCAGTAGGCACCGGCAACCCGCAGCAGCTTG
>JAQVER010000004.1 GCA_028697885.1 Desulfocapsaceae bacterium
CTGGCCTGTGCCTGCAGTTACCATGAATGGCGTGCTATCGCCTGTATATCCACCTGAGAATACTATTTTATAACCCTCAGTTATGGATCCCTGATTAACTAAAATTACAAGTTCGTATGGCTGTCCTAGTACCAATGTGCCTGTCGGCCACTGACATGAGACAAGCGTTGCTTCTTTATATGGCTGCTGGATAAACCTAGATATGGTTGAATCGGTGTATCCTTGAGAGGATGCAGTAAAGTTGACAAATCCTGGTGAAATGGCGGTAACTAAACCAGAAGCACTTATAGTTGCTATCGTAGGTGTTGAACTTTTCCATGTCAGTGGTGGATTTGTAATCACCCCATTCGCATCTTTACACACAGCAGTAAGTTGACATGTCTGTCCAACAAACACGTTTCCACAACCCGTTATATTTATTGTACCTGTCTGTGGTGGTGCAGGATTGCATGCCGCGTTTGCTCTGCGGTTGCCGCATCCATCATACTCGTACCCATTTAATGGCAGTTCACACTGCCAATCCGGTACACATGAAGTATCTATTACTGTAAAATCCACGGTTGCGTTTCCCCAGGTAGTGTTTATTATAACTTGATAATTCCCGGGTACATTAATTTCCCAGTCGAAATGCCCAACAAAAGCCCACACCCAGACATACCAATACATATTGGTACAATTGCCCCCACATGCGGGAACATTCCAGCTAAAAGGAAAAAATTGAGTTCCTGTGTCTTTATTTCTCCATACAATATCGATTGTTCCACTGCCTATATAATTATTAAGTTGTAAAAATATATAGGCCATCTCGGATGGACTTATCCGTATTGGGTTTACACATGGACCTCCAGAGGGGGGATCGTCCAGAGGGAAGTTTTTGAAGTCTTTTGTAAATACCCCGCAGTCTTTTGTTGCAGGCACGTTCCCGGGACAGTTAAAAGCATCGTTAGGTACTGGTGTACAAAAGTTTATAGTGTGCGCCGCCGATATGGTGTCTGACGATACTGCAAGGGACTTTAATGACATCCCTTCAGTTAATAAGAGTCCTAAACCTGGTCCCGAACTACTAGAAGAGAATCCCATATATTTCACCATATTTGTTATGTTCTTTTGTCCTGCCAAGTACCTCGTCCCACTGCTGCACTATCTTATCCCACGTAAACTGCTTTGCCCATTCTTGTCCTGCATTTCCAAGTTTATGCCTGAACCCCGGATTGGTGCAGAGAGCTTCCATCTTGTCTGCAAGGCTATCAGTATCCACAAGACATCGTGTGGTACCGTTTTCAGTCATGTGCGTGGCTGCGACTGATGCCAGGAGTCCCCGCTCATTTTCCCCGAGGAGTTCAGGGAAAGATCCAAAGTTTGGAGCTACCTGTGCCTTTCCGATCGCCATGCTTTCAAGATGAGTTTTCCCAAAACCCTCTGCACCGGATGCCGTGGCGTTTATATCAAAATAATTATAAAATTGGTTTATCGCATTATCGCTTATACTGAAAGGGTATTCTCCATAACTTAAAACTACATTGTTAAGAATATTTTGCTTTTTTATAAGATCAATAAGTGGTAATCCGTGTAATGATAAGGATGTGTGAATATGCAGCAGACTATCTCTATAATCTTTATTAAATAACGCAAATGATTCTATCAGGCGTTCAAGCCGTTTCCTTAATCCCATATTCGTAGCCACACATCCGACAACAAAGTCTATTCCAAGATTATCTTTCAGCATGGTTACGTCTGATATCTTTCCATAAAATTCTTCTTCCCTGTGATTAATTATGATCTGCTCTTCTTCAAAATGCCTGCAGTCTTCGCTCATGCTGCCTTTACATCCCCGGCATCCCCGGTTAGATAATAAATCCTGGTTTTGTGCCTGTCTGTGACACTCTATACTCCATTTGCAGTGTGGTTCCGGGTGTTCGGTAAAAATCTCTGGATTCCAGCCGGGATAGATTACACTGCTTTCGATATGTTCCTGTGCTAACTCTTTTTGGCCTGCGTATGTCTGTGAGATAACATGCATATTAGCAGCTTTTAAGTCGCTGCCCATGATTTGAGGTATCCCTTCTCCTTCTACCGGCACCCAAAAATATGTCGGGTTTTTTAATAATGAATAAATGTTAAAATGTGAATCTGCCTGATAAATACAGATAAGCGCATCTGCGTTTGATTTTTTCAAATTCTTTTTTAACTGGTCAATTTGCGGGTCCCCTGGATCGGTAGGGTTGAGTAATGGAAATACCTGGATATTTTCGAAATATTCGGGTGCAAAAAACGTCTGGAATCCTGTGATTGAAACTTCATACCCACATCCAGATAAACCAAGAGCTAAATTACGTGCCATTCCCGCGTATGCACTTGTTCCTCTTGGGCTATCTGACAGTATGTGGATCTTCATATTTTGCCCTTAAAAAAATTATGGAAAGGAGAGATTTCTCATCCTTTCCGTTTGGGTGAAATATTTTGTTGATAACTTACACTGTCTTGGTCCAGAGATCCATGTCGATGCTAAACTGCGTCTGTGTTGCTACTACCCGTGTAGTTGCCTGTGCGACTGTGTTCACAAGCTGGATCTGCAATGTTTCCTGACCGTACAGAATAATGCCTTTCCTGAACCTGTGTATCTGGTCATCATTCTTGTACAAGTCACCTGTGACTGCGTTTGCAACTGCTCTGTTATGCTGCTGTACGTTGCACAAACTCTGGTATATGTCCTTGATCAAGGGCACTACTGCCGTGCTTGGCGTTGTCTTCTGGATATTGACATGTATCAGTTCATTGATCTCTGTCGCGCCACTTGCCATTCTCATCCAGAACGCATGTGCTGTAGCACGGTCTGCGCCTGCTGAGACTTGCTGAGTACCCATGATGGACATAACTCTTCCGGGCGGGCATGTGATTGTAATTACATTCCCTGTGTTGCCGGGTAGTAAATCCTGGGTTGCTGCAAGGTTGGTATTGGTGTTATCCACCGCTATTTGTTCTCTGTTCCACATATCGTTCTGCATTTCCCGAACGAATGAGGAGTATTCTTCAAATGTTGTGAATGCCATATTTTATCACCCTGAGAATCCGTATCTGTCTTTCATCTGCTGTACCTTTGCTATTGGGGTATTACCGCCGGTGTCCATGAAACCGATAGCTTTCGCCCGGTCTGTTGGATGCCCTGGAGCAATCATGGAATTTATGTTTGGATCCATGAACCCATATCGCGCCTGTTTTGCTGAGACGGTTCCTGGCTGAAGTCCTGGCTGCTCGACATAACTCGCCGGCGACTGTATTTTTAACTGGGTATTTTCGTGCCCAAGCCTGTTGACCTCTTCTCCGAGTCTTGCGATCTCCGCTGTCATCTTATTCAATACATTCATGTCAGGTTCCATTCTGTTGTAGGAAGGGCTGAGTGGCGGTCTGTATGCCGCGGTCTGGATGTGTGGCGCCATAGATACCGTACCGGTCTGCGGGGTTTTATGGCATGACCCATTATAGAAAAACCCTCCTGCAGCTATACAATCTGCTTCCGTTACTGCTGGTTTCCATCCACTTAATATACCACTTACGAGTGCCGCTGCACCGTAATCAATCGCTGCTTCGACATAGATGTCAGAAATCCGCTGTCTTCCGTCTTTTGCTTTTCCTGCACCATATGCACCAATTCCAAGCGCAAGGGCACCGCCGCCCATGCCTGCCAGTGCTGATGGTGTGCCGAACGTACCGAGAGCTTCTATATTGGTTGTGGGATATACCCGGTCCACATATTCCCTCAGAAGTGCGGTCTGACCTGCCCCGACTACTACCCCGGTTGCTCCTGCCGCTAAAACTTTAGTTTCCATAAAGCGGCCTCACATCGGGATTGCCGGGAATCCTGCCCCTCTTCCTATTCTGCCGCCGGATCTCATAGATTCGAGTCTTGTTTGCTGCTTCTGAATACTTGCAGCTGCAAGTTCATGACGCATGGATGCTCTCTGTTCGTTTGTCGCACCGCCGAATGCACCCTGTCCCTTATGCGGGTACTGGACCATAACGGTATATGCGCCTACTGAGATCACTCTGCCATCCGGCATTACCATGGTACCTGTGCGACCATAGAGATTCTGTGATGCAAACTGCGAGAGTGCGAGTCTTGCTGCGGCCTGAGGTTCTGAAGGATGCTCTGCCCTGAAGCTGACTTTTCTCAGGAAATTTGTCTTTTTGGTTGATGGATGACCACGAACTACTGATACTTCTGGTGGATCCATAATGTTAAATTTTACCATATATTTGCCTCCTTATTTTTGGTTTTACCCCCCCTAAGGAGGGTTTTTTAACATTCTGTAATATGTTTATTACAAGTATTTAATATTTCGTAATTAATATTATAGTAATTATGTAAATTCTAAATAAGTAGAATAATCATAAAATTAAAGAAAGTTTAAAATACCTGTATATGCATATTGGAATATGTGGCGAAGGATACAAAACCTACTTATGTGCAAGAAGAAACACATAAGATGGTTAAAGGATTTGCAGGCTATAAGGGGATCACAATCCCTGCTGCCTACAGTCTGCTGGTGACTGAGGGGTTAAAGGCATTACGTTTTGAGTTTCCAAAAAGTTAGATTTTTAGTAATATTAATACTGTAAAGGGAAAATTATTAATACAGGCTGGAATAATTAGTACCTTATGCGAACTGAGATAGATGGTGCTGAGTCGTTAATTAAAAAGAGTGTGCCTACACATGCAAAAATTTCAGGTTTTACCCCTGGCAAACGTGTTAAACTTGTAATTCCCAATGAGGATACTGTTTTTTCATTGAATTTTTTAAATGCTGCCGAAATTATTGAACGGAACGTAACCAATGAAGGGAAGATCCTTGGCCTTACTAAATATGTTGGCAAGACTGTGTATGTTGTAGAAGTTAAGTAGGGAGGAATGATGAGTACAAATTATTATCTCAGAACAAAAATTTGTGATTGCTGCCACAGATATGATGAGATTCATATTGGAAAAAGTTCTGTAGGATGGAAATTTTTGTTTCATGTTACTAAAACACTCAGGTCTGCTGACGATTGGTTTAAGGAAATAGAAACTTCTGGCGGCTTAATCTTTAGTGATTGTGCAACTCCAATCACTTTAGAAGAGTTTAAAATATTTATTAATGAAAAAAAGTCTACCAAGAGCCAAAAGGAAGTGTATTTTAAAAATGATCCTAAGTTTTGGACTGATGGGGATTATGATTATCTGGAGGGGGAGTTTAGTTAAATGACCATAATTAACCCCATGAATCAATGCAATTCAGATGTTAGTATGAATATAACCACATCTCCCGCGATCAGGCGGCGGACCCATGATCTAAGAGATGCATCCCTGGAACAATTTTCGATACCTTCACGTATGACATGCGGTTCCGGGGAGCCAGGCGGGAGCAGCTCAAAGATAAGAAACGACTTTATCACTCCTATCCTATCCCGATTTGCTGCTCCTGCCTGTACTTCTTATGCTCGCCAGCCACGGCGGGCATACTCCCATAAGTCCCAACACTGCTGTACGCTATTGGAGAACCTTGCTAATACAGGTCAAGGGGTTGCAACCCTTATAGCAAAGCAGGATGCGGTGCAAATCCGCAGGGACTTTCCACACTTACTTAAATATGTAGCCCCCATGGAAACACTCAACCAGGCGAACCAAAATACTGGTTTAGACTTCAGTACCCAGCCTCTTGGCAGGGACTTTTATATTGAAGCAGTGTTATCCGGTGTGATTCCGGAGGGGGCTTTCTAATCATGACTAACATCGATGCACTTATAGATTCAACAAAAATTCAACTTATCGAATTAGTGGATGAGGATATACAATTACCTGAATGGCGCAGGCGTCATGAGTTCAAGCGAAAAATAGAAGTTGTGCTGAACAACCTTAAGATCGCGCTGGTGCAGGGCGAACTTGAGAAGGAGACACCTACCAGAAACAAATATAAAATTATATCATTAGAACTGGATGGTGATGAGGGGATCGAGCTTCAAGAAGGAGACGTACCCATAGGATATAACCAAATGTCTCGTATGTTGATTGCACTCAGGCCAGCGTAGGGGAAATTATGGGCACGCCAAGAAAAATTGGTAGAGGCGGTAGAAAAATAGGAGTACCACGTTCCGAGGTAGAGAGAAAAAACCAGAGTCGTACTTGGCATGAGAACCATGCTAAAGGTAAGCACCTGCCTTGTGGGGTGCGAAGACAAAATAAAGAATTAAACAAAATATGATTACATTTTTTAGCGGATTTGCGGGCATCGGTGGGTTTGATGAAAGTATCCGCAGGGTGCTTCCAACCGCGAAATGTGTTGGAATATCGGAAGTTGATAAACATGCGATCCAAATCTATGAGCAACACTTTCCAAACGTCGTTAATTACGGAGACATCACAAAAATCAAAGCGAAAGAACTCCCGGATTTCGACCTCTTTTGCGGCGGTTTCCCGTGCCAAGATCTTAGTAAATCAGGAAAACATGCAGGACTTCGTGGAGCGAGAAGCGGTTTATTCTTTGATAGTATCAGGATCATACGAAAAAAACGACCTCGCCTTGTATTCTATGAAAATGTTAAAGGATTGCTTAGTTCCCTTAAAGGCTGGGACTTTGCCCGAGTTCTCGTTGAACTGGCAAACCTTGGGTACTGTTGTGAGTGGGAATGTATTAACTCAAAGAAATTCGGTGTACCACAAAACAGGGAAAGAGTGTTCATTGTCGGACATCTTGGAGGCTTCCCCGGATCCAAAGTATTTCCTCTCAGAGAAAATGATCAAATATTTGACGAACAAAAGATTGAAGAGCGGTTTCAGCAAAATGCACATTGTCTGAGGGGCAGGGATTATTCGAACTGGAACGGGAATTTTATATCGCGGTGTTTGACCGGCGGCGGGAAAAGCGGCGGGCTGCATTCGGATATGACTTTGGTCAGAGTGGGAGTTATTGGTAAAGATCTTCAATCTACGAGAGTATATTCTGATGATGGGATATTAAAATGTTTTTCAGGTTCAGGTGGTGGGATGGGAGCTAAAACCGGATTATATTGCATTTCTCATCATCCCCGCTGCGGTGATCCTGCAAAAGGCGGGAACGGTATATTAGAATCTGAAAAGTTGTGTTATGCTGTCGACAGCCAGCCTTATCTAATCTCGGATTGCGGGCTGCACCGTGACCCGCAGGTGCGGACTGATACTGTCCCGCCTCTCCGGGCTAATACCGGTGCAACTCATAATAATGTCGTTAATGGGATCAGGAGACTTACTCCGCTGGAATGTGAGAGATTACAGGGGTTTGAAGATCAATGGACTGCTGGTGTTGCCGATGTACACAGGTATCGTCTTTTGGGTAACGCTGTTACTGTCCCTGTGGTTGCCGCGATAATGGAGAAAATAGCGAAAATATACAGGTGGGATTGAGATGAAAAAGTGTTTATATTGTAAACAGGTGTGGATAAAAACACTCAAATGTGTTTTTGCTCTAAAAAATGTATTATTAATTTTATAATCCTGCGTATGAAAAAGGAAAAGATAATATAAAACCCCAAAACTTTTTATACTTATAATATCAGTATTAGAATGGGTGAAATATGGATGATGAGCCTCTCCAGATAGGTAAAGAAGATTATATTAAAGTTACTGTTGGTAATGGCGGGAGCAGTGGTATTATTTATGTTCCTATAAAATATGCCGGGGAGAATGTTAAAGTTGTGATCCCTACCGGGAAGGGGAAATTACCTGAAATTATAGAAAAGAGAGTGGGAAAGGGTGTATTTAGTGGATATATCTATGTTCATAAAAGACACCTTGGCAAGATGGCTAAAATCATATTTCCTGAAGGTGAGTGAATACGGTGAGAGAGGCCAGGTTTACAGAAGAGGCACATATTAAATTAGATCCTGACCAGCGTGAATTTTTAAAAAATCAACCGGACGGGATGTCAAATATTATCAGGAGAATGGTAAACGCTTATATGAATAAATATGATAAAGATCTTGCTGAAATAGAAATACGCCTTGTTGAAATAGAACCTGAATACTTGGCGTTGAAGAAAAAAAAAGAGGAACTTTTAAAAGAGCGTGCTGTCCGGGAAGCTGAAAACCGTGCAAAGGATAAACGGGTTGAGGATGCACATATTAAACTTCTCGAATTGTTTAAGAATAATTATAACCGCCTGGATAAAATACCAAATAGTTATTATAAAGTGTACTCTGATATTTGCGGTGTTTCTATTGATGAATTAAAATCGTGGCTTGAAGAAGAAGTTAAAAAGAAGGGGTTAATTAAATAAATCCGTTATGTTGTTAGTTTTACATGGTATCGGGCACAATATATTTGTTTCCAGTTATTAAAATCATACCCTGATTTAAATCCAAATTTATCATACATATTTTTTAAATCTGTGATTGTTAGCGTTTCTCCTATTACTGTTTTTGGTTGCTTTATTTTATAATTCGCTATCGTTTTTTCTATCAGATTGAGATCTTCTTTATGCCTCTCCTCATCTTTAATTATATTCAAAAGTATGTCTGATTCGCGTGTAAGTGGTTTTATCACACCGATATTGATAAGATCAGTATAGAATCCCCTGTATGCTGGTCCTGCCTTTACTTCATCATCTTGCATTTCACGTAATTTTTTTATAATTGATTCTAAGCTTGCCATATTTATTTAATTTATAGATGCAACTTAATAAAACTATCTGCCTGAAATGTCTTATTTATTATACGCTATTATCCTGGCTTTCTTCCATGGTTCCGGGAACTCGTGCTTTCTGTGGATCATCAGACAGGTTACTGCCGTCACATCACCCGGCAATTCCATATTAAAAGCGTTTCCGCAGATTACAGTAAGATTTACCGGCATATCCCAGCCAATGATCCTTAATGCACTTGAAACAAGCCCTGGATTTATTTCGACAGCATATACCTTCCTGACCATATCAGCCATCATTAATGAGAAACGTAGATCTCCGGCACCAACATCAAACACCGTGTCGTCCGGGGAGAGCTTTGAAAGACAGTCCTGATAATACATTTCTTCAGGCATGAAGAATATTTCCCATCCTTCCATACCATGCTCTTTCTGGAAGATCGTGCATTCTATGTGATCGCTGTGATCATATCGTTCAATTGATCTTTTGAAGCTTCTATTTCGGCTTCTGCTTTCGCTAATCGGCTTAATATTTCATTATTAAATTTTTTTTGTTCTTGTTCCATAAATATTTCACCTTTAATCCAATCTCGTCAGTTCATATACTTCCTTTGCTGTTGTTTCTTGCAATACTAAAGACAGGATGGAAATTTCTCTAATCATGTTCAGAGTGTTTCTTACCCATTCACTAACTATTGCCGGATTGTCTTTTTTTAACCGGCCGTGTATTTCTGTGGTTTCCATATCTTTTTTTGAGATTTTGATTTTTTTCAATCAATTCTTCCTTCCACTTCCGTATCGCCTCTTCTGACATCATTTTTTAGCTCCCTTGTATTATCGTATCTATCATATTTTTATTAAATGCTTTTAAAATTTCGGAGGCTTTTTTTGGATTTTCTTTTACCCATTTTTCCAGGTTGTCCGTTCCCTTCATAACCGCCTCTTTCATGTATCCTATTACCGCCTTGTCGGGCTTGCTTATTATTTTTGATAACTGCTCAATCGGGATCTTTACGTGCCTTACAGCCATGGGTTCTTTGGCTTCTGCACTGGCAAATGCTTTAATATCCCAGATATCTCCTGGTTCACCATCCGGCTTATTGCCCAGGGCTGCCATAAACCCATATATCGTGGGTTTCATGTGTTCCATTATCTCATCATAATCTGTACTCATCGGATCCATAAAAAGCTCTAAAGCTTCCTCCGGCGTATCCACATTACAGAAGCTTATTTCCTCGTTGTTTTTAAATTGTCTAAAAATCATTATTTTACCCCTAACTTTGTTTATCATGCCTTTTCAGCCCAGTGATAAATTTCTGGGTATTCTTTGTTCGACCGGCCCACTATTAGCTCTGCTGTGTAGTCATCGAATTTGCTCGTGCCCCTCATTCAACTATCCCCTCGCATCCTGTCTCCACGATCTTGACTTTGCTTTCGTTATGATTTATTTCAATGATTTTGCCTTCTGATACGAATGTATTGGCTGTAGCCAGTATTTCTCGTAAAGGTGTGCTTTCTGGAAATTGTTTTAGTGTTTTCTTTTCTATTTCTCTGATCATTTTTACCCCTCTTTTTTCTCCAGTTTTTTCCATGCAGCATCTTTCTGGCTGCCTTCGGCCTGCCTGCATAATTCAATCAGGAAGTTTACAAAGGTGTTTTGAGATATTATTTTCTTAATTCTCCCTGTTTCTTTTGCCCTTATCTCGTTAAAGGGTTTAAGATCGTTTTTATTGATGTTTATTACTGTGGTTTTCCGGGTGTTTTTAATATTTTTCATTGCTGTCTCCTTTGTTGTACCTGCTTAAGCAAAACGTAGAAAAACTATCCGCATTCGGCGGGTGGCTTTTGCCTATTTTAATAATATCCTCTGTGGTTAGATTAAGAATCACGTTATGGAGACATAAATTATCAGAGCATGTGAACCATACACTTAACCCTGACCTATCTAAATTCATATCGACCTTAAATATTTCAATGGTTCCTTCTTTGCAGTTCGGGCATCTGGTCATACTAAATCTGCTCCCGTTGCATTTTTATAACACTCTTTTATATGCTCCTCACAGGCGATCTGAAAATATCCAATGTTCAAGTACCTGTGCGAACTGTTCGTATATCCGCAAATAGGGCATGTGTATATCTCTCCGCCCCGCACATACTGGGGTTTAAAAGGCACTACTTGATCCCCTGCGTCCATCATATATTTCCAGATTTTTAGTAATTTATCCTTTGAAATGATACCATTGCAGGTAAGGCAGACAATTTGTTTACAGGGGTCTATTTTTATTTTTGAGAACGTACATACACAATTTTTCCCTGGTAATTTTATACCATCCCACTCCGCATCTCGCATTATATCTTCCCAGGCTTTATTTAAGCCCTTCTGGAATCCGGCCTCTGCTCCTTCCTGGGCTGGTCCTTCAATTACTTTTTTCCAGTTGTTGAGTATTTCTTCCAGATTACGTACCGGTGTTAAGACCTGTTGTTCCTCCGCCTGGACATACTTGTTCCAGTGATCTTCTACCTGCTCTATGAGGATTGCTGTCGCCACACAAAAAGGTTTGTCAAATTCGTTCAACCGGTCTACGTCGAAAAGATCAACGCTACGTTCGGGGTCACTTACAGCAGGTAGTGTTATTTTTCTCATGACACACCCTCCGTTACCGGGGAGTGTTGACCTGATCCTGAGAATCCCTGTGCAATCAGGTTGTTCAGCCAGGTGTTTAAAAATATGTTCAGGTCTTTTTTAATCTGTGGATTAAGTATCGTCTCAGTCTCGTCTGTATAAACCTGTTGATACGTGCCGGTTGAGTCTTGTTTAAAAGACAGTGCCTCAAACATTTTAAGATTCTTGACGGTCCGTATCTCCATGTCAGGATCCGCCATGACATCACCGTTTTGTTTATAATTGTGAGCCATGGCAATAACTACTCCTTTTTCGGTACTGATCAGGAAATCCAGATTTAAATCCATATAGGCACCGGACTTCATTTTTTTCGATTCTTTAAAGGTTGGTTCGCCAGCTGTGGTTAGAATCCCTAGCCGGACCATTAAGTTAAAATTTTTTTCGTAAATTGAGATCATATTGTTCGTTCTCCGAGATTTTTACATGCTTGTACATGTAAGTACGTATGTATGCATGTGTGTATATTTAAGCGTTTTGTTTATATGTTCTGTTAAGTTGGCGGGTGATAAGAAATCTGTTAACCATCGGGTGATAAAAACAGGATCAAGATTTATGCTCCTTGATTAGTCTAACAACTACATCCTCAAAGCTCTCCCCCTTTCGCTTCAAAGAAGCCAACTCCCCTTATATAAGAATTATTCAGGAAAAAACGTATGAGGGCGAGATCATCAACTGCCTTCAGTTTACCCCAGATAGGGTAAGCAGAGAAACTATAAAGCACATGGTTAACAGTAGCGCAATAACAATATTTCTTACAGACCTTGCCCGAAAGCTGCAAGAAATCGGGGAGGAGTACAAAGACGTAGCAGACAAAGCTGAGAGAATGGCGCAAGCCATTTCCTCTTAAATTTTTTTGCGACTCTTCTTCCGCCAGTTAGGTCAAGCATAAAAGATATAAACAAATAAGATATATCTTATGAACTATTAATCTGATTTAACTTAGTCTAAAAAGGTTCAGAATTTAGACAGTTAAACGCTATGCACCGGCATCAAAAAAATAACACATCCACGTTTGATAAAGTGTGTTATTATAAATCGTAATGGGGCGATTCTGTTAAAAAATAATCTATGAGTTATACGTGGATGTGTTATAATCTTTAACCGGTGCTGTTGGTGATTTTAACTGTGTAAATTACAATCTTAATCTTTTTTAAATTGTCTTCTGATGCTGGTTATTAAGTATAACTACTATTTTATACTGTTATTATGTGTATTGATTTTAACTGTGTAAATTACAATCTTAATCTTTTTATTTGTGGGTAGGCATGTTGAAATATCGCATGTTATTTGGTATGTTTCTTGATTTTTTGTGGGGCTGGTTCCTTCGATCCTGATATATTTGAAGGGATGCACATCCATATTTGCTATATACGTGGATGCTTAATCTGATTTAAGATGGCTGTTTTATGTGTTGACGTGGATGTGTTTGTGTGCTTGTGGCTTGTGCGTGGATACGTAACATATCAATATGGATATGTTATTAGAATAATTGTGGACGTGTCACATATCAATGTGGATGTGTTTACATACTCGATAATGGATGTGTTTTGGTGTTTTGTGGATGTAAATAATGTAAAATTGATACGAACTGTTGAAATGTTCAGGGTGCGAAGATGTTTAATTTCAAAAAATTAAATATGCCGGGAACGTCTCACAATTCTCGTATAGAGTAACACATCCATGTATGTACATATCCACATTAATTAATATTATATCTGCAATTGTCGCAAGGTAAAATATTTCAAGAAATTCTTGAAATTTTAAGCTGTTTTTTGCCAGCGCAGGCTAAAATTATAGAATATATACGAAAATAATATTGATTTAGAAAATCGGATCGATACTCAGTTAAAATTAACCGGGATAAATATTATCTTAATTATCGTACTTATAGTAAATTATAAATACTATTCATAGGAAGCAAATTTGACACAATATATATACCAGAATATAGATATTTAACAGATCTCAATGGGAACGCAGAAAGAAATTAGGGCAATATATAGACCTTAAGTTGAAAAGGATAGGTACATAATGGATAAAACCAAACTGGAAATCAGTAAAAAGAACCTGGCGTTATTCAGTCAGCTTGAAGCGGAAGAGGCCGGACGGAGAGGAATGGGGGGCATGAAACATGACGATTTTATGAAATTTCTGTTATGTGTATATTCGAGGGTTAAGGGAGACGATATTGTTTTGAATTTTGCCAGGGAACAGGCAGAAAAGGAGAAATAAATATGAAAGGTTTGAAAAAACATATCCTGTAAAAAAAGAACGAATAATGGAGACACAATGACTAATATATATTTTCATAAAAAAGAATTTTGTGGTACACCTTTTTATGACTCCCGAAGGCTTAACAGAACCCGGTGTGCTAAGATTAATGCGCCAATTCAAATGCTAACCCATGCCTCGCTCTTCAGAGTGGGGGCATTGACTTTTAATTCATTGTTCACAGCCAGCCTCATCTAATCTCGGTAGTTACTCCATTTTTTTTACACATATTTCATGTACTTTTAATACTATTCTGCCGACCCACCAAAAATTGTATATCCAAAGCCATATAAGTCATTTAATCACCTTCCTATCTCTTTCTTCGCCTTCTCCCACGCATCATCGAGTACAATCGTATCACCGCTCACTCTTTTATATAACTCGGTTAAGAATAATATAAAATCTTCGTGCGGTATAGTCTTTCCTTTACGCAAAGCTTCCTGGTTTTTCACCCCGGAAAAAAGCAGGCGAGTTTTACGGCTCATATTTATCGCGGTTTCGGCCATAATCCCTCATTTTGTCTCATAAATCTCATATATCTATTATAAAGTATATATACTTTTCAACACACTATTGTCTTCATGACAGATACTGGAGCGGTTTTCAGGGCAGTCACGATAGGATACCCGGACAAGATCATAGCGGAAACGCTGGGGATCACTACCAGCACCCTTACACTATTAAAAAAAGAATTTGAAGAAATAAAAAGAATTCACGCACAGGGAGTACCCTGGTATGAGGCAGCAGACCAGCTAATGAAGGATAAAGGCGAGGTTTATTATGCCTATCATTGTCTGGAATCTTCAAAAGAGGATCTTGAAGCAGAAGCAGTAGCGGAAAAGGACGGCACAGCCAGGCTTGAAACCCCGGAAGTTCCAAAATCACAGGGCGAAGAAGAACCCCCTGAAAAGACAGGGAAACCGGGAAGGCCGAAGGCCGCTAAAATGCCTAAAAGAAAAGATGTTAAAGAGGTAAAAAAAGATAAAATAGACGAAGCTCTTCATGAAGAAGCTGAGAAAGGTTCAGGACGTGCACTTATGGAGGATGCCGGCAATGCCGGTACTGAGATCGCGCTGGCACGTCAGGAAATTGGTATGTATGTCATAGATACAATGGATATGGCAGCCAGGGAGTTCGGATACGAGAAAGATCTAAAAGCGTTTTTAGGAGCAATTTACCAGTTCTTTATAGAAAATCATGATACAATCGAACAAAAAGACGAGCAGATACGGCAACTGAACGAATCAATCAACAGGCTTATCGAAGCACTGGACGACAGAAACCGCAAGGCATTCATATCAAAAGTCATAGATGCTCATGTTTTTGAGACAATGAGGAGGGATATGCCCATCAAACCTGAAAACCTACTCGCATATTCTCAATATCTCGAATCATTTTTAAAACCGATAAGTACGGAAAATTTATTAAAATTACAACCAGGAGAGACCTTAAATGGCACCAAAGCAACCCAGTAAAAGTGAACCGGGCCCAAGCGGAATAATAGAGGTCACTGATACAGACGATTTTATGATAAATGAATGTGCTAAGCAATGGGGAGTTCCCAAAGCCGAAGCACTGCGCAGGCTGCTGGAGGCAGTCAAACAGAAACCACAGGGGCAGGAAGCACCCCCGGCAACAGATAAAACCATTAAAACAATACAGGAAGCAGCAGCGATAGGACTGGTAACCCCCGATCCCAACGATATAATAAATACCATGGGAAAAGGAATATTAATAAAAAGTATGGGGAGACAGCTTAACGAAGAGGATGCAGTAAAGAAAAAAGGGTCTTTCGATATAGACGCGCTGAAAGAATTAATGTATATGAATCTTTTAACAAAAATGGCCGGAGGCGGGGATAATACTCAATCCTCAACTGTACTGCAGGAAATGAAAGCTGAGAATGAAAAACAAAGACAATATTATGAGCAAAAATTAAAAGAGCAGGATGATAAATTAAAAGATTTGCTTTTTGAAAAGAAACTCCAGACTCTTGAAGATACAAACACTAACAATATAAATTCATTAACAGGTCAGCTTGCGGAGATCGGACAGAGGATAGATTCACTTAGGGTACCTCCAGCAAACACAACCCCGGAGCAAGCAAAAGATACGGTGAACGAGCTTGAGGATCTTGGGAAAAGAATATCGCGTATAAAAGGGGCACTCGGTGAGATAGGTATAATTCCTCAAAATCCGGTTACGAACACACTCACAACAGGCAATCCAGGCAATGAGGTATGGCGTGAAAAAGACGGAAGTGTGAATAAAGTAATGTATGGGATAGATAAGCTAACCGGTGCGCTTGAAAAAGGGCTGGATGCATGGCAAAAAAAAAAACCTGATTTGAAACTTCTGGATGATACCCCGGCAACGGCAGGACCAGCACCAGCCCAAAATATGGTTCAACCAGGTCACGTACTGATCCAAATGGAGCTGACAGATCAGGAATATTATAATTTATTAACCCATAAACCACAGCTAAACCCCGATGAGGAACGCTGGTTCAACCAGAACCAGCATCGATTTAACATACAGCCGTATATACCGCCACCAACAGATGTAACAGATGTAACAAAGCAGCCAGAAGAGAAAAAAAGTGTAATAGAAAAAATACAGGAACAGGAAGAGGAGCAAGCGAAGCGGGCTAAAGAACTGGGAATGTAATGCGTGGAAATAAAAAAAAATGCGATTTTACTTATATTAAAAACACCCGGAACAGGAATCAGGAGAAAAATGCCAACAATACAGGAAATCTTATTTGAAATAAGACATCTGAACGATGAAAACAGTATCCAGAGATGGATCACTAACGGATTAACGAGTCTGACACCTGATTTACTTGAAAAAGCAATTATGGAGTGGCAGGATCCCCTTCTGGTTGTAGAATATCTCAATCTCGACAATACCTTAATAAAAATTATTGCAAAAATATTTATAAAAAACAACTGGGATCGGATAGAACCGATCTTTACAGATAAGTGGTTATTATATAACCATATAAGTAAGGATTTACAAAAAAAACAGTTATTGGATACTCCAAAAGGCAGGGAATGGTTATCATATGTCCGTAGACGATGTTACTCTTATTTTTATAAATATGCCTGGGAATAATAACACCGAAAAGTATATATTTTATTAAAATAAGTATTAATCGAGAATGTTGTGGGAAAAACTATTTTTCATACTAACCACACTCCCATTCTTCCCACAACATCCCTCTTTTAAAAACAATCTATCAGGATAAATTATATTAAGTATAATAATTAATCTATAATAGGTATGGAAAAAGATATTAAAATCAAAGAGTTGAAAGAACAATTAAATCATATTGATACTGCTATACGCGGGGAGCTTGTCAAAATAGAAAGGTTAAAGAGCAAAATTACAAAAGAGTATCGGCATCATGATAAGAAAAAGTACGATGATAAGCGTAACGAAGTGCAGGTCAATTTAGAAAAACTTAAAACAGACCAGGAAAGGATCAAAAACGAGCTTTCAAAACTAGAGGCCACTATTTGAAACAGGAGAAATATATATGGTGCATAATATTCAGGCAATAGAAAAAGCGGTAATGACGACAGCAGACGAGAAAATGCTGAAACAAATGGCTAAAAGCATGCCTTATGATATTTACCAGCAGTTGAGTCCTGAGGCAAGGGGCAAGCTATCGAAGGTATATGGGAAAGAAGTACCGGCATCCTCACCGTACCTAGGTGAACTCCCTCTCAAAAAGCAAAAAGAGAAAATAAAATTATATGTTAGAATGGGACCAATGCAAACAGGGGCGGGCATACACGGTTTTATCTCAGTGTTCGAGGTACCTGAAAGTGACCTTGAAAAAGAAAGAGATTTCTTTGAGACTAAGTTAGGACTCAAAACATCTCTTAAAACTCCTGATTGGGGCAGGGGTAAACTTCAGGAGGAATTGTAAATGCCAACAGCATTACCGATGACGAGCGGGCAGAAATTAGCAAGCGATTATGAGAAATTGAAAAAGGAAAATGAAGGGTTGCGCCAGGAACTGGCGATGAAGAGGTTGTGACAACTATGCCTATAATCTACCCTGAAGGCGGGATGCCTGGTTTAACTCTCAGGCAAAAACAAAAACCACTTGACACGTTCAGGGTACAGCTTATACCTCTAAGAGCAGCACCAAAAACGAAAATCAAAGGGCCAGAAGATGTTGCGGCACTGGTCAGGGAGATGGAAGATTATGATCGTGAATCTGCGAGACTCATACATCTTGATACAAAAAATCAAGTGATGGGGATAGAAACTATAAGTATAGGCAGCCTGAACGCATCAATTGTCCATCCAAGGGAAACAGTTAAAGGAGCAGTATTAAATAACTCCGCTAATGTTATTTTCGTCCATAATCATCCCTCGGGAGTATGCGAACCGTCCAATGAGGACGTAGATATTTCAGGACGACTAAAAGAAGCATTTAATACTGTAGGTATAGTGTTACTGGATAGTGTAATAGTAGGAAAAGGCTGTCATTACTCTCTTAAGGAAAGCGGATTTTTAGGCGATGTACAAAATAAAAGGTTTATAAGTACATCTAAAGGAATATCAGAACGAATCTCAGATCTCTCCAAAGAAAAGCGTTTGGAGATTGCCCGCGGGATCGCGGCAACCACAGGACCGGCACAAGAACCGGGTAACTATATTACCCTCGATGAAATCTCTAAATTACCTGCGGAAGAGCGGAAACGATACCTGAAAATACTGGCAGCAGGCGGGGTAAGAGAATCAACATCAAAACCACTACAGAAATTGAAATCAACTTATAATGATTTTGCGAATACCGAATCAGCAGGACTCAAAGCAAAAATTGACAAAATAACTGTATGCACCGATAAACCAATTAACGAATCCCAGACCATAGGTGCTGCAATCCCGATGAACGGGCATCTTGTAGGATATCACCTTACAGACAACCCGGACGAAGTGATACACAATCTCGGATCAGATGACCTTGTAGTCACGAACCCAGGCGGAGATCTAGGAGGCGGTTTTTATCTCAGCAGCGTCCCGGAATATTGGCGGGTTCGTTCACAGAAAAAATGGGATTTTGCAAAAAACCTCACTCAGTTACAGCGTGCGAACCTGGTAAATATCATCCTCACGGATCCGCGATATAAGAAAGGAGGCGACTATCTTACAGATTATGAAGTAGACCGGTTGGTCCGCGACCTTAAGATGTACGTGGATTCCGGGGATGTGACATATCTCACAATCACAGGGAACCAGCCACATAACGTGAATATCACAGAAGATCTCACCAGGAAGGCGGGAGTTCCGGCGCCAAAGGAACCCGGCCTTGTAGAAGTAACACTATCAGGTAAGTTCGTAGACGCCGCAGGTCTTTATACAAATCCGCTGCGGGATGAAGTTATTAACAGGGCAAGGGCATGGGGACTCATGAACAAGCCCGAACTCATGGGATTTACGCTAAATACCAAAAATGTGGTAAATGCATATCTGGAATCCATAGGGTATAGCGGCATGTTCACACGCTCCGGGATGACATCGAACCCAGAGATGGTAGTATGGGATCGGAAGGCAATCATAAGTTATCGGAAAGTCGTATGAGCGAAGAGTTTGTGGGGATAGCTCATAAATTCCACGTAGATATTGCATTTCTCGAAGGAAAGTCTATCCCGCCGAATGTTATCTGGGAATATCCAGACCAGATAGCGAAAGCAGAAAAGCAAAAGTGGAGAGGATCTGTATGAAATGGTTCAGGGATATTTTCAACCAGCAGATTTGTCTGTCCCCCTAGGTGAATGAGCACATCAACAACACGCATCCTGAAATGTCAGGGCAGGACGACAAAATACGCGATACCCTTTTTAATCCAGATGTTGTTGTTCGGTCAACTTCAGATCCTAAAAGTATATTATATCATCGGTATTATGTTACCACCCCGGTAACAAGTAAATATTTATGTGTTGTAGTTAAAATATTAACTAATGAAAAGTTTATATCAACTGCCTATTTCAGACCCACTGTAAAAAGGGGTGTAGTATTATGGAAAAAAAAATAACAATCTGGTATGATAAAAAAGCCGACCTTCTCGAGGTCACATTTGAAAAAAAACCTGGATATTTCAGGGACACTGAGAACGACGCAGTGATGGAAAAAGTCGATATGAACGGAAACGTTATAGGATTCTCCATTATGCGTGTGAGCGCGCTACCGACTACGAAACAAATATCTATCGGGTTAAAAGGATTTGCAGTAGCCTAAAAAAAGAAAAGCGGAAAATTTACATTTTACCCTCAGCAACGGCAGCCTCGGCTAATCTACAGAACACTTCTAATTTTACCGGGTCTCTTGGCTTTCTGCGTATGCTACTTGGCGGATTCATCATAATTTTAATATATACTCATATAACTATAATTATTTATTCTCTTTATGTTAGGAAAAGATAATATAATTAGTGAATAATAGTATATAATACATGGACTATGGTAAAGTGGAGACGGTATGATCGCAAGTGAGACGAGGATAGAGTTTCACGGCTCAGAAGATATGAAGAGGAAAAAAGTAAGGAGGCACCATCAATGGTATCTGAACCAACAGGCACGGAATTTAAGGCAAACCGAACCACTGCACGACCGGGAGCCAACGTACTACTGTTACACCCAGCACCGGCGCCAGTAGCACAGCCGGCACCAAAAATCCAGAGCACTCAGGATATCAAACAGGAAGTCTTAAACAATATCCAGACAGCAAAAACCATAGATGACCTTAAGCAAATCCTGAAAGATATTGGTTTCCTTCCGCTCGGGGGACTGGATAAGCGTGAATTAACAGACGCTTACCTGAATCGTTTCAACGTGCTTCAGGGCGAAATGCTCTTCGGGGCACGCATAGAAACCGAAGAAAAGCCGCGACTACTCGGTGGCCCATCGAGACAGGAGATTACTGAAAGAGAGGCACGTAAAAAAGCAGAGGCAGGAAAGAAGCTTAAAGGCCAGCAGCGGGTAACATCGGCAACCAGCACTTCCAGGAGATTAGAAGAGTATGGGGTCAAAGAGGCAATGAGAAGATGAAGTTTAATGAACTTCTCTTACAGGGAGTTATTGACAGTTTTGGAAAAGAGTTACTCAGAAATATAGCTGAGAACGAAAGGCGGAAAAGAGCAGAAGAACTTAAGAACGGTAGCATTGACGTAGAATTTAAGGTAATTAAATGACATAATTATAAAACAGCAGATTTTTTATGGCGGACGACGATTTCAAAATAAGCGAGCCGGCGGATAAACCCATAGGTTATCCTCCAAAAAACCCCATTATTAAACAAGCTCTCCAAAACCTTTATATTTCTATAATGGGTGCTTTAGACCTGGGCGACTTCGATACTTTTCTCAGGGAATCACAAGACCTGACTTATGACGAAGCTAAGGATAAGATGATCCGGGAATTCGGAACATCAAAAGACCTGTCCGAAGCCAGTCTAAAAGCTAAAGATAAAGAAGCGGCATTGAAGATGCAGATAGCCGAACAGGAAGCACTTGCAGAGCAGCGGACGCTTGAACAGGAATTCGCGGAATTGGATGAGATCGCACGGAAAAGGTTAGGGGAGAACCTGGAGTTATCAAGAAGGAATACTACTCTCGATCAGGAAGTAAAAAAATTGAAAGAAGAACTTAGTCGGGCAAAAACACCACTACCTCAACCACTACCTCAACCACTACCTCAACCACTACCTCAACCACTACCTCAACCACTACCTCAACCATTACCTCAACCATTACCTACTGAAATACCTAAACCGCTACACGGCAGTATGTATGCCGAGTATAAGAAACGGATCAGCCAGATAATCACAATAGCCGAGGTAAATGATTTAGCCAACGAGATCTTTGATATTCTTGAACACGGGGAATTCGATAAACTCACCATGCAGGATATTGATGAAATGCGTACTGAGTTAAATAAAGTTGCAGAAACCAGGGCGATCAAACTTGCAGAAATGAAACTTCCCGGTACAAAACCAAAAATTACCAGGCCGAAAGCATCTGAGGAGGTAGAAAAAGAGCAGCTACCTAGAAAAAAAGAAAGACGAGAGGAACCTACTACCCCCATCCCATCAGGGAAGGTACAAGTAGTTTATGTATATATAAGACCGGACACAGAAATATTCACATCAATGGGTGAAGAATATATTAGGGATTTTGAACTCGAAAGGACGATAAAAAGAAATCGCCTGTTATCATTCCCGGAGCATTGGTACACATTATCACCCTGGGGAAAAAGAGAAGTATATGGGTGGGATTTAGCAATGGCATTACGAGAAGCAGTTCGCATACATAAATTTTCATGGGACTCTTTAATTTATGATTATGGAATTCCGGCAGAATATATTAAAGAATGGCGGAATAAAAATAAATAAGGAGATAAAATATGAAATCAATTGAAATGCTTGATAGATATAGGGATGTAACATATCACCAGGAAGCGAGATGTTGACAATATATGCTTACCTGAATTGAAATGTTTGATTTAATAGAAGAGGGAATAAGATTTTATTCTAACATAACATATAAAGACAGGGAGGAATATGGCAGAAAAGACAGGTCCGAAAAGTCCGAGAAATAAGGTAGAGCGGGTATTGCTTATACATGGAAGGCCGGACTTTTTATATAAAGAATCATCACAGGTTTATTACTCTGTTAAAATAGACGGGAAAGAAATACCTCTTGGAAAAGTCGGTGAGACAGTAGTAGACTTGCTTACAAAAGTACCGGGAGCAGAGGTTATAAAAACAAATAAAAAAGAAAAAAGGCCAAAGATCCCTGTCGGTTACGGAATAAAATCAATTCAAAAATCCGGCAGTGGGGACACGGTAGTTCGTATATCAGCACCCACAGATGAAGACCTTCTTGACAGGATCACAGCATTCGAGGAATATACATCAAAAAATGGATACGATATTCAGGAAAGATGTCTCTGGGTATGCAAGACCGACCCGAAACACGACATGGAAAAACCTATAGAACTGCCAAAGAAAAAATCAACGAGTGAAGAACGAATAAAAGCCAAATCCACTCAAATAGTTAAAGAACAGCATGAAATACCCCAACACACACAGCAAAACCCGGCAGTTATGTCAAAAAAAACAAAAGACCTGCAGGGCATTGCATTAAAAGTAATGGGGAAAACGTAATATGCCCCCTGTATATCAAGAAACACTGGAACGCCTGAAAACCTCTAACGACAGAAAGGAAATAGCAATAGCGATGGTTGAACTTGCAGAACACGCAGAGCGATCATCTATATTAAGAGAAATCTTAAAAAAAACAAAACTCAGATATCCTTTTGATAATTTTGAATATGTTAAATGCCCTGGCAGGAAAGGATACTGGCGGCGTTCACCGGCAAATCGGGAGTTTCCCACAGTCGCCCAGGCAGAATTCAGGCTGGCAGCCTCAAAGGTAAATTCATCAATATATGGGATGAAAGGAATGGTTGACAGACTGGATGGGACACAGGTACCTCTCAGGGACATTGTAGCTGGTGAAATGCTGCGGGGTACGAAGTTCACAAGCGATAAGGTAAAAGAAGAGCGTAAAAAAGAAAGAACTATAGAACGGCTTACAAGGGAAGAACCATATTAAAGGTGGCATGCAAATAAGAATAATAAGCAGCAGGTAACCATGATGAAAGAGAGGCAGCAAAAGCATTAAGGGGGCAGCAGTTCAGCAAGAAAGACCGCAATTCTTATATATGATGCAGTAATAGTTAGTTTGTTCTTGCTGTGTGCAAGTGCTTTCCGGGTTACGGAAGGCAGTCCTGGGCAAGACGTGAAACTACCCCCAGATATTCCCAATAACACCATGAAGGGATGATGAGGACGTGCCGCGTAAGCGGTTTGTCCTCGGACCTGTTGCACTCATCACCTATAGAGATCAAGACGCGAAAGCCGAATAGCGATGAGAACCCTGAACAATGCTTCAGGTAAGGGCATGCTTTGCCCGTGGAGGATTAGCGGACAGATGAAACATGCTGTTGAACGCTCCAAAGCTGCGGCAGGACAAAGAGCTTCCTGCTAGGCGAGTAACTATAGTACGGAAACGTAGAAGCTTGATCTCGATACAATTCATAGATGATGCAGATGGCCGGGTGCGTCACCTGCATGATAGACAGCACTCCGAGGCATGGGATTAGTCCGTTGCGTAATGAAACCTTTTCCCGGATTCCTTTAAATGACAACAACAGGTTATAAAATCCCCAACCTGGTAATGACAATCACGACTTATGAGTTAAGTGATAATAACTGGATTGCCACAGTAACACACACTTTTTTTGGGGATACCGAGACTGAACTCAAAGGTATAATGGAAGCTCATAAAAAAACAGACGTTTTCTTTGCGGCAAGTTTCACGGGTAATTTTAACGGTATAACTCTCTAGAACAGCGAACCACGGATTTTAAAAGTATAAAAAAACAAACAAAACCCGGAATCACCATGTCTGTCCGAAATGCTGTGCAGCTATAACGACATCTACAATATCGATTATTCCGTCACCGTTAATATCGTAGGCAGCATTCGATTGCATATAATACTGGGCAAGAAGAGTTAAATCTGCAATATCTACAATACCATCCATATTTACATCGTATTTTGGGGCAACCACAACCCTTGATGACGACAATGTAAATGGTATATAATTCCCGTTAGGATCCACAAGTTTAATATTAAGAGGAGTCAGGGTACTATTATGGGTTACTCCAATGGTGGTAATGTTTAAAGTCATCAAAACACCGGGGTTAGATACGCCCGAATTAGGTCCGAGAATTACTGCAAAGGTATAACCCGTGGATCCATTTGCAATAGTTCCAGGCATAAAAAACGTCTGTGATCCGTACAGTTTCAAATAATTTCCTTCGGTTATTCCATTTACTCTTATAATCGTAGGATCCCATGATACATTTGCCTGCCATCCTGAAGCCGAGTTCCCGTTAGGAATTATGTTTATATCCACATTAAAAGTCTGTCCAAGTTTAGCAGTCTGATTTATTATGCTGATATTTGCAGGTGTTGCCAAACCGACAACTGAAAACATCGAAAGCAATACCAAGAACATCAGGAATGGTTTTAATATCATATAATAGCCTCCATACAACTACTTTACTTTTTAAACATATAAAAGGTATGTAATTTGCATCATTTTACACCGATTTGCACAGCAGCATTTTTCGAGATCAAAGCCCTGGCATTCGCAACAGGGATAGTAGCGATTTCTTCTTTCCTAAGTGTATAGTTCCGCATATCACTACCGACAAAGGTAGGAATAGTAATCAGCATACGCACCAGCATAAAATCTTTTTTTAAATCAACACAGGGTTCAACCTTCTTAGTCGCCACAGACTCCGGGACAGTAACCTTTTTTTCATCGTGAAGTTTTTTACTTCTCCACTCATTCAGTGCACCGAACATCACATCATATAATTTCTTCTCTTCTGGAATCAGGTTCTCAGGCTCATGCTGTTCTTTCTGTTTCAGCGATTTCCGGATAGAAGCTTCTTTCACGATTTTCCCCATCCTGATCTCAAGGATTGACTCAAAATTTATTTTCGCTACATTAAGGTCGGAAGTCAGGATATTATACTTCACACCATCTTCGTCCGGGTTTGTCCGATCTATATTATTTTTAATTTCTTTAAATAATACATGAGCTTTCTCGTAAAAATCCTTATCAATGGCAGACAACTTAGCTTTTTGTTCTTCTTTAAGAACATCTTTCAAATTTAGCTGTGTGTCAGGCATCAAGTATTATAGATAGCTTTATGTATATTAAAGCTATTGTTTATAGCTAACAACTATTCAGGAGAAATTAACAGAAGTATGGCCGATGAAGAGGAACAAGTTTACATTGGAGCACGTGTACCAAAGCGGATTTCAACGATATTAAAAGAAATCTGCCAGAAAAGAGGCGAGGACGTTGCAGATTTTATAAGAAAAAATCTGTACATACAGCTTGCAGAAATGGGATATCTGACTGACGAAGATAAAAAAGCCCTGGGGATAAAGGTAGAGAAACTAAAAACAGAGAAGGAGTAAAGGAGATATGGAACCACAGGAATCTGAACAGCGGCAGAGAACACGAAAAGAGATATTGTCTGATGGACGCTCATGCAGGATTAATTTGAGCCACGGCGAAACTCTAATTATAGAAATATTACTGGATATAAGGGCACAGAACGAACAGATAATAAAATTATTAGAAAAAGGAGAAAATCCCAACATACAGCTTGCAGAAATGGGATATCTGACTGACGAAGATAAAAAAGCCCTGGGGATAAAAGTAGAGAAACTAAAAACAGAGAAGGAGTAAAGGAGATATGGAACCACAGGAATCTGAACAGAAGGTTATAGACGCTATGAAAGCTCTGGAAATAGCATCTGATCATCTTGCCAAACAAAATATTTTGGTATTTAAGAACGAAGCACAACGTATATCAAGGGGAACATTTGGCTGGCTGGTAGATTTAAAAGGATTTACTGGATTTGTGTTTGTAAAATATGATGGTATAGTCGTATCAGTAGTTAATCTAGAAAAAGGGGGTAAGTGATGGAACCTGATATATCAGAATTTAAGGACTTCAAACTTGTTCGAGCTATGTATGTGAGTCCCGAGATAATTGATCAATATTTTGGAGTTCTTGCAGGCTCGCCCGCCATGAAATCATATGTTACTGCAATAGACCCTGCTACGATACTCCCGATAGAATCCTACACCTTCCGCGATCCTAAATCTTCGGTGTATTGGTTCAACATAACTTTCGTTGAAGGCAGAATTATCATCACTGGCGACTGTGGTGACAATGTGTTCGTAGTTGGCGGCACTAACGAGGATCTAAAGAACTGGCTCATTGACCTGGATATGGATTACGCTCTTGGCAAGAGCAAGCAGGGCAGGGAATACTACGACCGGGAATATGCTGAGAGATATATAAAAGAACGGTTAACAGATGATGGCGAGCGCACTGAGGATGAAGCGAAAGCCATCATGGAGCAGTTAGATTTTGAGAATCATATTTTATTACAGAACTCAATGCGTGCTACAAACGAACTTCTGAAGATATTCCCTGATTACTGGGAGTTGAGGTTATGGCGCTGGAATAATTATCAGAAAATGCAATACAAGCAGCTTGTGTTTGCCGGGAAGTTTCTGAGATATAGAAAAACCACAAGTGCCACTGGAATAGGAGGAAAATAAACTATGAGCAAATCAAAAATCTTTAGGTGCGGTACATGTGGTACAACAGTTTCAGTCAGTGAAGAAGCCATTAAAATGATTACCACTGGAATTGAATTCATCCTTAAGACTCCAGACATCAATGATAGACATAAAATTGCATATCTATCAGATCATGAAGTTGGCACTAATTTTGGAAGAGTAATCTTACCTGAAACAGAGATAATAGAAGTTATATTAAATCAAATATTGATCTGTGGTGCAGATAGGAATTGGGAAGAAGTACCACAGGTGCCAAAAGAAGAAAAAACTTTGTGCAAGCGTGATGTTATTATTGGTCACACCAAAAAAGAATGGAAAGCTGCAAAAGAAATCAAACCACATACTGGTGAGGCACTCTGTAAGTGCGGGCACATTATCAGCGTAGTAGGTACTAAGTGGCAACATATTGATGAAATAGACGAGGACGACAAGCGTGCAGAATTTTTTGGGCGTCAGATAAACACATGTATGGGTTACGGAAAATTCCGTAAATATCGGGAAACATGCTATCACTGTGCCTGTATCGATCCGTTACCTGCGGAGGAAAAACCATGAACTTCTATGGAAAGCGAAAACTAACAACAATTCTCACACTATATATAATATCTGAACAACAACCAAGTAGGCTCGCCAAACCTGTTAATGAAAACAGGACGTATTCGACTGGCACTACAATCGAATGTACGGGTGGTAGCGATATCTCGTATTATATTCACATAAACAATAGTGACACACTCATTGAAATCCCCATGAAAGATGGAGAGAGTATCATGGCGAACAGTGAGTTTTTACCGCAATATCCTGGACAGGAAGAAAGAAAATATGGAGAAAAACCATGATCCAAATGAGTTTGCACCCGCAGATTACCCGGCAGTTCATACATATAATAGGTAAGATAGTAGAAGAGTTCAGGCTGCATATTACCAAAGACGGCTGGAAAGTAATTTCTATAGATCCCGCGACTGTTGCGGAAGTAGAAATTAACCTGCCTAAAGAAAACTTTTTAAGTTATATGTTTAAGGAGTCTGACTTATGGACTTCAAACATTGACGATCATCCCACAGGAGTTCAGATTGATGAGATTGCTGTGGGAATAGAGATAGATAAGGTGAAGGATTTTTTAGATGCAGGATCAGAGCGGGTACTGGATATGGAACTTAATGAACCGATAGAATTTGCATTTATCCAGGCTGCTGAGAAATACCAGGATACACAGAGCATCCCAAGGTACGAACTTATAATGAAGCAGGGCATGTTCTCAAAGAAAATACTGCTGATGCACGAATCAGAGGTCAGGAAGTATCCCAAGATCTATAAGTTGAAATTAGATTATAAAATACAACTAGGAACCCTGGAACTTTTGCGTGTGATAAACAAACCCGGTAACGTAGATTATATCAGGTTAGGATATGACCGCGATACAGGCGGGATGAAATTCCTGGCAACGGTTGAAGACGGCAATGATCTCTTCACAGTTGAAAAACTTATTGAAATTGGAGACTTCCATGGATTAAGAGAACTCAATACAAACGGCAGAGCCAGCAGCCTTTACTCGATGGATTATTTACAGAGTATTGTATCGGTAATACCATCAGACTATGTGTGGTTACATATCAGGCAGGATTATCCATTGATAATTGAGTTTACACTGGGAACAACAGGGCAGTGCAAATACATACAGGCACCGCGAGTAGAAACGGGGTAAAATATGAGTAAAAGGACAAATTATAATATAGGCACTGCCATGGTTATTATTGGGGGACTATTATATGCAAGTATGTATAAATATTTATATAATACAGGTTATTTATTTTTATTATGGTTAAGTTGTATAACCATTATTGGCGGTGGTCTGCTGCTGATATATATCACACGTGACTTGCATAAAGCATCCGAGAATATACAGCGAATAGAACAATCAATAAAGTCGCCCGACCCAGCGCAGCGAATTGTCATAACTATTACTGTAAATGACTTAAATATCGAAATAATAAACATGACTTTACAGGAGACGATCTCGGCACTGGAGATCAGCAAGATCCAATTAATACATCAATATACCGTGAAACCGATTGAGATAGTCAAGAACAAATAAGGGATATGCCATACTCAAAAGAACTCTGGACGGAATTTTATGGAAGATATATGCATGATGAGATCTTAGAGTTGGCAAACAATTTCCCTGACAGAAAAGCACTCACAATACCATACACACTCCTTCAGGATTCATGGATAAACCTAACGAATGGTTATGATTCTATTAATTATTTTTTCAATCACCCCGATATTGTAATAATTGATGCAAAAAGAGCACTGCATAGTTATATTATAGGAATAGAACCCCCGAAAGACTGGGATACGGCAGAGGTAAAAATAATCGGGTACCCTTTAACAACTATCCGGGATTTAAGGCATAATCATATTGAAAAGTTCGTTTCAGTGACCGGAACGATAATGCGTAAGACAGAGGTACGGTTTAGGATAGTAACTGCTGCTTTTGAATGTAAGAGATGTGGTCACATAACAAACTTAATACAGGTAGACGGCAGGTTCGCCAAACCGTTCGAGTGCGAGAATGATATATGCGGGCGTAAAGGACCATTCAAATTGGTTAAAGATCAATGTGTGTGGGCGGATACACGAAAAATAAGGATACAGGAAACATTTGATCAGATCATAAACGGAGAGCAAAGCCTGTCAGCCCTGGATGTCGTTCAGGTATGGGATGTAGAATGTCCGCCGCTCGGCAGCATCGTTACAGCAAGCGGGATTTTGCGTGGGATACAGGTCACAAAAGACGGTGAAGAAACAAGTGATTTTTATCCCATACTTGATGTAAATAATATTGAGGTACACGATAAGGAAAAAACCATTGACCTGAGGCCGGAAGAGATAACTGAAATAGAAAAAATGGCGAAGGATGAGCACATAATAGACCGGCTCGTTGCGTCAATAGTACCCAGTGTACGAGGACATTTAATAATAAAAGAAGGCTGTCTGTGCAGCATAGTAAGTCCAAATAACTATCTTCTCCCTGACGGGAGGAAACTCAGGGGATATTGTCATATCATGCTCTGCGGGGATCCCAGCGTTGCAAAAAGTGTTATGATGCAGGGGATGTTAGGTTTAGTTCCGCGTGCCCAGTATGCAGCAGGCAAGGCAGCATCTACTAAAGGTCTAACCGTATCAGTGACAAAGGATAAAGGGGGCTGGGGTGATGGTGCATGGGTAGCGGAAGCCGGAATGCTGGTGCTTGCGGATTTGGCACTTGCTTTCGTGGACGAACTTGATAAGTTTGAGAAAGAAGAACAGCGGGATCTCAACACAGTTCTTGAACACGCAATAGTCCCGGTCCACAAAGCGGGAATACACAGGAATTATAACGCCAGGTGCCCGGTAATAGCCGGACTGAACCCAAAATTCGGGCGGTTTGATATGTATTCTCCTTTAGCAAAACAGGTAAACGTACCCCCGGATACCCTGTCAAGATTTGACCTCATATTCATGATGTTAGATGTGCCAAGTGACCAGGACAAAAAAACCACCAGGCATATAACTACGTTATGGAGAAAAACCACAGAGGTACACCAGAGGGATTTTAAGGATATTGAGGAAATATCCGTGGTATGGGGGCAGGATGCATATACACCTGAAATACCCATCGATACACTCAGGAAATGGATCGCATACGCAAAGAAAATCAGAGTAAGGATTACTAAAGAATGCGAAGATTCCATTTATGATTTTTTCATTGCCATAAGGCTGGCACAAATAAACGATCGCGAGGCGGGAATACCTGTTGTGTGGAGGACGCTTGACGGGATGATGAGGCTTTTAATATGTGAGACGAGGCTCAGGCTCGGAAGGATAACGGAAATGCGGGATGTAGAGAGAGTAAAAACTCTTGTGCAGGAATCTTTCAAAGTAATGATAGATCCTGACACAGGCAAGATGGATAGTGATATCATAAACGTAGGTATGGGAAAGAGCCAGAGGGACAGGATAAAAATTATCAGGTCGATCATCTGGGAAATGCAGGATGAAAGTAACGGTGCAGTATCGCTTGATGATATTATAGCGAAAGCGGAAGATAGCGGGCTAAAGAAGGAATTTGTCGAGGATATGCTTAAAAAATTAAAATCGGCAGGTGAAATAATTGAACCGAGTAATAACAGGTTTAGAGTCATTTAAAACATGGTTAGGAAAGTTATTGTGCAAAATAGGAATCCACAGTTGGACTAAAAACCATTGTGGTATTAGATTATGTAAAAGATGCCCGAAAATCGACAGGTATTATGGAGTAACTGGATTCTTGCGGTATATGAGTGATACAACAGATCAATGTTTCCAAGATTATGAAAATGATGAGCAGTTACGCAGTCGTTGGGAAAGTTGGGATAAAGAGGTAGATTAAGCATGATACTTTGCAGGAAAGATGGCCGGGTGTGTGATTTCAGAAATGCGTACAAGCAGGTAAGGGGTACACATCTTATGATTGATATTTCAATATGCCGGTATAAAAAAGGTTCACCTTATCCCTCTCATATAGACCATTGTGTTGAACAAACCATGGGAAAGATTGAACAAAACAAGATATTATTGAACAAAAGGAGATGGAATGATGGTAAAGGATGAATTAGAAGAACTAAAGGAAATTAAAGACGGTATTGCGGAATTGGCTAATATATTCAATCCACAGCTTACTGCAGAGGACAGGGAAATGGGTATAACAAGTGTAGATCCGGGTAGTTCCAGGGCAGAAGTAATACTTGGTTATATCACAATAAGAGGGAAAAGAGCACAGATAACACTGAAAGCTGAAACAGATGAAGGTGAGTGGTTAGCTGAATTAAAATGTGAATTCTGCGAGGCAACAGCAAAGGGAACCCGTAATAAATTAATGGAACGTGGCTGGTCAAGAGTGGAGATTTCAGACAAGGGATGGGATAATGGGCAAGTATTCGTAACCAACAGAATGGTATCTGCATGTCCCAAACACAAGAAAGAACTAAAAGAAAAAATGTTTCAAAGCTGGAAGAGTAGCAAGGAAGATATTGAACAAACCAGGTGAAAATATGAAAGCAAAGAAGCGAAAAGAAATACATATCCGTGATTGGATAAAGGACAAAGAGCACATCAGTTATTATGAAACCGAAGAATCTAAAAGACTCACGAGACTTTTCTGGAAAAACCAGGATCGCAAATATCAATTAAAAGATATGGGGTTTGAATTCGGATGAAAGTAAAATGTGAATTTTGCGAGGCAATAGCAAACGGAACACAAGCTGAATTAATGGATATGGGCTGGTCAAGAGTGATTATTTATGCTCCGGTAAGGAAGACAATAACAGCCTGCCCTATACACCAAGAAGAAGCAGCAGGAAAAATGACAGAGATTTTGCCGGGGAGGTTCAAGATAGAAACTAAAAAATGTCTTCGAAGGGGAAACTCTGGTGAAAATAAAAGAGGATCAACATGAAAGCTAAAATCACTAAAATTGAATATAAAATAACAACTACAATTAAAGGAGTGTGCCCACACTGTAAAGAAGTTATAGATATAGAAAACGCTGAAGAGTTATCAGACGATGTGCCGCCACAGGAATATTTTGATAGGCGTACCGCTGCACTAAAACAGGGCATTGACGAATATCTAAAATTTATGGGTAACAATCCTATATATAACAATTTCAATAATCTGATACAAACATGGAAGGAACGGGTGGAAGCATTACAAATAAAATCATTAATAAAATCAGAATCAATATATGTATATAATGGCGACTGTCCATATTGCAATAAAAATGTAGACTTAAAGCTGGCACTATTTACAATACATAACGCACCTCCTCGATTTAAAGACAATTCCAATGATGAGAAAACACTCATAGAATGGTTAAATATTCTTAAAGAAGATTCACCAGACCCAAGCAAAGATGCACATTTTATGGAAGACTGCCCCCGGTGTGGACAGATTATACACTTAACGAACGAGATGTTCTATAAAGGATCGGATTGTCCAATTCACGTTATAGATTTAAAAAATGCAAAACAAATCACAGAGACATAATCTATGTTAAAAATATCTAAATGAGGTTGAATATGGCTAGTAGTGTTGTACATATAACAGATAAAAATTTCAGAGTAACTATACCTGAAGATATAAGGGTAATTGAAAATTTAAAACAGGGAGATTTTATACAAATAGATATTCAAAAGATAGATATCCCTGAAAATGAATATAAATCTAAAAATGAAAAATCAGTACGTGCCTCGATAAGCGAATTAAACGAGAAACTTGAAGAATTGCCTGATAAAATTGCTAATGCTATATTAAAAACGAAGAAGGTCTGATTACTATTTTCTACCAACTGAAATAAATAGAGATATAAAATGGTTAAAAGAAAGTGTGTAAAAATCAAAGTCTCTCATACAATTAATGAAGAATATGTTAAATGGATCGATTCTGAGGTTGCTAAGAACAGATTTGGGTCAAGGTCACATGCAATTGACTATGCAGTTATGCAGTTAATTAATAGTGAAAAGCCGCGTAAGTCCAAGTAAGGAGGAATAAATATATGTTAAAAATATTTATCGAAAACCTAACAGGAACTATAGTAAAATTCAAGGACGATAAAATAGCGAACCACATAGAGGATTTTGAAAAGATATTGGTGGTTATTAATAATATAACCGGGAAAAAAGCGTGGAGATGGATGTGTGATTCAAACACTAAATTAGTCATTGAACTAACCCCATCGGGCGAAAGTATTGAAGAAATAGAAAAAATACTTCAAGAACTGGAAATACACGAAAGACTAAAAATATGAGCACAAAGCTGAACAGTCTTGCATACCGAAAGAATATTGAAGAAATAGCCCAGGGACTTTTCAATAAAGACAAGCTCATCAGTTTGAATAATCTTGCTATCAGAATTAAAATAGAAACCGGTTATAGAATCAGTAACGGCACGTTAAGTTCGGTATATCGGAAGTTAAGGGAAGTGAATTCTATTTGCCGACAATAGATGAAATAGTTAAAGTCTCAAATAATGCGGTTGGATGCACGCAATATGATTTAGTCGAGTATAAGGGGATAAAACTGCTCACAACGAAAGCGAAACTTAAGCAGCTTATACACGTTACCTGGGAATTTACAAAGGATCCTGCTGTAAAAAAGCTGGCAGACGAAATGGGAATTGAATTAAGGAAATTGAGGCGATAAAAACGAGTGATAATAAATTAACAATTGATTGGAAAGTAGGAATAGATCAGGCAATAAAAGACCAGATAGCAGGAAAACCTCACCCGGAAAAACTGAAAATACTTTTAGGGTGGGTGCGAGCAGTTAGAAACAGCTCTGGTAGTAAAGAATTACTTGAAAAAGCCAGAGTGCAAGAGAGGGAGATACAGCAAGATTTGAATATAATTTATGCGAATTTAAATTAAGGAGGAGTTTACATGCTTGAAATAAGAGATCCTAACATCGTTGTGAATTGTCCAAACTGTGGTAAAGAATACAATATGGATGAGTATTATAAATTAAAAGATGATAAAGAACATGAAGATAATTTTAGTGGGGACATCTATAATCCAAAAATATGCTCAGCGTGCAATATTGGCTTTGGAATTGCAAAAATTATAGGAATTTATAAAGGAAATACTAGATACTCAATAGAATTGGACTTAATTGAACCAAAAGATACTCAGCGAGCAGATTAACATGAATAAAACAACAATCGAATATGTCCTCAACCCGGACGGCACCCCAGGTTATAACTGGGCGATCATAACGGGATGCCTGCACCCATGCAGTAAACTTTACTGCTATAATACCATGAAAGCATCATCATCACTAAATCGGTTCTACAAGAAAAACCGCGAGAAAGAAACCAGAGAGTTGCACTTTGCAAAACCATCAGAAGGGTTATGGCCGTATGGGTTTGATCCCACATATTATTCCTATCGTCTTGAAGAACCGATGTTCAAGAAGAAGCCAGCTACGATCTTCGTGGCAAACGGGGGTGATCTTTTTGGAAAATGGATTCCAAACGAGATCATTAATTATGTCCTTACGGTTATCAGGGATTGCCCACAGCACACATTTATACTACTAACCAAGAACTACGGACGCTTATACGAGTTTGAGTTTCCAGATAACTGCTGGGTAGGATTTTCACGGAATTATAGTGCTGAAATTCACATGGACGGGATAAAAGCCAAAACAAAGTTCGTCTCATTTGAACCTCTTCATTACGGATTTAGTTTTGATTCACGCATCTGTGAGAACGGACAAACAGACGGCTACCGCAGGGTTGCACTACACGGAGTTTCATGGATTATAATAGGTGCGGAGTCTGGTACGAGAGTGAATAAAATAATACCAAGGCGGGATTGGGTAATGACGCTTGTAAAATCAGCCCAAGATAAGGGAATACCTGTCTGGATGAAGAAAAATCTGGCGCCGGAAGTATTTGATAAATCCGAGTTGATCCAGGAATTGCCGGGCAGGTGAATAATAACGACTACAATTGAATTCCCGGAGTTATTCAGAATTACCAATATTTTTGGTGGTAAAAATCTGATTTTAGCGGTGTCCAGAGTAAAATATATTAGATGCAGAGAATTATTCGCAAATTTTATAGTAAAATATACCGGGCATTTGCACGGCGAAGCATTTAATAAATACGAATTAATTTTAAAGTTTCTAGTTCAGAGCGAAACGAGTTTCATCATAAGAGAACATGAATTAAAAAAGTTAATAGACAGCATGAAAGACGATTGAAGGTGAGAAAATGCCTAAAATAACAGCGAAAGAAGATCAGATATGTACCGGGTGTGGTATTAAAATAACTGAAGGAGAAGAGTGTGTTTATGATGCTCAATTTAATGAGTATTATTGCTTGTTATGCGGGGAGTAGAAGGCAAATTATGAAATTAAATTTTAAACGAGATATAAATTCAAAATGTCCTTATGAATCAGGTGATATACAGGGGCAATTAAGACTGGAAGCAGCCATTGAAGAATGGAAACGTAAATACGGAACTCCATACGACTCATTAATGACGTATCTACAGGAAGAGAAGGGGTATAAAAAAGAACGGAAACTGATTACACACGAAGATCGGGAGTTTGTAACAACATTCAAATTGCCCAAAGGATACACAGGTCGTATTATAGAGATCCATCTACCAGAAGATTATAAACTAGGTATTTTTTATGGGATAGATTTTCAAGGAGCACCTTGGAAGGATCTTTCTGCCCTTCACTATAGGATACGAGTAGCGGATGCGAATAACAATGAAATTGATGGTGCAACAGAGATTAGAATACAATCTGTCAGTCATAGCATAGGATTCATTAACAGCAATTTGTCTCCCCCCAGTTATACAATATTTTATGAAGGAATATCATCAGCGTATGATCCATTTAAATTTAAAAATGCTATTGAAATTAATAAAGATAAAACACAGGAATATATAGTAATAAATCCGGCTATTAATATTGAAAATGTAGAGTATTACGGGACATGGGATCTATGGAAATAGCTGAACCGGATTTATTCTCTTACTGCACACATGGAGATCTTGAATGGCATGGATGTTATGGCAGCGGTGCCAAGTATAACAGATACACAGTACCAGAATCAATCAGTCATCCGGCAAAGATGTCTTATGAGTTATTGGAGCGGATCTTCAAACACCTGGAATCCATGGAATTACTTGACCAGAAAAGCACTATAATAGATTTTATGGCAGGAACCGGACGGACCGGGACGATGGCAGCTCTGCGCGGGTACAAAACCATATCAGTAGAACTTGAGCCAAAATTCATACAGATGATTGCGGGGTATGATTGTGACGGCCTGACAATCAACGATTTTTTAGTAAAACCCTGTATATGTCAATCGGGGATCTTACATAACTCGCATAAAATACGCACAGGTCTATTCGAAGTCGAATGTTCAGGGAATCCGCGAATAGTCCCCGTATGCAGATGCGGCACTAAAATACATCATAAGAAACATCATATACCAGGGAACAGGGAATTGCTTGAAAAAGTCACAGGAAGGCACGTCAAATGGGATGTAATCATGGGAGATGCAAGACAGTTACGCAGATTAATGAACTTAACCAATTTAGTAGGATTGGTAAGTCCCCCATATTTTAACCAGGTTGCTTTTCAAGACAAGGAATTTATAAAATCCATTGCAGAGGATAAGAGCCAGAGGTACAGAGATGGCAGGTTAAAGGGGCACTACGGCAGCCCTGAAGCAATCAAGAGATATACTGAAAAATTAATGGGATCATATTCAACAGACGAGCGGAACATTGGCAATCTCCCCGATGGTCCGCTTGTTGGACTTATATCACCACCATATCAGGATATGGCAATGCCAATGGGAGTCCCCAGTCATATAAGAAAACTGGCAAAGGAAGGGAATTGGATCAAAGCAATAGAATTAGAAAGGAAATGCGAAGAAGAAAATGTCAGGAAAGGAAATAAATACGGAATATCCACAGATGAAACCTTTAAGAAAAAGATAGAAGCCTCATTGAATATGGAACAGGGCAATTACAGCGGAAACCCTGAAAATATAGGTAATTTAAAAGACAGCCCACTTATCGGAATTACATCACCACCATACGGCGAAGCACAGCAAGGGGCTGGAATAGTAAATAATGGTTATGATGGCCCGCATATACATGAAATGGGGAAAAACCAGCCAGCTAAAGTAGGGAAAAAATGTGGTTATTTAAGAGAACTTCACGGTAATAACCCGGCAAACATCGGTAACATCACAGACAGTATAAAAAACATAGTCGGAGAATCATACCTGACAGCCATGTTAGAGGTATATTACCAGGCTTACATCTGCGGGATAAGTCCACTTATTGTAGTTACCAAAAACCCTACACGTAACGGGAAGTTGAGGAGATTGGATCTGGATACAATTAAAATTCTGCAATTAGCAGGCTATGAGATTTTTGATTACCATCGTGCGATCCTGTTTGACTCACATAAACAAGAAACTCTCGATGGATGCTCAAAGACGTTGCATAAAGGCAGGATAAGTTTCTTTAAACGTCTTGCTCTGGAAAAGGGTGGCACAGTAGCACAATGGGAAGACGTTATATTTGCGAGGATACCTCAATGACAATTATATGGAGAGTATATCTTTGTGGATATCATGATTCAGAAGATAGTACTCCCGATACGTTAGAAAGGAGAGAAAAATTTAAACACAGGACAGATTTAACAGATTATCCCGATTATACTTTTGACAGCCTATTAAATAATACCCAAGATTATGTATCAGGATGTTTTGTTGAGGTTGAACCGGTGTTATGATCCTTTTCCAACCAGAGCACGTCCAACCAATCCTTGAAGATATTAAGGTAAAAACCAGGCGTCTTGGCAAGAAGCGATGGAACGTGAATACGGTTCATAAAGCCAAAACAGTCATGTTAAGCAAGGATTATTTTACTTTGCTCAGGATACTGACCTTGCACCAGGAACTTCTTGGAGCTATGAATGAAAGGGATGCTATAGATGAGGGCGGTTATACTCTTGAAGGGTACAAAGAAGAATGGGAACGAATAAACGGTAAAAATTCATGGGAAGCCGGGCTTTTAGTATGGGTAGTGCAGTTCGAGCGGGTATTTAACCTTGAGGAGATCTGTAATAAATGCTGGGGAAAAGTCGGATGTGACTCAAAGACCTGCTGCGTCAGGCAGCTGTTTGAATCAAGGGAATATATTACACCCAAAGAGATAGCGGAGTTTTGCTGCAGGCAGAGATGTCATCACTCAATGAAGTACCATGAGACATTATGTCCAGTCAAGCTTGCTGGTGTCAATACAAAATATTTGAGGGAACTGACAAAATCACAGGAAATAGAAACGGATAGCAAGGGTTATGCAATCAAGAGGCTGAATGAGTATGTATGATATGGGAGATATAATCAATATGATCCTCTGCGGCCATTCCCTTGAAGTCCTGAGAGAGATCCCTGCGGAATCCGTACACATGATTATGACTTCTCCGCCCTACTGGGGAAAGCGGTCTTATAAAACCACTCCTCGTATATGGGATGGCGATCCTGAATGTGAACACGATTTTAATATCAAGACAGAAACCGGGGATATACGGTATCGAGGAGTAGAAAGCTCAAAAGTTACGTTTCACAAAGATTTTACAGCTATCGAAGGTGACGGCAGAGGTTATTCATGCTCCATATGTGGTGCATGGAAAGGTGAATTGGGGCACGAGCCAACACCTGAACTTTATATAAAACATCTGTGCGATATATTCGATGAAGGAAAGCGGGTTTTAAAACCTTATGGCTCTTGTTATGTAAACCTGGGAGATACTTACGCAGCAACCCGGAGTTATCAAGTAGACGGATCAAAACAGACGCCCGGTAGCCAGCCAGAGATGAGAAGCTCAGTAAAAGATATAGGGATTCTCCCTAAAAGCCAGTGTTGTATCCCCGAACGATTCAAAATAGAAATGATAAATAGGAATTGGATTGCCCGCAATACGATTATCTGGTATAAACCAAATGCCACTCCAGAAAGTGCCACAGATAGATTCACAAATAATTACGAGTATCTATATTTTTTTACAAAAAACAGTAATCCTCTTTATTGGACAAACGAGAAAAACATGAGTTTAGTCCAACAACAGCCGAAGATCTCAGCAGAAGGAATAGATTGGGACTGGCAGCCTTGCAAGAAATGTGCTGGTATCGGATGCCAAAAATGCTCAGGTATGGGAAAAGTAAAACATACTCTATGGGCAGGACATGATTATTATTTCGAGCAGCAGTTTGAGCCTTATAAACAAAACAGGTGGGGAGGCAAATTTAAGAATAACGAGAATGTGAAAACATCACCAAAAGAAAAGCAATGCGGAGGTCAAGGATCTCTTAACAGAAAAGGATACGATTGTTATCCAAATCCCCTCGGAAGAAATATGCGTTCAGTCTGGAAAATAAAAGTATCTAATTTCAAAGGGGCACATTTCGCAGTATATCCGGAAGAACTATGCACAAGGCCGATCTTAGCTGGATGCCCGGAATTTGTATGTAAAAACTGCGGGATGCCGCGGGTAAAGATATTAAAACCAACAGGAAATACTATAGGGAATAGTGGGTATGGCAGCAAGACCGCAGACCATATTAGATGCAGTCAGACTTCATCACTGCTAACTAAACAGGTACAGGAAAAGGCATTGGTAGGGTACAGCGAATGTGAATGTATTAATCCGGAATATGAACCTGGGATTGTTCTTGATATGTTTTCAGGCAGTGGGACGACTGTAAGTGTGGCCTTGAAACTTGGCCGGCGAGGGATTGGTATAGACATGAACCCGGAATATGTGAAGATGGGCACTGCAAGGATCAAACCAATCCTGGAACAGACTAAGATAGAGGCATTTACATGAGTGCGATCCTTGTGCAGCGGAAAGGGTGGCTTAGTTATTTGCCGTAGGGGTACGGTTTAAATGAAAATACGCCTGATCAGCTTAACCCCAACCGGATTCCCAAACCTCGCTTTAATGAAGATCTCGGCTTTTCATAAAGCCTGTGGTGATGAAGTCAGCACAGACGAGCCAGACCCGGATAAAGTATATATTTCCAGTCCGTTCTCACAATATAAAAATGCATGTGATTACTCTAAGATGTTCCCGGATGCAGAAATAAAATATGGGGGTTATGGTTTTTCGGATGTAAAACTGCCGGACAGCATAGAGCACCTTATGCCTGATTACTCTATATTTAATTGTGATCGGTCAATGGGTTTTACTACAAGAGGATGTATTCGTAACTGTTGGTTCTGCGTGGTGCCGAAAAACGAAGGTAATATCCGGAAAAACAGCCCGGTTCAGGAGTTTCATCACACAGACCACGATACAATAGTTCTTCTCGATAATAATATTCTTTATTACAACGAATGGTTTATGCAAAACTCAGATTATATTTTAAAAAATAACCTGAAAGTACATATCGAAAGCGGAATAGATATTAGGTTAGTAACAAATGAAAATGCCAAAAGGTTAGAAGAATTAAGGCACCAGAAACGCCTACATTTTGCCTTTGATGACCTTAAATATGAACAAGACCTAAGACGCGGTATTGAGTTACTTGAAGGGGCAGGGATAAAAAAGAGAGATTTAACATGCTATATCTTAGCATGGCCGGGAGGATTTGACGATGCATGGCGCCGGCAGGAAATAATCTGGAAAGAATATGGGATTGATCCATTTATCCAGGTTTATAATAATTCCCGGAAAGATCCTTCCATCAGGAAACTTGCTCGCTGGTGTAATCTACCACAAATAAGAAAGAGTTGCGAATTTAGCGAATATAAAAGAAAGATCACTACACAGAAAAAAATGTCTTTCTCGGAGAACATATAGCTCTGTGTAGTGATTATACCTATATTAAATTAAAATACTTATAAACATTTCTAACTTAATTTGTGACGGCATTGATATAGAAAACTATATCAAATAATAACTATATTCTTCTTCTTATTCTCAGGAGCTATCATGGGTGCAAATGTTTATCTACAGACTGATTTACATGAAAAATTAATAAAAAAAGGGCATGATCCCGGTAAATATGTCAATAAAGTTGTGAAGGAAGCATTGGAAAAAGAAGAAGTAAGTGGTACTAAAAGAATAAAAGGATGAACGATGAGAGCACTGATTATAGGAATTACCGGATTCGTAGGATCGCACCTTGCAGAGTATCTTCTTTCTAAGGGAGTAGAGGTAGGTGGGTATTATGAACCTCTCGATGATTTAGATACTATAATAAAGATTAAAGATAAAATTAGTCTTATCGGTAGCTGTGTAAGAGACGCAATTAGGTCGGAACCAGATTTTATTTTTATTATGGAACCCCAAAAAGTTGCACCAGGCTCAAATCCATATTATGTATATGGGTTTGATGTAAATATAACTGGTACACTATATATTTTTGATTATATCCGTTATCTAAACCATAATCCAATAATCATACTTGCCGGGAGTAGTGAAGAGTACGGCTCTCCTCCATTAATAGAAGTACGGGAAATGTCAGGGTTTATGGGAGGACCAGAAAGAGTAAAAGTTAATCATACCCCAAAAAAAGTTCTCAAATTACCCATTACAGAGGACTTCTCACTCAACCCAATATCAATTCATGGGGCATCCAAAGCTGCGCAGGATATGCTTGGATATGCTTACTATAAGGAATTAGGTATGAAGATCATAAGAACCAGGGCATTTGATATAACTGGCGAAGGGGATCAATCCTCAACAGCCTCAGATATTGCGAGGCAGATAGTTGAAATTGAAAAGGGAAATATTAAAGAGTTAAAAGTTAGTAGCCGGGAGATTTATAAGGACTTCGTGGATGTACGTGATGTTGTAAAAGCATATTGGCTTGCTGCAACAAGGGGAAAGCCCGGAGAAGCTTATAACGTCTGCAGTGGGAAAGCGAGATCTGTGCAGTCAGTGATAGATGCACTCAGGATGCAAAGCACAGCACAGTTTGAGATCATAGAGGATAAGACATTGCTGAAGGTAAGTGATGTGCCGGCAATCCAGGGTGATCACAGCAAGCTCTCAAAGCTGACTGACTGGAAACCGGAGGTCGGGTTTGCACAGACAATGGGAGATTTGCTGGATTATTGGAGGAATAATTAATGCAAATTATACGGGCTACATATGATTTTGTTAAAGAAATGCTGAGGCATGGATGGATTTTTGCTGATAATATATCACCGCATATTATAACACACGACAGTAGTATAATATTTCGTCATATAGTTACTAAACAAGATATTGGAAATGTTCTGGAAATAACATGTCCAGAAAACAAATATATCTCAATATGCGGACGAAACCACTTCGTTAGAAATTACCCTCCACACATATTTTCTTTACGGTGCAGTAATAAAAGCGATAGAGATATATCTCCAGGAACAGAAATTATAATACGTAAACGTAAAGAATGGATATTAAACGGAACAGAACTTTTTTATGAAAACGCAGGCAACCTATCACCGATAATAGGTGAGAGAGTTAAGTTATGGAATGAAGAATTCCCTTTTCCTGCCGGGATAAGTATTTCATCTGGTGAAATCCTGTGTTTCCGAGTAGTTAATCCTAATATAGATATAAATAAAGTAGAATTGTTTATGCAGGCAGATATCTGGGAAAAGAAGGAATAAAATGAACACAATAACCAAACAATATTTTTTAACGATTGCAAAAATATGCCCAGACGAACTAATAGGAAAACAAATAATTTATAAAAATGAGCCACGTATAATACACGATGTTTCTATAGGTGGACAATTATTTTTATTAAATATTGGTTATAGTGATTACCAATGGGTACTAGCAGAAGATGCTACAGAAACCGAAAGTATAATAATTGATTCTATGACCACGATGTATAGTAACATTATAAAACCAAAAATCTTCTCAGTAGTGTCTTTAATGAATAGTCTTGAAGACCTTGAGAAACGTGTAGGGTGCCCTGGTAGCGAGTCATCAAAACCGCTATTTGATAGTGTTCTAGCTCTCAGTAAGGAAGTTCTTGATCTTAAACTTAAAATTGATGAACTGGAGTTAAAACTCAAAGAAACTTGTACTGCGCATTCAGAATAAAAGGTGATTATATATGAACCAACTAAAACCAACAAAAGAAAGGATAGAATTTGAAAATGCAAAAAAGAATCTTCGCGTGCTTGATTTAAAAGCCAGGCTGAGTGAAAAGGGGATAGATACAGCAAAAATTCCCCGCATAAAATTGGATGAGATTCTACGGCTTATGGATAAGCAGTATATTATTCATGATGAAAGTCAGAAGAAAATAAAAGCTATCCAGGACGAAGCCATACAGGAAGCCAATACTCTTAGTGCTGAGGGAGAAAAGATTGTAGAATCCCTCAGAAACAAGTATGGAACTCCCTGCATAACCATGGGAGAACCGGCACCATTAGAAAATAAAGAGTGTAACGAAGTACACCCGGAAGGTGCAGAGATCAAGCCAGAGGAAACGGCATAAGAACAAAGGGAGTAATAAAATGGATGCAAAATCACACGTACTGTTCACGGGAACACTGCTTAAGCAATCTGGAAAAAACGAGTCGTACAGTACGTGGGGTAATGCTCCAGATATAGATATGGGGTTCCTGCACCGATGGTATCGGCATCGGATCAGTGTAATCGGAGATGTTTTCAGGGAATGTAAAGGTGCACAGAACGATGCGGATCGGGACACAGTAGCATTGGGAATTATATCCCATCTATATCTTGATATTTTTAATGGTATAATCTTCCCTTTCGGTATCTGGTATCCAATATATCCAGAAAAAGTAGTAATAAACGAGGTTCTTGAGGATATTCCAAAGCTTCTCGTTGAAGATTTAAGGAAATTGTCCGAATTGGATCTGTGGTCAAATGAGTTTTATCAGAGCAGCAGGGAGTTAATGGAATTATTTGCTTCTAACTGGCAAACATGTGAAGATATGATAAGTTCAATGCTATACAGACTTATCTGGCATGCTACAGGTGGGAATCAAGATCTATTTATCGCATATCCCCTTTACAAAAAAGCAATTAAAGATATTGTGGCATTTACCGGTGACACCAAATATAGATTGTCATGGTTTGATATAGCTATGCCATCTATAAATCAAAAATTCGAGGAGTTTGAAAGAGATTACACGATACTTATTAACAAAACAATGGAGAGAGAATAATATGAAATTAGTATGCAGTATTTGTGGAGAAGAGACAGAAGAATCAGATATAGAAGTGAACGCTATATTTGAAGAAATTCGATGTAAAATATGCCTTGCAACATATGGGCCAGTTCCGCTTGAAACATTAAAAGCCACAATCATCAGCGAATACGGCTTAAAAATAAAAGATATGCCTAAAGAGACATGGCATGAACTCATTATGCTGCAAATAAAGAAGGAAGCATTGAAATCAGAAACCCAGGAAAAGATCTCAAAACTAAAAAGTTCCCTGTTGAATATTGGCCGTGAAAATAAAATAGAAAAAATAAATGATGAAGCGTCTAAGGCACGCAACGATATTAATCATCAGATAGAGGTCATTCTAATACTTACCAAACACGGTTTAAGACCTAAAGAAATATCTATCACTATACAGACCCAGATAAAATCAATATTGGCAAGAAAACTGGCATTGAGATTGGATACCAAGAATCTTATTGAGGATGCAAAAAAAACAACTCAGGGGATAGAACTCAAAGATAAGATTCATGATATAATACTCGGTGCAGACAAGGAACGTAAAAAAATAGAGCAGGATATTGAATATATATTCACATCTGGAGCGAAATAATGTCTTTGATAGAAGATATTGAAGAATTCATGATGAGTATGCCTTATGGAGATATTGTAAAGCAGGTAACAGCCGAACCAGGACTAACTAAATACAATTATATTAAAAAAGCAGAGTCCGACATGTTCCCATTTGGGATAAAAGATATCAACAAATGGGAGTTCTATAAGTCAGACAAATATTCAGCATACTTATTCTGGAAAGTCGTTCAGGAGATAGAAGAAAATAAACCTGTCGTTCCTCAGATGTTAGCGAACATAGTCGTAGGACATTGCACACAACCCCGTATTCTCATATATGGATGTGGTACGGGACTCATTGCATTGGGGCTTCGAGGAATGGAACCTCAAAACGAAGATATTACGATCGCAGATATCCCAGGAAGGTATTTTGAATTTTTACAATATCTTTCCAATAAATATGGGCTTGGATTCAAATTTATTCCTGTCCTTAACAGCAATGAAGATCCTATAAGTAAAAAATATGATGTGATCTTATTTAATGGCATACTTTCTGATATTGATCGGAAGGCTGTGATCATACGATTGGCATCTCATGTCGAGGATATGCAGACATTATACCTGAATACTCTGGAAGCCCCCACAAAAAATTGCAGAATATCTCATTTTATTAAACAATTGAATGAGATAGATATGGAAGCTACGGGTCACGAGGGAGATTTCTGGAGGGTATGGAGAAAGAAGCCTGTTGTGCAGCAACAAAAAGAGGAGATATCAAAAACAGAACCAATCAAGGAAACCCATATATTTCCTACCTCAATAGCCTGTCTTTCGACTTTACCCGGAACACCATGCGGTATTGCCACATACACGAAAATGCTTACTGATAGCTTATCAAAACGCTATCCAACCAATATATTCAGGGATATTAATAAAGGGGTGCCAAAGAACGCACTTATACTTGCATCCATTGAATTCGGGATATTCCAGGATGTAAATATGCTCATCAATGCAGTTTATGAAACCAACTGGAAATTTGCTATCTGGCATACTGTAATGCGCGATCCATTCCAGGGATATACCAAATACCTAAAAAATGTGGACACGGCATATGACGTACATATCGTTCATACAATAGCGCAAAAGGCATGGCTTTCGAAATTTGTTGAAAAACCAATATATGTCGTTCCCCACGGAACGTTATTATGGGATCCGATTCCTACGCCTCTTGCAAAACAAAAACTCGGGATCCAGGCGGATATGAGAATGGCATTTTGCTTTGGATTTGCCGCAGATAGCAAAGGACTCGACGAGTTAATTGATATATCCAAAAAATTAAAATTAACCTTGCCTGATTTTAAGATAGTCATGTCAGCCGGTATTAATAATGCGACAAAGGAAGCGACTGAATTTACTGTAAACCTGCAAAATAACCTGAAAAAGGTGGCTGAATCAAGCGGCACGATCGTTCTTGGTAAATACCTCTCTGATGAGGAAATCAATCTCTGGGCTTCTGCTTCGGATATTCTCTTATTTAATTATAAAACCCCGCCTTATATAGCTTCTGGATCTGGGGCAATGAAGAGGGTACTTGCTGCAGGGAAGCCAATAATATGTGTCGATGATAATAGGCTTGAGGAGCTTGTTGAAGGTGAGCATTGCCTTAAATTTAGGCCGGGTGATAGAAACTCATTAATACAATGTATTCAAACATTGCTTATTGATAAAAAGCGTGCGGAAATGCTGGGGGAAAATTGTCATAAGCTTGCCGCGAAAACATCATGGGAACATACAGCAGAAAAGATATTAGATATAATTGGCTCAACGATTATGGGTTATGGTCCTAATTACTACGATGAGTCTTATTTCATAGGTCGTAGTGGCGGAAAATATTATATTAATCCGAATGGTGAAAGGAAAGAGTGGAGTTATTATAATCCAGACGGTGAATGGTTAGGTGCGGATTATATAATGAAAGGAATAAAACAACTTCTGAATCCACGAACTATGCTTTCCGTAGGCGAAGGACGCGGGACGTTCTGTGCTTATGCAAGGGATCATGGAATAATTGCATCGGGGATAGACTTTTCACAGTGGGCTATCGATCACCCTTATCCAAAGGCAAAAGGGCTTATAGAGCTTGGGGATGTGAGAGATCTGAAATTCGAAGATCGCAGTATGGAACTTATATTTTGTTCTGATATTATGGAACATATTTATATAGAGGACATGCAGGGGGCTATATCAGAAATAGAACGTGTAGCCGATAAATGGATCTTCTATAATATTGGATCAAGCATGGGAGAAGACGAAAACGGAGATCTTATTGTGGCTAAGAATCAGCTTCCTCCAAAAGATAGGCTTGTTACTGCAGTAGCCGGCCATGTCACGGTAAAACCAGAGGTATGGTGGCGGGAGAAATTAGGAGGGCATGGATGGAAATTCAGGGACGATTTGGTTGCTGAGTTCAGAAAGATTGTGCCTGCTGATGTTCTTACTAACTGGAAATGCATTCTGATTGCTGAAAGATGCGAGGTATAATTAAACCACAACAATGAAAATCAGCATAAGCTTCGCAACTATCCGGAAGGGATGGATTGAGAATACAATCAGATGCCTTGGCCGGCAAACGCTCACGCATAAAGATTGGGAACTTGTAATGATAGATGATATCCCGGAGGATCGAAGTGATTATGTGCTGGAACTGGCACAAAAAGAAAATATTAATGTTAAATGGATGAGAAGTAAGACAAATCATTGGAAATCAAATAGGTTATTAGGAAATGCCAGAAACACCGGGTTTATTCATAGTGACGGTGAACTCATAGTATTCCTGGACGATTATACCTGGGTGCCGGAGACGTTTTTAGAAGAACATTGGAACCGATATAAAGAGACTGGTAATGGTATTATAGGGAGAGTGAAAACCGTAAAATATCAAGATCCTGTTAATTCACAGAATGATCTAACAATAATTGGAGAGGATGATAGATATAACATTGCTCAAAAAAATGGATATAACGCAATTCCTAACCCACTCTACGGGTGGTTTTATACTTTTAATGCATCAGCACCTTTAGAAGCTTTAATAAAAATTAATGGATATGATGAAGAGTTTGATGCTACCGGGGAAGATGATATCGATCTTGGGGAGAGGTTGACCAGAATAGGTATTAATTTTAAGTATATAATGGTACCAAAAATTACAGTGTTTCATATGCAGCATGGAGGCAAAAATCCTCCTCATATGGGGTGCGGAGGTCAATTTAACATAAAAGGAGATCTCGCTGTATGTTCTAAATGCGGCTTTGAAGTTAAGTCTGCATTTGCAACTACCTATGATTTAGATATAAAGACACCAATTAACCTGCCAGATAGGTACGGGACTGATGACGTACATAAAGTACCCAGAACTCTTTATAATACTATATATGATGGGTGTTGGGGATTGTTAGAACGAAACCAGAGACGAAATCCCTGTGATGTAAATCTGGATTATTTTGACCTTAAGGAAGCAAGAAAATTTAAAAATAAATATCCTTTTAAAAGTAATATGGAGCAGATATGAAGATCAGTGTAATAATCCCCACAAATCGCCAAGATAAATTACTGGATTTTGAGTTGCCTTCTTTTAGAACTCAAACTTTCCCTAAAGACGATTTCGAGATCATAATAGTGGATGATGCATGTATTAATAGGAAAAATGATGTTGAGAGCTTTGCAATAGCGAATAAATTGAATATAAAATGGATGCGTGGAAAAAAGCCATATTATAGGTCTAATGCAAATATAGGGAACGCAAGGAACACCGGGCTTATTCACGCAACCGGAGAACTTATAATATTCATCGATGATTATTCATCTATATCACCTGCATACCTTGAAGGTATGTGGATAATATATAAAGAAAATTCTGGATATTCCCCGATAGGGCCCGTGACATCTGTGGAATTTTGCGATCGCCCTTTTTCTTTAAAAACAGTTAGTACTGATAAACGACTTGACTTGATTAAATCTCATGGTATGGATACGGCAGAGTGCCCGAGTAATTGGTTTTATACATCAAATGCTTCTGCTCCCATGCGTGAAATCCTGAAATTAAACGGCTTCTGGGAAATGGCCGATCTTACCAGAGAGGAGGATGCATTATTTGGCCTTGCATTGTCTAAGAATGGCTGGAAATTTTGTTTTGCAGGCAGCTTGCCCGTTTATCATATGATACACAGTAAAGAATTGGGAAATAAGCGATATAACCAGGTAAATTATAAAGATCTGGGATGGGATACTGTAGATATTGAAGGCCGGATGGTTGATGGCGGTGGTCCTGCAGGGCGGTGCGGACTTACTACGGCGCCGGAAGAGATACAGCTTGTTACGAAAGATATTTTTAATACAAAATATCCGGGATCCTGGGGATTGATAGAGTATTTTAATAATCATCCTAAATATCGGTTTAATGAAGAGACTGGATTTGATTTGCGTAAGGAAAGAAAAGAAATCGGTATGTGGGTATGAATTTATGGAAACCTATGACGAATTTATTAAAAATATGAATTCTGCTAAATGGCATTTTTATAATAAAAAAACTCCACAAATTATAACTAACCAAAATACAGAGATAGTGACTACACACAAAGTCAAAAACGGAGATTCGGGTTATATTTTAGAAGTAACGTGTCCCTCATCACATGTATTAACTATTAATGGATTGTCTCTATCCCCACGTTTATTACATCATTTATCTATTCAATGTAGGGATAAAAATAATAATGAATTATCTGCTGAAACGAAAATCGATATATTAAAATTAGATTTTACTAATTGTCCTAAAGTGAGATTGTGTAGTAATTACAGAGAACTATCACAAACAATGGGTTCGAGGTCTAAGGCTAAAGGAGAGATGTTTTATTTAAAACATCTGGGATTTATTCTTTATGGAACGGAAAAATTAGCGGTATATATTTATAATGCAGATATAGATATTGTTAAAATCGACTTTTATATGACATGTGATATTTTTGAAAGAAGTGTGGGTTAATAAATGGATAACGAAAGTATTTGTACAGAACAAATAGATGGGTTTACTTTAAAGAAAAAAATAATTAAACTAAAAAACCATATTACCAAAAACGATGATGAGAAAATAAAAGCATTACTTGATATAATAATTGAATTAACAAAAGAGCAAGATAATTTACAAGAAAACATTAATAGCGAAGATAAAAAGCTTCAGGATGAAATTGATTGTCGCCATGGATGGATAAGATAAAAAATAGAGGATGGGAAATTGGACATAGTCGAAAGCCATTTACTTAAACCTGGTGAATACGGAAAACGAAAAGATGGGGTATGGATTGTTCGTTCTCCTAATGGATTGTGCGGAGATCTTTGTAACCATGAAGTTGTTGAACATGATGATAGGACGATTACAGTATCTCCATCAATACTTATCTCTGATGGTAATCAAACATATCATGGATATCTTGAAAAAGGCGTATGGAGAGAGGTTTAATATGGAAGTCGCATTAATCAGCACTGAGGCACTTATTACCCCGCCGCAAAAGTACGGAGGTATTGAGAGTGTAACTTTTGATCTTTGCCGGGGCCTCACAGAAAAAGGTGTTGATGTTTGTCTGTTTGGTTGTAATGGCAGCCAGTCGCCGAGCGGCAGGGTTGTTGAAGTAATTGAGCAGGGTTGGGGTAAGCCAGGGCAGTGTGAGGATTTTGAAAAACGGATGGTCGATATGACTAAATACCTCCGGGGATTTGACGTTGTTCATGATAATAGCCATCAAAAACCATCCTGGAAAATACACCCGAAGGTCATTAATACAATGCACTGGATGCAGAACCCGGCTCAATGCAATCATACCAATGTTGTCGCCATATCCGAGATGCTAAAAGGACAGATCAAACCTTGGAATAAAGGAAAAGATATCAAAGTGGTGCATAACGGCTGCGATCTGTCGAAATACGAATTTAAAGAAAATAAATCAGAGCGATATCTGTTTCTGAGTGCCATGTCCCCTGGAAAGGGTGCGGATGTGGCTCTTGAACTTGCAGTTAATATGAGCCTGCCTATGGATTTCGCAGGGCTTGGAGGTAGTGCTGCAGGTGCGATCGAGGAAGAATCTAAAACTAACCCAAATATCAGGTATTACGGTGAAGTAACAGAAGAAGAAAAAATATCTCTTTACCAGAATGCAAGGGCATTGATATTTCCGACTGGCGTACATGGGGACTGGCAGGAACCGTTTGGACTTGTGGCAATAGAGGCAATGGCCTGCGGCACTCCAGTCATTGCATGGAATAGCGGGGCTATGCCAGAGGTTGTCCTTGATGGCCGGACCGGGTATTTGTGTAAAAGCATACCTGAGCTTGAGCAGGCTATAAACAACGTTGATGTAATAAACCACCGGGAATGCCGGCGCCATGTCGAGGATAATTTTTCATATCTGGCCATGGCTGAAAAGTATATTACACTGTACAATAAATTATTGAACGGCGAATTTTGGTGAGACTATGAACGCAGAAATTTTACAACCGGTATTCGATTCCGTCCCTGGAATGATAAGCATGGAGGAAGGTTTGTACTTGTACGAACTTGCCTCTAAATGTACAAAGGGAGTTATTGTTGAAATAGGAAGTAATGCAGGCCGCTCCACTATATGCCTTGCGAAAGGCTCAAAGGCCGGCGGGCAACTTGGCGGGGTAACCGTATATTCCGTGGACCCTCATAATGGTGGTGGGGCTACACCCGATCCTACGTGGTATGATGCCGGTGCATCTGGTACTCCAGATAAAAAATATTATATCAATCAGGGTGTGGGCTTTAATGCTTTCAAGGAAAGATTAAACCAGCATCATGTACAGGATATAGTATTTCCGCTTGTGGATTACTCCGAACTGGCTTATAAGAAAGGCTGGGACAGACCTGTCGAGCTTCTGTTCATTGACGCGGATCACCGGTACAATTATGTTAAAATGGATCTGGAATTATGGGGAAAACATCTCATACCAGGGGCAACTCTCCTGATGCATGACTCCACTTATACAGGTGTGAGACGAGTAATAAACGAGATGGTCATATCTAATCCGAGATTTACGGATATCCGGGAAACCCCGATTTTCACTGCAAAGGTTGTTGGGGTGTAAAATGAGATTGCCTGTATTCGGTGGCTCAATAGTTATCGGTGAAACTGATATACATAACAATTGTGTGGTCGCCGGTATTATGAATAATACTACTGGAAAGGGTATTGGTTTTGTAGTGGATGCTGTGTGCGAAGAAGTTGTTGATTTTGAAATGAGTTATACACCTCCCGTAGCGATAAAATATATAAAAAGTATTGATTTATGGACATAAAGCCTGTTATTGATAGGAAAATAATATGATATCTGAAACTGAAACTGTGGAAGTTCCAGACGGCCATTTTGAACGCTGTCGCTGGCTGACTGAGCAGGCTAAAAAACATGGTAATGGTATCCTGGACATCGGGTGCTCGGACGGTTTCATGTTCCGGGATCTTACTCTGAGTGTTGTCGAAGCTGATTTAATATATGCCTTCCCGGAGCAGTATAAAGGAAAAATAAAATTCGTTAAGACCGATGCACTTCACCTTCCATTTAAAGACAACTCTTTTAAATGCACGATCCTTGGAGATATGCTTGAACATGTTGAGGATCCAGTACGGGTACTCCGGGAGGTAAGCCGGGTGTCAAAACATGCTTATATCTCAGTCCCGAATGAGTGGGAGTGGGATGAAACAAAAAGACCGTTTCAGCATAGCCAGCATATCAGGTTCTATACATTATACACTCTTATTTCAGACCTGGAGAGAGCATTTGATCCTTCCTGCAATATAACGGTGCATAAAGCCCGCGGTGGTGGATGGTCGTTTTTTTGTGTTGAATGTAATAAGGTATAGAGGTACTTCTGGTTATGCTTGATGAGATAGCGGTAAGAAAGCTTAAATTAATCATAAGTAAAGAAATTGAAGGCTATAATATAGAAATATCAAAACTACAGAAACAGATTGATGACTATAAAAAACGAATATGGATAGGACAGGCAAAATTAAGTGAAATTGATAAGATATTAGAAGAAGAATAATATAAATAATCTTATTTTTGAATTATGATATTATTCTTTCAAATTTTAATTTTTTATTACCTATTGTACCGCGTCTGTTAGGTCTACTCTTTGACCATGAGTATAATCTTTGGATCCCCAAATAAGTCCAATTAGCTGCTTTGTAAATGGTCCCTGAATGAATTCCGCTGTCAGCATAAGCAATTATTCGTTTTTCTTTACGATTTGCTCTTATCCATTTTTCAGCTAGTGATAATGCCCTGGATTCACTGTTTTTAGGGCTATCAAAAAGAAACATTCTTGATAATTCTAATGTATTTTCCTGATCTTCCAGTCTTGCTACGGGATGGCAAAATATCATTACGCCTGCAAGTTCACATCCACAAAATATGCCCAAACTAAATTTATGCATTGCTGGGGCATAGCCTAAATAATGGTTTGCTGTTATTATTCTTCTTGCTATTTTCCATGATACAGGTAACACATGTGTGGGAAGAATAGTTATTGAAATGGTTTGTAGTTTTTGATTCATATTTAGTATAATTTAACCCTGTCCATAAATTGATCCTCCAAATAAGTTTTTTATTCTTTTATTCATTCTAAGAATCGTTATTTGAGGGACATGAATCCTGCATGGTATAGGTTCTGATTGAGCTTTCCTGCAGAAGTCACAATAATCAATCCCCGCTTTTATTATTTGAAAATACTCACATATATTGCAAGTTATAAACTGCCTTTCTTTTCTATCCTCTGTGATAATTATTGTCACACCTTACTCCACTATGTATATTAATATTAAGTTATTAATTTAATATACCATAACACTATTTTTTTATCTAATCAATCCTGATTATGAGCCACCTTCATATAACTGATCATTTTACCGTTATATCTCCACAGCCATACTTTTCCATGAAGATTTCCTTTAATCTTATCGCATCTGCCATGGAGTTCTTTTAATAGGCTCAATGTATGACCTGGTGATCGCGTGAGCACTGCAGCTACTTGTGCTGTCGTTAATTGTGCATCTGCTATATTAGGACCTGAATTGTGATCCCATGCATTATGCAGGATTTTTATAATCTTTTCATCTGTGGGTTTCATGGTTCACCTGCCCGGAGTTCCAGTATTATTTTAGATCCGTATTTTAAAATTACGATTGTATAAACCACAGAACCTATAACCAGTATTGCTATACCCTTCATGGTTTCAAAATATAACCCAATAAACAGACTTAATATTGGCACTATACTTGGTATCAATATAAATATAATAAGAAATTTAATTCTTGTTTTCATAATTATCCCACATAAGTCACACTGTCTGTATGCTCGATGAAAAGACAACTTTCCCTTCCCCTGAGTTTACGTTTCCCAGGTGAGGTTTTTTTGACTGCTTCCAGCGTCCTTTTTAGCTCTGCAGTCCCACGCCATTTTAATGAATCTACCAGTGCCCGGAAAACATCTTTTTCACTGGTTTCTAAACCCGGACAAACGAGACGCATTATTTTCTCTGCTGTTTTCTCTTCCTCTTCTGTAGGACCTATGGATGCCATTCCGTTTGCATCTCTTGGTTGTCCTGGTATCAAATCATTAAATACTTTTTTTACATAGAAAGGGCATGTTATATCCTCTTCCATTATTTTAATAAAATGGTCCCTGAAAATGCTTACGGTTTTAAGAGATAATACTGTAAGTTTCTGCTGGCTATGATACTCCATCTCATCCCATGCTTTTGGATCCGGGGATGATAATACCTCCCGGAGAAGTTTATAATATTCTTCCGCATATGTTTTAATAGTGGCTTCATCGATTATGTCTGTTTCATTACCTAATGATTTCAAATACTCTACAATATCTTTGTGTTCCCTAAGTTTCTGTATTAATTCCCTTTCAGATAATTTATGATCGGGGTCTATGGTGTTACATGCATCTATTATTATCTTCTGCATCCCTGTTATGGGGAGATTTAATTTATTGTCTCTAAGTGTGCGTATTATTGTTACCGCAGCTCTAATTTCCTTTTCTTCCTGGAACTTTTCATCAGGTGTGTTCTCAGGTGTTTTTGAAAATATATTTTTCAAATTCATATTATATCATCCTTTAACAATTCCTGGGCTTTGATTAACGAGTATAACCGTACTCCGATATTCCGAAAAGCATCTTCAGCCCCATCCTCCCTATCAACCACAGATATTACGTCTGTTATCCTCATACCAGCTTCTTTGAGTATTTTTATAGCGTTTATTGCTGTGCCGCCTGTGGTAGTTACATCTTCGACTAGCAATACCTTCATACCTTTATTGATCTTTCCCACAATTCTGTTTTTAACGCCGTGATCCTTTGCTTCCTTCCGGATTATTATTAGTGGACATTCACTTATTTGAGATACCATCACGCCGATGGGTACTCCTCCGAGTTCTACACAGGCAATGACATCAAATCTTATATCCTCTGACAGTATTTTTATCCAAATTTCATTGGCAATGAAAGCCAGTCTTTTTGGATCTCCGACTGCCTGCTTTATATCGACATAATATTTGCTTTTCTTTCCAGAGGCTAAGGTAAAGTCACCGAACTTTACAGCCCCGGAGTCTATTAATTCTTGTATTAAACGTGCCATTTAATTCATCCCTTTTCCAGTTCCCAAAATACTGTTTTGCCTTTCTCGTTTCCTGTTATACCAGCATGCCCGATTTGCTCGCAAACTCCATCTCTCTTCTTGTTTGCGATCTCAATTATCTCTTCCGGTGTAACGGTAGTACTATGAAATTTTAAAACAATATGTCGATATGTTACTACTGATACCAATAAAATCACCTTATTTAATTCCTCTTTCTTTCATTATTTCAGAATATGCCTGGTTTATTTCTTTAGCTCTTTTTTCAAATTCTAATTTAGCCTCCTGGCTATTTACCATATCTGGGTGATATGTTTTTATAAGCGACCTATACTTGTCTTGTACTTCTCTGGTACTCGCCAGCATTGATAGTCCCAGCTTGGCGTAGTTCAGTTCATTTATAGGAGTTTCCTTTACCTGTGGATCTGCATGTCCTTCCAGTTCTATTCTCCACTCGATTACCCTGGCGATCCCCCACATATTTAACCTGCAGTTGTTATGTTTCCTTGAGATAAACTCGTAGTCCTTGTTTTGATATTTAAATCTCAATATTGCTACATTTATATTTGCATCGTGCCTGAGATCAACGTTAAGTCCGTTAATATTAATCTTGGATAACCATTCTCTAATCTCTTTCATTGCCGTTTCAATGCTTTTTTCTGTTGATAATTGCCCTATTTGTGTCATATCAAACTCCTTTTTACTCCTTCATTCAATGCCTTCTGGTAATTCCAATCGTTCCTGTACTCTTTTGCCATATCACTCCCCGGGGCCCAGCCCACAAACCTGCTGACTTTTTCTGCGTCTCCCTGGAAGATCTCAAATGCATTATCTATCGCAAAACTCCTGAGTCCGTGTGGAGTTATTCTTCGTTTTACTTTTGCTTTTGTGGCCATGGCATCAAGCCTTCTGTTTATCTCCCTGTTTGATAATGGAAATCTCGCATAAGCGGCAACCATCCGCTCTACTGTTTCCTGGGTATATGGGAAGAGCCGATACTCCCGCGGTTGTGTATTCCTGTGAGTGATAAAACTTTTAAGTCCTGATTCCGCTTCAACCGTGCGACCTTTGGGGTGCCAGAAGATAACCCCGTTTTCTTTAAGCCCGTATTTTTTACAGTATGAACATGTCGAACCGCCGTGCCCTATATCACATACCTGTTTATCGGGAATGTATATTTTCCCTTCCCAGGGCTTGATCCACTCTTTCCTCCAGTGAGCTATCATTCCCTTATCCATCGCAAGATACATTGTACATGCTATTATAAATGCATTAATTATATCCCCGCCGGCAGCTACCTTGAGTTTATTGGCATCCTCTACATCAGGTGCACAATTTTTAGCCTTGGTGTTTTTGGTTCTGGTCATATAAAAAATAGGATAAAAATTAATATTGTTGCCCAGATAAATAATTCCGTTAATGGGTCTGGTTCGCTATCCGAGTCCATATAATTATCCTTTGGTTCCGGCGCCATCCTCTTTAATCTCTATAGCCAACACAATCAGTTTATATATTGTATTTTCCTTTAAGTGTATAGAAGTTTGATAATTTAATATAGGGATACCTGAATTCCGTATATCTAAGCTTGTATCATATTGGTTTTTAAATTCTATTACCCTGATATTTCCGTTTGTTTTTTGAAAAAAATCAAATAGGGAGGCATCTGCTAATTCAAGCATTCGTAGGGTGTTAATGGCTGAATTATAAACTCCGTTTATGCGTCCTACTGCCTCTTTCGTCTCGCTGTCTATCATGGCTTGGATCTTTTCAATTTTCCTGTTTGTCTCATCTTCAATTTCTTTTTTGATTATCTTTTCAATTTCACTTACTTTATCTGTTTCCATTGCTCTTTCTCCTCGAGTAAATTTTTTAAAAATTACTCTTTTCCAGAATCACTCCATTATTGCTTTTTCTTCTGGTGTTTCTCCGAGTGTCATAACTGACAGGTAAACTATGACATTATGTCATAATAAAGGTTACTATTTTAGAAGAATAAAAATCAAAATGTCATAACTTACCCATGAATATGACGTTATTAAGTTAAAAGTCTCACATATATCAAGGGAATATTCGTACTGATTGTGTTTGCTCCGGCTGGGAATGGATCTGGTAATGGGGCAAAAATAAAAGCCGGTGCATATCCTACTCCCGGAGTCGTTGGTAATGTGTTAGGATATCCTAGAATTGGAAGTGTGGCTGCGATCGATGCTGCTCTTAATCCAGGGGTTCCATCCGAAACCGCTACCAGCCAATATAATGTACTCTTAATTAATTTCTGGTTTATAATTATTGTTTTTACTCCGCCGCCTCCGGCAGCCGAGGAGTCAACCGTCCCGGCATCGAGGATCAAACTGCCGGGATATAGATTTCCGTTATCTATATAAATTCCGAGCCGTGTGCTTGACGCCCCTGCCGTGCCTGCAGTAATGTTTATAGCGATCTCATCCAGATTTATAGTATTTGGAGTAATGAATGGAATTGCGACCATGGTGTTCGCGACTAAACCTGCTGTTGTTAATGTCGCCCCGCTGAGTGGTGTTGTATAAAATCTGTCTGTAGTAACACCTGTTATTCTATAAGAATGAATATCATCTCCGATATTTACTGATGGAATTGTTGCTTGTGCAAGCTGCTTGATCGTATCGTATGTATTGAATTCAGGGGCTAACGAATCATACCAATTGTAAGTACCGTAAGATTTTACGGCCGGAGCAGATCCCATGATCCCTCCGTGTATGGGATAGATAAATACCATTCCTTTGGCTTTACAAAAACTGTCAATAATTCTTAAAAACTGGTTTGCCTGGTCTATAGTTAATTTCTGGCCGAACGCTTCGAGCGGTCTGTAATCTGGACCTTGGTCGAACATAACAAAAATAGGAACATTGCCCAATTGTTGTTTAATTGCCAATATATATGCGTTCCATTTTACGTCATCCATCGTGAGAGTTTCTATCTCCTGGGTGGATGGAGTAGTCATGACTGCATCGAGATTTTTCATGGCAAATGAAGAACTTAATAATATGTCTGTTGCCCAGCTTATAACTTCTACTCCATAATTATGAATATCATCTACAATTTCAGATGCCGCTGCAAGTGCCGCTTTTACTGAAATGTGATTTACATCCCCTGTTAGCTGTGCCATCAGCCTCGCTTGTTTTGTATTAATATCTATTAAAATAGATGTAATCCCATAATCTATTTGCCTCTTTACCCAGCTTAAAAATAACTTCTGGTAATCCGCATTTGATTGATCCGGAAAATAATATAACATCTGGTTTTTCGGATCGTATGGCTGTCCCTGGACTGCCCAGCCATGACTCACGGCCACGCTCGTCTGGAAGTCCTCTTTAGTCGTTGGGATCCCCCATTTACCCGGGTCTAATGCCATATTCCATGTCTGATCTTTTGTAAATGCTTCTCCTGTCTCTTCGTTCCGGCATTCAGGATTTAAAAATTCAGAAGAGACACTGCCCCCGATTATTATATCTGGTATGCTGGTTTTTATAACCGATACTGCGTTTGCAAGACGTTCAAAACTGTATCCTCTCGTATTGCACGTCGCCTGGTCTGCTAATGGTAAATCAGAACATTTTTCTGCTACCGGCTTTACTCTTGCAAATCCCAGATTTATATATTGTGTTTTTGTTTCTTTTAGAAGAGAAACCGTACTGGTAAGAAATCTCATGCCGTCGGTTGTCGAGCGGTATTGAGACGCTATCTTTACTTCTTTGAGGGTATGCACACAGACCTCTTATGATAATACCCTCACAAATATAAGCGGCAAATTTGCGGAACCAATAACCGCGGCCGCGGGGTAAGGGTCAGGTAATGCGGCAAACGCGAACGCTACTGCATATAGAGTTCCCGGAGTCGTTGGTAATGTGTTAGGATATCCTAGAATTGGAAGTGTGGCTGCGATCGATGCTGCTCTTAATCCAGGGGTTCCATCCGAAACCGCTACCAGCCAATATAATGTGTTTTTCATTAATATTTGATTTATAGTTATTGTTTTTACTCCGCCGCCTCCGGCAGCCGAGGAGTCAACCGTCCCGGCATCGAGGATCAAACTGCCGGGATATAGATTTCCGTTGTCTATATAAATTCCGAGCCGTGTGCTTGACGCCCCCACGGTTCCTGTTGTTATATTTACTGCAATTCTATCAAGGGTGATTGTTCTTGGGACTATGAATGGGAGTGCAACGAGTGTACCTACCGTTAATCCCGCTGTTGTTAAGGTAGTCCCGTTTAAAGGAGTTGTGTAATACCTATCCCCGGTTACCCCATGTATTCTGTACGAGTGAAGGTCATTTCCAATGTTTGTTGATGGTATTATATTAGCCATTCAAATAAGTACCTCTCTCCAATCTTCTAGTGTGACTACCGCATTCGTTTGAGATGAGTCTACAGTATAATTGCTATTGGGGGGTACAATGAAAACTAACTGGAGGGTGTTATCCTCGCTCATTAATCCTGATTCGATCCCGACTTTCCCGGATGCGTAATTACCGCTGGCATTGCCCCAGAAATATCCGATGCCTCCACCAAGAGAGATTTGCACTCTCGCAGTCACAAATACTTCCATACTTTCACTATTATAATTATTATATAGTGTATTAAGGGATTTTGAAGCTGTCACGTTAGAGTTGCTCAGGATCGCGGTTCCGGAATCTGTTTTGACGTACATGCTCCATTTATATATTGTGGCCTTCTTGCCCGGTGTATTAGAAACCTCTAGAGCATAATAATGTGTTCCGGGTGAATCTGTCAGCGGATTGAACGCGGGCAGGTGAAGCTGGATGAACTTTGTTTTAGCTACACCGTTCAAAGTATTTACCTGATTTTCAACACCGGTTGCAGAATACCATGTTATTCCATCGTCGCTCACCTGTATCTCTGCAGGTATGTGCCCATAATCAAGTGAAAAAATATAAGTATAGATGCTAACACGCAGGCTTGAACCAAGATCCCATGATATATATGCATCGTTAATGCCGTCCACCTGCCCTGGAGTGGTAAGCTTGTTCGTTATCTCATTAGTTAAATCTGTAGTGGTTGCTGGATTTACCTGCCAGCCCGCAAAAACAGCTACTAATCCTAAAGTCACAAGCAAATTACCGTTATTTTTTATGCTGTTTTGTGGTAGTATATCTGCCATTACGTCCTCTGTTCTACCAGAATATCCACATTCTGATTTGCCGCAGACCCTGCAACCGCTACCAAGTTGGCATTGGTAATACTTAATCTCACTACATCCCCTGCATTCAATGTGTTTCTGTTGCCTGGTATTGCGCCGTTAGTTGCGTTTGCTATGCTATTAGCTAAAAAAACCTGCCCATTATTCAGCACATTTGCCCTGACAACCAGCGTCATGCCAAGAGGTACTGTTATGCTTGGAAGCAATGCTCCTGCCATAGGAGCATTGATGACCTGTGCAGTGAAAGCACAGAGATTTGCCGACAATATTGGTTCTGGTTTATATTGCGTTACCCGATACATCGTGCATGCCCTTGGACTCCGTACCCTTAACTCATACACAGCAGTAAACTCCCGTGACTCCCCTGGGAAGATCTCACTTTCTCCGCACCAATTAATCCCATTATGTGAGGAAATCACATATAACGTATCCCCGCCGTCGTTTGTTACCCATATACTGTTAGCCATCCTGTGACGGTCGTAATAGATAGCAATGCGGTCATATCCGGTTATAGGGGGCACCACTGTAGAATTTGCAATTATATCTGGACTATCAGGGCGTGTAGGTGTGGCGATTGTCACTACAGCCTGTGGATAATTTACAAGAACATCGTCCGGGGTTGTTAATTTCTTGACAAGAAGTGATATCCCATTTAATATACTGACAAGATTTGATACTATTGCAGAAAGGGTAATGCCCGTGTTAGTTGTAGTATCTGATTGTCCCATACCACCCACATCACTTTTTTTTGTTTCAACCGGTTTACCTTTCGAATCCATAATTTCCTCTATATTTTTAAATTATATACGCTATTCTTAATTAATCTATCCATTGGCTAGTTGCTTGATTGTCTCAAATGTACTGAACTCAGGCGCCAGTGAGTCATACCAGTTGTAGGAATTATATGATAATATTGTCGGAGCAGATCCCATGATCCCTCCGTGTATGGGATAGATAAATACCATTCCTTTGGCTTTACAAAAACTGTCAATAATTCTTAAAAACTGGTTTGCCTGGTCTATAGTTAATTTCTGGCTGAACGCTTCGAGCGGTCTGTAATCTGGACCTTGGTCGAACATAACAAATATGGGCACATTCCCCATCTTTGTTCTGATACCTGCTATATAAGCGTCCCACTTTGCTTCATCCATTGTGAGCGTTTCAATCTCCTGGGTGGATGGTGTAGTCATTACAGCATCGAGTCTTGGTAATCTATAAGGAGAATTTAATAATATGTTTGTCGCCCAGCTAATAACATTTGTTTTTATATTAAATGATGCCCCGTATTCATGTATCCTATCTACAATTTGTGATGCCCCTGCAAATGCATCCTTTACGGAAATATGGTTTATATTTCCTGTTAATTCTGCCATTAACTTCGCCTGCTTCGTATTTATATCGATTAATATAGAAGTGATTCCGCAATCTATTTGCCTTTTTACCCAGCTTAAAAATAAATCCTGATAATCTGGATTTGATTGATCTGGAAAATAAAAAGGCATCTGGTTTTTCGGATCGTATGGCTGTCCCTGGACTGCCCAGCCATGACTCACGGCCACGCTCGTCTGGAAGTCCTCTTTAGTCGTTGGGATCCCCCATTTACCCGGGTCTAATGCCATATTCCATGTCTGGTCTTTTGTAAATGCTTCTCCCGTCTCTTCGTTCCGGCATTCAGGATTTAAAAATTCAGCCGAAACGCTACCGCCAATTATAATATCTGGTATGCTGGCTTTTATTACTGATACGGCATTTATAAGCCGTTCAAAACTATCCCCGTAAATATTACAATTGTTTTGTTCGTTTTGCGGTAGATCAGAACATTTCTCAGGTATTGGTGTTATCCTCGCAAAAGCCAGGTTGATATATTGGGTTTTTGTCTCTTTGAGAATAATAATAATATCAGTTATAGATCTCATATTATCTGTTATTAAACGATATTGGGATACGATTTTTATATTATTAAGCGATTGCTGAACTGTTGGTTTTCCTCTGATTAGATAATATAATGCTAATAATGATGCTCCCACGCCTGCTCCGATTATAACTTTTTTTGTAGTCTCTGACATATAAATACCTTATTATATTTTATAACATGTATTTGCGTGATATATCTTGCTTTTATCTTCTATAAAAGCTTCTTTGAAGTTGTCAATTTCTTTTCCACAAACTTCACATTTTCCAATTATATAGCTGCTCAGATCCCCTTTTGAATTATAAACTGTTGTCGGTTGTTCAAACTTCATAATTCCTCATGCTATCGTTGCTCTTGATCCGAGTGAGAATGTGGATTGTGCTGCCACCCCATTAGTATATGCGACTCTCGCAAATCGTGTGGCTATTGCAGATTTTATTCTTCCTGCGAATCCACCGGGTACAGCTGTCGTAATTATTGCATCTTCATCTACCCATATGACTGTTTCGTTACTTTGCTGTATCCGGAAACCATTTGCAGCACTTATAACGTCACTTGCTGCGAGAACACCCATAAATCCTAATCTTGAATTTCTAAAATCCCTTATTGCTCCAAAGTAAGTTGCATTAGGTCCAAGAGGGGTTGTCGTATCTAATACGGCATTCATGGGCGTTCCTAATATTTGTACAATTATATTTGTCAAATTTGTATTTCCTATTGGAAACGCAGGTCCTCCTAACGCACCGGATGCACTTGGTTGTAATCCAGAATAAGCAAGCCCGAATTTATATTCTGATATCCTGTAAACCCCTCCCGTAAATGCTACTGCATCACCAACTGTTGGAGATCTCAATCGTAGTTCCCACACATCAACAAAATCCCAATATTCACCCGGTAATATTGTAATTTCAGGCGACCATGTAAGGCCATCTGATGATGATATCACGTATAAAATATCTGTACCATCGTTTATTACTGCTATTTTTGGAGATAACCTTTTTAAAGTCTCATAAATAGTGTGTGTTTGATATCCGGGAGTGGGTGGTATTGTTGTGGGATTTGCTATCACATCCGCAGAGTCCGGCTGAATGAGTGTAGCTACTGCGATTGCTGTTTCTGGGCTAGTATATAATTTAGTTATAAACGGATTTTGTGTGTTTTTATTACTGCCAATTTTATCTATAAGCTCTATTAAATGCTCATTTACCTCATCCATAAGAGCTGCCAGATAAACGTCTGGTTTTACCCGTAAGTTGTTCTGTAGCTGCTCTGGATCTCCTGCAGGATCTTTACCCAACTGGAGTCACCTTCCTGTGTACGGTTACTCCTTCAAGCCTTCCCCTTTTATCCTTCTTTATCTCCCACGTTTCTTCGTTTTGTACCGCGTGGATATTACCCTTCTGTACTGCAAGCTCTTCCTTTATTTTAGCTTGCGGCATTCCGCCTGATTTTATCTCTTTCCCTTGTGAAGTTGTAATTTTAAGCTGTGTTTTTAAGTCGTTGTTTTCCTGACGTACCCGCTGAAGTTCTGTGTTTAAATAATCTATCCTATCCCTCAAAGTTTCATATTCATTATATGAGGGTGTCATAAGGTATTGTGGCTGCTGTGATAATACTGCTGGCTGCTGATTTTTATTATTTTGGATAACATAAACCACAAATCCGCCAGCCAACATACCTATTCCAAATATAATCAGGCCTTCGTCACTCATGTTATTGGCGGTACTCCTTTATAAGGTCTTATTGTAGTACTTGAAGAGTTTGCAGGATATTGAACCGGAAGAGGTTTGGTTACTGCAGTCGGCGGGAATATTGTTTTATATGCTCCCTTTGCTTTTGCTACTTCTGATGTGGTAGCCTCCTTTGCTCCAATATATATGCTTTTTACCTCCTTACTCTTACGTGTGAAAAGCCAATATGCAAAAGCGGATAGGATAATTGCTACTGTAGCTCCTACTACAGCCTTGCCGGTCTTTGCTGATAAGATACATCCTCCCAGCGGATCGGATATCCAACACTGCTCGTACTGGTTACAGGAAGCATTATACCAATAGCATCCTCCTTTTTCACATGCTGCCTGGTTTGTCCATCCCTTGCATGCAATGGAGTAAGTCTCATCGGGTTTGATATACCTGCTTAAAGAGTCATTTACTGCAACATTTGAGGTACCTATCTCGCTATTCATCCTGACGAAATAAGTATCACAGGTATCAGATGAGAGGTATGGTACTGTCTTAAACTCGTTGATGATCCCATTTGCATTCGTGGTAAAAGTATTCAGTTCTTTTGTAAGCTCAGTTACTAGTCCAGAATATTTCGCGTACTGATCCAGATATCCGTTTAATTTTGCAAGATGTGCATCCCTATGGTTTTGCAACCGAGTTGTGCAGTCAGTTTGTGTTTTTAGTGAGTTACTCCAGACGCCTTCGATGGTGTTCCTTGCCTGATCTTCCTTGTTGTTTGCTTGAAGCTGCATATCCAGGTTAGTAGCTTTGGTTTCTGCCAAAAGCTGCTTATTTGTTGCATCAATGACTTTCCATGATAAAATTGCCAGACCTGAAAATAACAGCATAAGTATTAGTATAATTCCGTATCCTCCCACTGCCGCCGCTACCGCGAGAAGAATAAAGATAACACCTACTATTAAAGGGATCCACGCCGTAATCCAATCATGTAGTGCCTGCACATCATCTGCAATGCTCATGAACCCATATCGTACCTGTTTTTCCCCTCTTACTCCGGCATACTGCATAAATCCACGATCGCCTTTTATATCACTCATGGACATAATCGCCTGGCTTGGTGTATAAAACCATAAATTGAATTCATTTGCCACGGCATCGTAGGTAGTGTACAAATACTGCCAGGGCGCCGGGGGCGGGGCGATATATGTCATAAGATATTCGCTTATTGCAGAGATGTAAGTCTGAAAATAATTCACAAGCTCTGGCGGCACAAAACCCATACTTAAGCTGATATAATGGGTTGGTGCCACGCCGGGAAGGATAGTTAACGTATCCGAACACCTGTGGGCTGATATTTGCTGACCTTTTGAGTTTGTGATGCACGCAAGTATTTTTAAAGTGTCGCCTTGCAAAATTGCATCCTGATAGGCGGCCTGGTCTTCGTTAGTAAGTATATGATCTATGTAAGCAAGCCCATTGGCGTCTGTGTTCGCTGAGCCCCATGTGGAATATACCTTCCCTGGTGAACACATACTGCACTTTCCACTGTCAGAAAGGGTTACAAGCCTGAACCCTACCCCGATTCCAGATACATCCAGACACCCGGCAGGCAATGGTGTGGGCATCGTGTCAAAAAGAACGTCTGATATGTAGATCGCCTGGTTACTTTCACCGCAGAAATCACTTACTGCTACCCATACCCGTACTGTTTGCCCTGCCTGTAATTCTACCATATTATTCAGTCCTTACTTTGTCTTCTAATCTCCTTAAGAATTCGTCTCTTTCTCGCTTACACTCCTTGAATTCCTGAATTAAGGGGTCTTTTTGTTTTACGTGCGTTTCCATGGCATCACGCATCTGTTGAAGTGTTTTTGTGTTTTCTTTAATTACGTTTTCTGTAAGATTAATCATTTTATCTGATATTTCAAACATTTTTTCCTGCATTCGTTTTAGTAATAAATAAACCAGGAAGAATGCGGATCCTCCTATCCCAAGGCGTTCAATTAACGCTAATTCTTCTGAAACCATTCTTTTTTAACTCCTATTATTTTTTACTGCTCCGTGGTAAATTATAAGGTAATTGTTTTTCGTTTTTTGATGAAGAATATACTATAGCTCCAATTGCTCCAAGCCCTAATATAGTCCCAACTAGTATCGTTCCTGTGTTTGATGCTGCCTTGCATGCACCCTGACATTCTGCCTGGCTATTAAATATACCGTCTGCTGTTTGCCCGCAGGTGTAGCCTGGTGACCCTGAGCATTTCCATTTCAGCCCTGTTGCAGGTACCAAAGTTGCTGACACCGTTGTAGTCTGTCCTGACGTTATTATAAAATTCCCGGTGGCATCGTTATACCCCGCGAGCGTGAGTTTATATGCGTGACTTCCCTCCGGGATACTGGTTATTGTTGCAGGGGTTATCAGGGATTGATCCTGGCCGTCTATGAATACTCTTGCTCCTGATGGTATTGAGGATATCTCAATGGTACCGATGCCTGGTATGATTGTTAAGGTTACGCTCAGGTAAGTGGTCGTCCCTGCAGTGACGTTTACCTGTGCTGTGAAATCCGCGTAACCTGTTTTAGTAAGTTTTACCGCATGACTTCCTGGGGTTATATTTGTTATTGTCCGGGGAGTTACCTGCGATTGATCCTGGCCATCTATAATTATCTCGGCACCCGCGGGAACACTGGTTATATTCAGGCTACCTGTAGTCGGTGTTATTGGAGATAACACGGCATATACTTGTACTGTACTGCCTCCAACTACAGTTATATTTCCAACCGTGTCGTTATAACCCGTAAGTTTCAATGTAAAGGTATGGTCTCCCGCTGTTATATTAGTAACCGTAACAGGTGTCTTTACACTCTGATCCATATCATCTACAAATACTTCCGCGCCTGATGGCACAGATATGAATTGTATAGTTCCTTTTGATATTCCTGTGGGCGATAATACATAATTAAACGTCTTATCCGAGAATATGGATTCAACAGTTGTAAAATTGTTATATCCCGTACTGCTTATTAAAATTGTTATGGTGCCTTCGTCTACCCTGAATTGAACATATCCGTTTGCGTCTGTCTGCTTGCTCTGTGTCCCTATGGTTACGGTTGCTCCGTATATCGGATTATTTGTTATTGAGTCTTTGACATATACATTGACGTTCCACTGGCGTGTGGGAGCTGAAAGCTGTATTGTAGATTCCGTACTTGTACAGCTGCCCTGTGCTACTGATGCCGTGACGTAATAAGTCCCTGCCGGTTTTCCCGCGGAATCCCAGATATAAGTACAGCTTCCTCCCGATGTTTTGCAGGATCCTAATAGAGTTCCCGCCCTGTCCTTAAACTGCACGTCAAATGCTGTCGTTGCAGGTGTTACCGCTGCTGTGAATGTTGCCTTATCGCCAGCGTTCAGGTTTATAGCGAAGGGAGTTAGGGTTACGCTTGTACATGGTACTGCTCCGGGCGTTCTTGTAATTGACATCGTACCTGTAGGCGCTGATGTCCAGTTAGTCCCATCCCATCCATACGCATCGACTGTTATGGTTGTTGCTGTAGCCGGCATCGTGTACGTAATAACCGGATCCCAAAGACTGCCTCCTGGGAACGTGTTAAGGGTACTGTTCTGATCGGATATCTGCGTCCCGTTCACCCTGAACACCGCCCTTACTTTTCCATCAGGACCGGTGTTTGCTATCTGAGCTTTTATTGTGAATAATGCTCCGGCTACCGGGCTATCCGGGATTGTAAGGATGTTATATACTACAGGATTGGTCGCCCCAACCGGTGTACCCGATTTTGTTGCTGCTGCACTTGCAAAATTATTATGGCTTACAGCCTTTACTTCTATGGAGTATGACTTGCCGTTTGTAAGGCCGCCTATTGTTACATTCCTCAAACCCGCCTCCACATGCCCTGTACTGACAGGGGTACCCGCATCTAAAATCGCAATATAATACGCAAATACTTCTCCGCCTGTTGGGTCGTCTACAGTGTTCCATTGTAATGTCAGCGCCCCATTTCCGGGAGTTACTGTTAACCCGGTCGGTGCTGGAGGAGTAATGTTATTATATGGCCTGGTCGTGATATCGGTTTCAAAACTTATCCTAGTACCCCATGTAGCGCATGTATGATTTGCGCAGTCATCGCCTGCCGAGCAACCAAACGATTCCAGACAACCATAATTAAAATTTCCCCGTCCGGCAACGACGATCCTGGCTTTGCCTTTGAGGTTATATGCTGTTGTATTTACACATATTAATGCCGCATCTGCGGGATCCTGCCAGCACATATTCACAGCCTTGTCGTGTTCGCTGCCCAGGAATTTTGCCATTCCAGATGTATATCCCAATGATGCCTTGTTCTCGTATAAACACATTAATATCATTGTGTTTTGATCTTGAACATATCCTGTTGATGCTCCGATTACTATTGACGGATGTGCTGCCATATTATCCTCCTAATCTTGCGTTCATGTCTCCAAGTACCTGCATATACTCATAATTCCAATAAAGCGGGATCGCCATGTATTTTATTGGCTTCCATTGTTTTGCTGCTTTATAGAGTCCTGTTTTTGTTATCTCAACTGCTTCGCCAACTGTCCTGCCATTAATAAGCTCAAGTGCCATGGGGATCAGTGCATCCCTGAATATATCCTGGGATCCCAAACCGTCGCTTGTGAACATCATATAATCCGTGAATCCGACATACGCCTTCGCCCCATATTTTATCGCGCACTTACCGAGTTGCGATGCCGAATGGCAGCTGAACGTCACTATGATAGCGTCCCTGAGAAGATTAAGGTTCGGAGGTTTATTGCATTGTGACCTGCACACATCTTCTTTCCATCCGTTCGTAATGCTGCAGCCGTTTTGTGTTGCAAGGAAGTTCTTGCATCCATGACCGGTGTAAACGAATAAATCCGGGTGATTGTTAGTAAGCAATTTTGTGATGTTATTGTATTCAACCCACTGTCCCGTAACGTCAAGAACGTCTACCCCGTTAGCCAGGGCGTAATCTATTATAGTTTTTCCCCACTGGTATGTGATATGTGTAGGGTCTGAGGGATCTGCCATTTCAGGACGGACTATGGCTGCGATCATCTAACTACCTTCCCAGAATAGTACCCATTCTGAAATCTGATGTTTGCATGTCCATGACCATTTTAAATCAATTATCCCCTCTTTCCCTTCAAAATACATCCATTCGCAGTTAGGTCCCTTTCCATTAAATACTTTGAATGGTAAATAATCAATAATTTTTTTATCTTTGAAGAAGGTTTCTGCGTCTTCTATTAATTTAAATTCTTTATACTCTTGGCTAATTACCCTTCTTGCTGCCGCCCGAATCCGTGGGATTGCGTCGTTGATATAAGCTACAGCTTCTTCTCTTGAATTAAACTGTGGCCAGAATTGTATCTTTTTAAAAGCTACCCTATATTTATCCCTACCTTCTTTTTTAACTATTGATCCGTCTTCAAGCATTTCTACTTTGTATTGCTTCAGTTCGGAAAGGGTTACACCTCTTGTTTCTTCGTGATGTATTGCGGTGGGGATAGTTTCAAATGTGTAACTGAAATGTGCTGCTGCCAATCCTATTATTTCGTCGTCGTTGATTTTCGGTGATATCTCAAATACAAATGTCGATGCATCGTCTTCGCTCCATGTAGAGAATGCCAACTTCCTACCGTCCGTGCTTCTTACTACCCTTGCATATATAGCTGGAAGAGATATTGTTCGCCATCCTGCACCCACTGACGCACCCATAACAACAAATGGATCTTGGTCGGGATATGACTCAACTGTTTGGAATTTTAAAATCTTATTAAACGCTTCAACGAATTCTTTACTCGGTCTTTTTATTGGTGTTTGTTTGAGTGTTTCTATTGTGGATGTCATTCCAGTCTCTCCACTTTCTGAGCTATTGCCCTCAGCTTCATTCCAAAAGGCGTCCCTGCCGCCATCTCAGCGTCAAGGTCTTTCGCGTCCATAGATACCAGTCCGAGATGGACTACGGTGTTCTGCCCTGGGACTTCACAGATAAAACATGACATGATTAACTGCGACTCCCTGGTATGGGATTTTTATTTTGCGAGCTATATAGTATAACTCCTAATACACCCACAGTCAGTAAACTTGCTGCCACTATTGTTCCGATATTTGATGTGGTTGCCGGAGTCGTGGGTGTAAGTGTTGTCGCAACTGTTATAGTCTGACCTGAGATTATTGTAAATGTCCCTGTAGTTATATTATACCCGGTCAGGGTGAGTTTATATGTGTGTACTCCTGCCGGTAGATCTAATACTGTTATGGGTGTCTGTACACCCTGATCAATGTTGTCTATAAATATCTCGGCACCTGGGGGGGTGCTTGAGATAAGTACGCTTCCTGCTGTTTGAGGCACTGTTACAGTTAATACTCCATTACATGATCCTGCCATATTTTTCCTCCTATACTTTGACAAGGCTTGCAGTTATGCTCTTAGTTCCTCCACTCGTAAACACCATATTGCCTATTGTGAACTGCTGCTGGCCTGTGCCTGCAGTTACCATGAATGGCGTGCTATCGCCTGTATATCCACCTGAGAATACTATTTTATAACCCTCAGTTATGGATCCCTGATTAACTAAAATTACAAGTTCGTATGGCTGTCCT